>CALFBM010000132.1 GCA_937951645.1 uncultured Rhizobiaceae group bacterium
TCCAAATTCTCATCAAGCATCGACCGGAATTCTGCATGATCCATACTTGAAGCAAGATTAAACCCGGTAATCAGATGTCCAAATTTATTGTGAATAGGCACACAAATAGAGGTATTCAAACCATAGTCCTTAGCCTCATTAATCATTTTTTCTGCAATGGAATTCTCATCGAATACAAGTTCACACGGCCCGTCCCGGCTGAATAAAATTGACTTTTCACTGGAAATAACATGATGCACCCAAGGGTCATTTTTACCGTATTCACACTCCATGTAATGAGACATCCAGTCTTCACACATATTGGTATGAAACCCCAACAAATCGAAGTGCGTTTTGTCGATTATCCCGTAATTGACAATATGAAAGCCTAATTCCCCAAAAAACTTTTGTGAGTGTTCCCAAGCTGATTCCTGATTACATCCATCAAGATTTGTCATCAAATCAGCTAATGAATTCTTCATGCATCAACCCACCCAAGCAAAACGAAACTATCAGAATTGATAGTTTAAGCCAATATTTCAATCAGTTATACTCAGTTGATGGAGGGATAGTTTTCCCATCTATATCTGGCATCGCTGTTCGAAACTTTTTGCCCCAAAGAATTGAACTGTTATGTCTAAAAGGCTTCATTACTTTTTTAAGTACTGAAGCCTTTTTTGTTTATAACATGCTTTAAACCCAATCATACTAAAAAATACCATCACCGCGCTCATCAATCATTTGCCGTGATTTCCTCATCGCAATATCGGATGCTTCCTGGGCAGTAGAACACATATCGGCACGAATGAGTTTATGGGTTTTCTGATCATCGCCAAAATCCTTGCTAATCAAGGCACAAACTCGAAACTGCCCGCCTTCATCAATTGGTGTAGTCACGATATGAAAGCCCTCATAATCCAACTCATCGACAGACTTGGCACTATTGGATAGTTTCTCGCCGCCGCCAAATAATTTTTTAAAGAATGACATTGCATGACCCATTTCAAAAAGATGTGTATTCTTGATAGCATAAAAAAAACCCGCTTCAAACATGAGCGGGTTTTGAATTTGGTTTTGTAAATCCTAGCTATCCAGAAATGATCTCAACTTGCGTGACCTTGATGGATGCTTGAGTTTACGCAGTGCTTTGGCTTCAATCTGGCGAATACGCTCACGCGTCACGCTGAACTGTTGCCCGACCTCTTCAAGTGTATGGTCGGTATTCATGCCGATACCAAAGCGCATTCTAAGAACCCGCTCTTCACGCGGTGTAAGTGAAGCAAGAACTCTCGTTGTTGTCTCACGCAAATTCGCCTGAATGGCCGCATCAATTGGCAGAATAGCATTTTTATCTTCAATGAAATCACCAAGATGACTGTCTTCTTCATCACCAATCGGTGTTTCAAGAGAAATCGGCTCTTTGGCAATTTTCAAGACCTTGCGCACTTTTTCCAAAGGCATTGCCAGCTTTTCTGACAGTTCTTCCGGAGTTGGCTCACGGCCAATCTCGTGAAGCATCTGGCGCGATGTGCGCACAATCTTGTTGATTGTCTCAATCATGTGCACCGGAATACGAATGGTTCGTGCCTGATCTGCAATAGACCGCGTAATCGCCTGCCTGATCCACCAGGTGGCATAAGTTGAAAACTTGTAACCTCGACGATATTCAAACTTGTCCACCGCCTTCATCAGGCCGATGTTGCCTTCTTGAATAAGATCAAGGAATTGAAGACCACGGTTTGTATATTTCTTCGCAATCGAGATCACCAAACGCAAGTTTGCTTCAACCATTTCTTTCTTGGCTTGACGCGCTTCCCGCTGGCCTTTTTGCACTTTTTGCACAATGCGACGGAATTCAGTGGGTTGAAGGCCAGTTTCACCTGCAAGATCTTGAATATCGCCACGGATTTCTTTAATCGTAACGTTTTCACCCTTGTTAAACTCTTTCCAGCCTTTGGCAGAAAGGTTTGCAATACGGCGTACCCAGTTTGGATCAAGTTCGGAACCAAAATACTCGGACAGGAAAGCATCGCGCGGTACGCCGTAGCTTTCAGCCAAACGCATCAAACGGCCTTCAAGACCCAAAAGATTCTTGTTAATTGCATAAAGCTGTTCAACCAGTGCCTCAATGCGGTTATTGTTAAGGGAAAGTGATTTAACAGCTTCCACAATGTTGTCATGCAACTCTTTGTAACGCTTTTCCTGCGCTGGAGAGAGTTTTTTGTTGCCAAGTGCCTTCTCAACCAATTGGTCTTGCAGACGACGAAGCTTTTTATAGTCGTTTGCAATAATGTTTAGCGTCTCAAAAACCTGGGGCTTCAGCTCTGCTTCCATGGCCGCAAGCGATAGACTTGCTTCCATGTCATCATCATCTTCATCGTCATCTTCTTCCTCTTGGCCAGGAAGCACTTCGCCCGTTAGAGGGTCCGTCTTTAACTCGGCTTTTTTCTTTTCAGCTTCTTCTTCAGCACGCTTTGCTTTTTCCGCAGCCGCCTGTCCACCTGGAGGAATGTGCCCAACAGGCACAACCTTGGCTTCAGGGCCTGCATAAGTTGCTTCAAGATCAATGATATCACGAAGCAGAATATTGCCTTCGTTCAATTCATCACGCCAAATGATCAAGGCCTGGAAGGTAAGCGGGTTTTCACAAAGCCCCGCAATCATGGTTTCACGGCCAGCTTCTATACGTTTCGCAATTGAAATCTCACCCTCGCGCGATAGCAACTCCACCGTACCCATTTCACGCAAATACATGCGCACAGGATCGTCAGTGCGGTCAGTAGGTTCACGCTTTTTGGTAGCCGTTACAGCCTTGCCAGTGGTCTCAACAAGATCACCACCTTCAGCTTCTTCTTCCAAATCCTCTTCTTCAACCACATTGATGCCCATATCAGACAGCATTGTCATCACATCTTCGATCTGGTCAGGTGACACCTCATCAGAAGGGATAGCAGAATTGAGCGCGTCAGTTGTTATATAGCCGCGCTTCTTGGCGGCAGTGATCATCTTTTTGATCGCTGCATCACTAAGATCAAGAACTGGCTTGTCCTGGTTTTCTGCTGATTTATCTTCTTTAGCGGTTTTTTCTTTTGCTTTAACTTTTGTAGCCATATGGCTTCTATCTCCATCAGGCGGCATTTAGCACTACCTGCGATTGAATAATTTCCCTGAAATGATCCGAAAAGGCCAAGCTCTTCAGCTTGAAATTCGAATCACTGCCTTCACCTTTTAATCTTTGCAGTAGCCCCTTGTTGGTTAATCGACCATTAACCCGCTGTATTTACTCGCACTGACAATCAGCAAAAGCCGGCAATTAGAATAAAAGAGTTTCTGCAAAAACCATAATTTTTTTCTTCCCAAAGACTGATTCCGTCAAAA
Source organism: uncultured Rhizobiaceae group bacterium (assembly GCA_937951645.1). GTDB lineage: Bacteria > Pseudomonadota > Alphaproteobacteria > Rhizobiales > Rhizobiaceae > JAALLB01. The sequence goes on from CALFBM010000132.1 coordinate 3,358, forward strand.
TGACACGAGGTCAAGACACTTTTTTATTTTGGATGATAAATCAAAGCTGAAAAACAGCTTTAAAATCCTTTGTTGGAACGTCCAGAAGACGCACCAAATCCATCTATAAGTGCCTCAATCCCATCACTTCGGGAAAGTTCCTGTTGTATTTGTAGCAGTCTTTCAAGATTTTCTTGGCTATCATCTTCAGCCAACGCGCGTTCTGCTACTTTCAATTCCTTATTTAGTGTCTGATTTTTAAGATACAAGATGTGAGATTGTAACCAGCCATCCCGGGCATCCTCAAATCCGGCATTTGGCAGCAATTGCCACAAATTATTCGTAACTATATGTTGTTTTACATTATCAAGAACAACACCCAATCCTTTTTCGCGGATACTCTCCATAACAAAGTCCAGGTCAGGAAAATCTCCAGTCGCATCTTTGCTGTTCGGCCAATTGGCAAAACAATCAAGAAAGACCGATTGAAGTGCCTTTGCCTCATTACTTTGGAGATCAAGTGTTGAAACCTCTTCGAAGAATTCAACCCCAAGTGCCGGATGGAAAATCAATCCGCCAACAAGTGCTGCTTCCCTTAATGACATGCCTGCATGGCTTTTTTTAACCAACCTGCTACCTAGCAAGGAAGGACTTGCAGAAAATTTTCGCCCACCAGCCTTGACCTGCTTCTGATTTCCAAAATTACCCTGATATCGATTAGCGGAATTATTACCTCGTCCGGAGTAATTTCCCCTCTTGTTCTCTACACCTGCTGAAAAATAGCCGGCAAGCCTTTCACGTACATCCTGATCATAATGATACCGAACGCTTTCATCTTTTATAGAGCTTACGATCTGGCGCATGCGCGTTTGCAATTCTGCGCGCCTTTCAGGTGTATTATAAATACCTGACTCAATTTCACGGTTCCAAAGCATCTGCGCCAGTGGAAGCGCACTATTGATTACTTCTCGCATTGCGTCAGGACCATCTTCCCTGATGAGATCATCAGGATCCTTGCCTTCCGGTAATATGGCAAAACGCACGGAGCGTCCCGGTTGAATGTTCGGCAGTGCCATATCAACTGCACGATAGGCAGCTTTTAATCCTGCTCCATCACCATCAAAACACAAGACAGGTTCAGGGTTCATCCGCCATAAAAGCTCCATTTGGCGTTCTGTAAGCGCCGTACCAAGCGGGGCAACAGCGTTGGCAAAGCCTGCTGCATGAAGTGCGATAACATCCATATAACCTTCTGCCGCAATCACTTGCTTTTGGTCATAGGCAGGCTTGCGCGCCTTGGCAAAATTATAAAGTACGTTGGATTTATGAAAGAGTTCCGTTTCAGGAGAATTCATGTATTTTGCAAGTGCATCATCAGAAAGTGCCCGTCCACCAAAGGCAATTACGCGACCTCTCGCATCCGGAATGGGAAACATGATACGACCGCGAAACTTGTCATAGGAAACCGCAATTCCTTCACCGTGATTGACCAGTCCGCAGGCCTCCATTTGCTGAGCTTCAATTCCTTTTGAAGCCAGGAACTCTTTCAAAGAATTTCGGCTATCAGGCGCAAAACCAATCCCAAACTCCTGTTGTATGGTGGGAGACAAGCCACGATCTCGCAAATAGGCCCGTGCATTTGCACCAATGGGCTCATGAAGCTTGTCTTGAAAAAACTGTGTGGCCAATTCCATCACTTCAAACAGCGTCTTGCGCTTTTCTTCACGTTCCTGCTCACGCTTATCCATAATCGGAACTTGCAAGCCAGCCTGATTGGCAAGCAGCTCAACCGCTTCATGAAAATTTAATCCATCAAGTTCTGTCAAAAATCTAAAGTGATCACCTGATGCCCCACAACCAAAGCAATAATATCGTCCCTTACGGTCTTCGCAATGAAAGCTTGGCGTCTTTTCACCATGAAATGGACAATTTCCCCAAAAATCCCCCTTGGCAGCATTTGTCTTCTTCTTGTCAAATTGCACACGCTGCCCCACAACTTCAGAAATCCGAAGGCGGTCGCGAATGTCATCAAGGAAAGAGTCCGGAAAGCGCATAAAGGTGTTGTACATCTTATGTTTACGATTTGAAATTATAAAATTTGCAACTGAGGCATTTTGTGAAAATCTGATGATCAAAAAAACCATTCTTACATTCTGTAGCGTGTCACTATTGGCATTGGGCGCCTGCTCGGACAACACGCCTGAAATTACAGAAAAGCTGCGTAAGGTCGGTTCGCCAATTGAGGGGATTTGGCATGTAACCGACTTGGAAACATGCGAAACAGGCAAGCAAAGTGCAACTATTTATATCTCCAAAACAGCCATTGAAAAACATGACACGGCAACAGACGAAAAAACTGTTGTACTCGATCAAATAACAAAAAGTAAAAGTTCCAGATATCTGCTTTTGTCAGGCAAGAAAGGTGAAGGCAAAGATTTAACAACATTGGCCTATGCTGATAAAGGTGACAAGTTGGAATTCTCAGGCTTCATAAAAGACAACAAACTCCTTACCCGCGCAAAGATTCTGGAAAACTACAATGCAGATGGCAATGCTTTGAAAAACATTAAGAGATACGACTACGTTTTCTGCAATCGTTCCTGATTAATCAAATCATCAATTCAGGCACTCTTTGCAGAACCGCCGAGTGTCTGCAAGACCACAGCACCCAATACAATCGCTCCACCAATCAGTGCATTAACCGTTGTTACCTCGCCCAAAAACAACCAGACCCAAATTGGCCCGGTGACACTCTCGATCAAAACCAGAATGCTAACCTCAGGTGCCGGCAGATAACTTGCTGCCCAGGTTACGAGCGCTATCCCAAGCCCAATCGTGAACGCACCCATAAACAGGCTTAAAACCAAATCCCACTCGCTGACAGCAAGGCCTGAACCTAATGCAACAGCAACAACTGCATTCAACACACAAGCAAATACCCCACCCAAAAAACTACCACCCAAGGCATCTTCCTTACCGGTATAGCGAATGATGACGAGCATGGAGGCAAAGCAAAAGGCTGAAAAAAGCGCATATAGATTTCCAAGGATACCGCCTGTTTCAAACCCGTCCTTAACCATCAATCCAACACCAATGATCGCTAACGCCAGTGCCAAATAGGTTATTAAGCCGGGTTTCTCACCAATAAAAACCCACGCAAGAATAGCAGCGAAAATAGGCGCCGAGGAAAGAATAAAAAGCGCACTGGCAATATTGGTATTTAAAAGCGCATAAACATAAAAGCTAAATGCGAAACCGAGCAGAACACCGACAAAAACATCCCATTTGTCAAAAGACCTGAGGAAAGCACCAATCCCCACCTTTCGGCGAAGACAGGCCACCAACATCACCATCGCTGCAAGCGAAAGAGAGCGATAAACCAGAACCTGAAATCCGTCAGCAGTTTCAATCAAGCGCAGAATAATACCAACAGTGCCCATCAGGACACCACCAATCAACACAAGTGAAATTGCAGAGGAGCGGGTCATAAGTAAAACCCGAAGTGAGGTTTATGCACCCAGTTTGCCTTTTACCAATGGGCCAACGATACCCATATCAAGTTGCCCGCGATAACGTTCTTTCAAGATGCCCATGACCTTGCCCATGTCACGCAAACTTTCTGCGCCGGTTTCAGCAATTGCATCATTAACAGCAGCCTCGGCTTCTTGCGCAGAGAGTTGCGTTGGTAAAAATTCCCGGATAATTTCAATTTCTTCCAGCTCTTGCGTTTCAAGCTCGGGGCGATTGCCTTCACGGTACATTTTGGAAGATTCTTCACGCTGCTTGACCATTTTGGTGAGAATATCCAGCACTTCCTCATCATCCGCTTTATCCTTGCCCTTGCCACGAAGCGCAATGTCACGATCCGTAATTGCTGCATTGATAAGCCGCAACGTTGATGTGCGACGAGGGTTCTTATCCTTCATCGACTGCTTCATTTCTTCTGCTATCTTGGTACGCATAATGACCCTCGTTTTTTGACGTCAGAGAACTTAACGCTATTCAAGCCAGCAATCAATGGTGGAAAAATAGTTTAAAGAATTGATTTTATTAAGTATTATATATTTTTACTTCTGTTGACCCAAATGACACTATGAACTATTTTGCAAATTCAGCCACACAATTAATTTTGATGATTCCATTCCTTGTGAATGGAATTCAAATGAACAAACATGCCAGGAAACATGAAGATGACATCCAGTACCCCTGCTTGGAACATGCAAAAACCAACAGCAGCCATTGTTCTTGCTGACGGAACAATTATTGAAGGCAAAGGCTGCGGGGCAACAGGTATTGTTCAGGCAGAAGTTTGCTTCAACACAGCAATTACCGGCTATCAGGAAATTCTGACAGATCCGTCTTACGCCGGTCAGATTGTAACCTTCACTTTCCCACATATCGGTAATGTTGGTGCCAATGATGAGGATCAGGAAATGCTCGAAGCCGGAAAATCTGACGGCGCCGTAGGAGCTGTTTTCAAGGCAGATATTACAAATCCGTCAAACTACCGCTCAGCCAGGCATCTGGACGAATGGCTAAAGACACGCGGCATCATCGCAATGAGCGGGATAGACACACGCGCACTGACAAACCTGATCCGCGAAAAAGGCATGGCCAACTGCGTGATTGCACATTCATCTGATGGCAACTTTGATTTTGAGGATTTGAAAAAACGCGCAAAAGAATGGTCAGGCCTTGAAGGGCTGGATTTGGCAAAAACGGTTGGGCATGGACAAGACAAGCCATGGTCACAAAAGCCATGGGTTTGGAACGAAGGGTATTCCGATTCAGACAGCGATCAATATCATATTGTTGCAATGGACTTCGGTGTAAAACGTAACATCCTTCGCCTCATGGCAGGGCTTGGCTGTAAAATCACCATCCTGCCCGCTACCGCGAACGCAGAAGAGGTTTTGGCGCATAAACCGGATGGAGTATTCTTATCCAACGGACCAGGCGATCCGGCCGCAACAGGTGAATACTCGGTAAAAGCCATTCAGGATATTTTAAAAACCGACATCCCGGTTTTTGGAATTTGCCTTGGTCATCAAATGCTGGCTTTGGCATTGGGTGCAAAAACCAAAAAAATGCATCAAGGTCATCACGGCGCCAATCACCCGGTAAAAGATCATACGACCAACAAGGTTGAAATTGTTTCCATGAACCATGGTTTTGCCGTAGACGCCGAGACCTTCCCGGCAGGCGTTAAAGAAACCCATGTTTCACTCTTCGATGGCTCAAATTGTGGATTGGCAGTTGATGGAAAACCTGTTTTCTCTGTTCAACATCATCCGGAAGCTTCACCCGGCCCGCAGGACAGCCATTATCTCTTCAAGCGTTTCTTGAACTTGATCAAGGAAAGCAAGGGTGAAGCACTGGTAAATGAAGCTTAAATTATCTGGCTCACATTTTAGTGTTATAAAGTCATTGCGATTTGAATCAGCTGCCCTTTAAATCTGCCATAATTTACTTACATAGAGCGCATATACGAATTCAACCTATACAGAATGTTATCGCAATGCCCCATACATCTACAAATTATACAGACATAAAAAACTGCAAGAGTCTTCGCAGGGGGTTGTCTGCCATTGCTGCACGCAAAACAGGTCTTGTGTCTAAAAATTTGAAAACACCACTTGGCAAGGTTGATAACACCACCGCATCAAAAGAAATCAGCAAAGCCAAATGTCACTCAATAAGCTTGCTGGCGCTTTAAATCCATTTAAAGCTTACGTGCCTTAAACGTATCACAACTTTCAATACGGCCTGATTCAAATCCACGACGGAACCAAAACCGTCGTTGCTCAGATGTACCATGGTTAAAACTCTCAGGCACAACGTAGCCTTGGGTGCGCTTTTGTATTGCATCATCACCAATCTGATGTGCGGCAACCATCGCCTCTTCAAGGTCGCCCGCCTCTAGCCAGCCTTCCTTGTTGACGTAATGCCCCCAAACACCTGCAAAGCAGTCTGCCTGAAGCTCTACCTTCACAGACATTTTGTTGACTTCAACCTTGCCCATGGAACGGCGCATTTTGTTAAACTGCGGGAGTACACCCATTATGTTTTGAACATGATGGCCGACTTCGTGAGCCAGAACATATGCCTGCGCAAAATCACCGCCTGCTCCAAACTTCTGCTCCAGCTCCTGGTAAAAAGACAAATCAATATAAACCTGACTATCACCAGGACAATAAAACGGCCCGGAAGCAGCAGATGCCATGCCACAAGCAGAGCGAACCTGGCCACTAAACAGATTTAATTCAGGCTTTGGATATTGCTTTCCGTAATTGGCAAAAATAGTAGTCCAGACTTGTTCGGTTGAGCCCAAAATAGTTTCAACAAACTGCTTCATTTCATCATTGCCATAAGAACTGCGCGGTGCTTGTTGGCGTTGCGGTGCTTGCGTTTGGGGTGCAAAACCACCACCAAGATTACCGCCAAGACCACCTGAAAGAAGTTTTAGGGGATTAATGCCCAAAAACATCATAACGATACCAATGATGACAAGGGTGCCAATACCCATACCACCGCTTCTGTGGCCACCGCCAACTGGCAAGCGGCTGCGGCCACCAGTAGGAAAGCCAAATCCGCCTCCACCTTGACCACGGGCATCATTTACGTTGGCACTTCTCTTTCGGCCTTTCCAGCGCATTTCCAAACTCCAGCTTTTCATTCAATAACATGTTGGAAACTAGCGAATTACATTTCGTAATGCAAAGCGGAAATCAGGTCTTTGGCTATTGAAGCGTATCTATGTCATTTTGGGTAACGATATAAGTTGCCGTAAAGGTTATTTCGTCGCCTGGCGCAAGACTATCCCATGACCCATCCACACTTGCATCATTTGAATCATTGATAACACCATTGTCTGTACTCAGTGTTTCATTGGTTGGAACAGGTGTTGCACCACTCCCGCCATGTGCTTCATCCAATGTAATATTGGATATAAACTGGTTACCTGTATTTGCCACAACATACGTATAGGTAACAGACACACCAACAGGAACATTGGTATCTGTACTTGCAGTTTTTGTAACCGTTATGGAAGGATTTCCTGGAACAATCGTTGTTGTTGCAGAAGCTGTTACATCGGCAATACTTTCTGATGTATATTGATCTGTAACAACAGAAACATTGTTGATTAAATCGCTACCTGCAGAAATATCCCCCGCAGTAACAGGATAGCTAATCGTATAAGTCCATGTTTCGCCAGCCTCAAAAATACTATCAGCCGTAATGCTTTCAACCGGGCCTGAGACACTTCCAGTACTTCCATCAGGCAAAGTATCATCAACAACAACACCCGTTTGATCAAGCTGTCCGGTATTTTCCAGAACAATCTCATAATTCAAAGTAAGCGTTTCAGCTATTTCTGTGCGGTCAACCGTTTTGGTGGCTATAAAAACCGGTAGTCTACGCACAGCAAAATACGCAACATTCTCCTCGATATGCGATCGCTCACCATCTTGCAACTGGTCTTCATCAACCGCAAGAGAAAGTGCAGTTCCGCCAACCGCACCAGCACCAAGGAAGACTGCCCACCCACCGTTATTGCCATTCAATCCAGAAAGGGTTGCCGCCGCAAATTCAAATGCACCACCAAGGCCATAACTGGCACCACCATTATCCACACCAACAATTGAGTTCGCTCCCAGAGCGGCGGTATAAGAAACACCTTCATAATTTCCACTACCACTTTCAATAACAATAATACCAAGCGTTTCATTGCTGCGCGTTGTTGTATCTTCGGCAACCATTTTGGTCACACATATACCATCGGCAAAATTGGAAAAATAAGGAGGGTTGCCGGAAGATTCACAATCATTTGCATGGAAAAAGCTAAAATCACTGTCATTAAATGTCATAACCTGGCCAAGTACCGTCGGTGTCGTAAAACCTGAGAATGAACCAGATACATTTTGCATCGTAGCAGAATTATTGCCCAAAGGTACATTTCGGCCATGCGTAACGGTGGAAACAACCCTTCGGGCTTCAATGCGCCTGCCATCCGGCAAAATATTCGCGCCCTCCTCAGCCACAAGACAAAATACGGAACCGCTTGTCACAGTAGAAGAGTTACGAGGTTGTTGCAGTCGCACCTGCATGCTTGACGAGCCAACACTCTGGATGCGGACCACAGCCGGAGGCGCAGCAGCGCTTGGAAGATTATAAGTACAGGTGGGAACCGCATTCGTATATGTATTTTCAAAACTTACAGTCTGAAAAGAGCCGCCAACAGTTGGAATGGTGATCGCTTCAACGCTGGAGGATAATGTAAAGGCATAGGCAGGTGCTGCATGTAAAATGCTGATAAAAACCAAACAAATAGCCCTAATCAACATTTATTTTGCTCACTCCACTTATTGTATTATTAAATAATCCCCCAACAGACATTGAAAAAATTAACATATTCAACAAAAAATGGAAACAAACACAAGAACTTCATCCACAGCCTCTTGGTCTATAAGTTAATTAGAATGTCCACCATGATTGTTGTGTGAAGAGTGATCTTCATTATCTTCCAAATCGACAGGATCTATAACCATCATGTCAATTTTTACTTCACCCGCCTTTTCAAAAACAAGTGTAACATCGCGCATTTCACCAATCTGCATTTGTTCAGACAGTTTCATGAACATCAGATGATTACCGCCTTTCTCAAGAGCGACTTCGCCACCTGCAGGGATTTCCACGCCATCCTTGAGCGGGCGCATGCGCATGACACCTTCAACCATCGTCATGGTATGAAGTTGCTGCTTGGCAGAAAAGCCCGCCGATACACCCAACAACCTGTCAGCCTCTGGGCCATTGTTCTTGATGACCAAATAACCGGCAGCAACAGGTGCAGATTTCACAGTCGCCGGAATATGCGGATGCTCAATCACCAAATCACCGACTTTATAATCATTAGCAAGTGCAGAAAAACCTAAAACTACACTCAAAATAACACCAGCAACTAGAGAAACAATAGACTTCATGGAAAAGGCCTTTTTGGAGTTTGTGGGGATTATTTAAATTAATAGACATCTATGCCATGACGTTAATGTGGCAAGACGGCGCAACCAAAATTAAAACTTCATTTTACCCCAACTTTCTCACATATCCCCCCTTTCATAACCCATGGAGATAATTTATATGAGTCTTCTAGCCATTACATTTTGCGCCACGATTCTTCTGTCTCCCAAGGATGAATTACAGCCGCGCGAACAGCAAGAGAAATGATACGCTAGATGCCCGCAAGAAAAGATATTAATTCCATCCTCATCATCGGGGCTGGACCAATCGTTATCGGTCAGGCCTGTGAGTTTGACTATTCCGGAACACAAGCCTGTAAGGCACTTAAAGCCGAGGGCTACCGTATTATTCTGGTAAACTCCAATCCTGCCACAATCATGACAGACCCTGAGTTGGCAGACGCAACTTATATCGAACCCATCACACCCGAAATCGTTGCAAAGATCATCGAAAAGGAGCGTACAGAACGTCCTGACGACAAGCTTGTGGTGCTTCCAACCATGGGTGGACAGACCGCGCTCAACACAGCTCTGTCGCTTCGCAAAATGGGTGTCCTTGAAAAATGGGACGTTGAGATGATTGGCGCAGACGCGCAAGCCATCGACAAGGCAGAAGACCGGGATTTGTTCCGCGAGGCAATGCACAAAATTGGCCTTGCAACTCCGCGTTCGGCTTTTGTAAACACAACAGAACTTAAAAGCCGCTTTGAAGCAGATCACAAAAAAGCCCTGGCCCTGGCAAAAGACAAGGAAGCCTTTGAAGTTGAATGGCGCGAAGGGGAAACACTCCGCCTTGAAGAGCATCGCCTTGTCGCGCAAATGCAGGCACTGGAAGCCACGAAAACGACAGGCCTTCCGGCAATCGTTCGCCCTTCCTTTACCATGGGCGGCCAAGGCGGTGGTATCGCTTACACATTGGAAGAATTATACAAGCTTGTGATTGGTGGCGTTGATGCATCTCCAACCAATGAAGTACTCGTCGAAGAGAGTATTCTGGGTTGGAAAGAATACGAGATGGAAGTTGTCCGTGACAAGGCAGACAATTGTATCATCATCTGTTCCATCGAGAACGTTGACCCAATGGGCGTTCATACAGGCGACTCCATAACGGTCGCCCCAGCGCTTACCCTGACAGACAAGGAATACCAGGTCATGCGCAACGCCTCTATTGCGGTTCTGCGCGAGATCGGCGTTGAAACAGGCGGATCCAATGTACAGTTTGCAGTCAATCCGGAAGATGGCCGTCTTGTTGTAATTGAGATGAACCCACGTGTATCACGTTCCTCAGCATTGGCTTCAAAAGCCACAGGTTTTCCAATCGCCAAAGTCGCAGCGCGTCTTGCAGTTGGCTATACATTGGATGAACTCGACAACGACATTACAGGCGGTGCAACACCAGCATCCTTTGAGCCTTCGATTGATTACGTTGTCACAAAAATTCCGCGCTTTGCCTTTGAAAAGTTCCCGGGCAGCCCGCCGCACCTTTCAACTGCCATGAAATCTGTCGGTGAAGTGATGGCAATCGGACGTACATTTGCAGAATCCATGCAAAAAGCATTACGCGGACTTGAAACAGGTCTCTCTGGCCTTGATGAAATAGAGATCCCCGGCATTGGCGAAGGCGACGATAAAAATGCTATCCGCGCAGCCCTTGTGACCGCAACACCAGATCGTCTGCGCATGGTTGCACAGTCGCTTCGTGAAGGGGCAACACCGCAAGAAGTTCACACCTATTCAAAATTTGACCCCTGGTATATTGAGCAATTCCAGCACATCATCATGAGCGAAAATCGTATCCGCGAGCACGGTCTGCCACAAGACGCAGATAATCTGCGCATGTTAAAGGCACAAGGCTTTGCAGACAGCAGATTGGCAGAACTTTCCGGTTTAACTGAAAAAGAAGTAACGGCGCTTAGAAACACTCTCGACATACACCCCGTCTATAAACGCATTGATACATCAGCAGCAGAATTTGCCTCACCAACTGCCTACATGTACTCAACATATGAAGTACCTTTTGCAGGCGAAGTGCGAAGCGAAGCTCAACCTTCAGACCGTGAAAAAGTCATGATTCTGGGTGGCGGACCAAACCGCATTGGCCAGGGCATTGAGTTTGACTATTGCTGTTGTCATGCAGCATTTGCACTTGAAGAGGCTGGCTATGAAACCATTATGGTCAATTGTAATCCGGAAACAGTTTCAACGGATTACGATACCTCCGACCGTCTGTATTTCGAGCCCCTAACGGCAGAAGACGTTATGGAGATTGTCCGGGTCGAACAATCAAACGGAACACTAAAAGGCGTTATTGTACAATTCGGTGGCCAGACCCCGCTAAAACTTGCGCAATTCCTGACTGAAAATAATGTTCCAATTCTTGGTACGTCACCAGACAAGATTGATCTTGCCGAAGATCGTGACCGTTTCCAGAAACTTCTTCAGGATCTGGACATGTTACAACCGCGCAACGGTATTGCCCGTTCTGCTGATGAAGCACGCGCTATCGTCAAGGAGATTGGCTACCCGGTTGTTATTCGCCCATCTTATGTACTTGGCGGACGTGCCATGGAAATCGTTCGCACTGATGCCGGTTTTGAACGCTACATCAATGAAGCTGTGGTGGTTTCAGGCGACACCCCGGTTCTCATTGACAGCTACCTATCTGGCGCCATCGAAGTTGACGTTGACTGTCTGTGTGACCACGAAAGTGTCAAGGTTTGCGGCATCATGGAGCACATCGAGGAAGCTGGCATTCACTCAGGTGATTCAGCCTGTTCACTGCCAACACACTCCCTGCCTCAAAACATCATCGACGAATTGATTGCACAATCCAAAAGAATGGCATTGGCGCTGGAAGTCTCTGGCCTGATGAACATGCAATATGCAATTAAGAACGGTGAAATTTTTGTGCTCGAAGTTAACCCACGTGCCTCACGTACCGTTCCGTTTGTTGCAAAAACCATCGGCTCTCCGATTGCCAAAATTGCAAGCCGCATCATGGCTGGTGAAAAGCTTGAAAATGCCATCACGCATTATGGTGAATGGCGCGAGGCGCAAAATCTCAAGCACATTGCGGTAAAGGAAGCCGTTTTCCCGTTTGCCAGATTCCCTGGTGTGGACATTTTGCTTGGACCGGAAATGCGCTCTACAGGTGAAGTCATGGGGCTTGATACAGACTATCCCATGGCTTACGCCAAAGCAGTCCTTGGCGCAGGAACAGTGCTTCCAACGGAAGGTAATATCTTCATCTCGGTCAAGGACTCAGATAAGGACGGTGTTCTTGAAGCAGCAAGAACCTTTGTTGAACTTGGGTTCAAGCTAATGGCCACAGGCGGCACACAGCGCTTCTTTGAAGAAAAAGGACTGGACTGCAAACGTATCAATAAGGTTCTGGAAGGTCGCCCTCACATCGAAGACGCAATTCATAACGGCCAGGTGCAATTGGTTATCAATACGACCGAGGGTGCGAAAGCCATGTCAGATTCACGCTCACTAAGACAAGCTGCCCTGAAAACACGTGTAGCTCACACCACAACGCTAACAGCAGCCATAGCCATGTCAGAAGCCATGGAAGCATTGAGCAAGCGTGAAATGAGTGTGAGGCCATTGCAGGATTATTTGAGTTAAAACATAAATCAAAAAGACTCTGAATAATATTCAGAGCCTTTCTCAATTTATATCTTTAGCTGAACATTACTCAGCAGGTGCAAGTAATGCTTTCCAGATTAGCGCACCAATTGCAGCACCAATTAACGGCGCTGCCCAGAACAACCATACTTGTGAAAGCGCAGGTGTTTCAGCAAAGAACGCAACAGCTAGTGAACGTGCAGGGTTAACTGACGTGTTACTCACAGGAATTGAAATCAAGTGAATAAGTGTCAAGCCAAGACCAATTGAAATTGGCGCAAAACCTGAAGGAGCCAATTTGCTGGTTGAGCCTAAAATAATAATCAGGAAGAATGCTGTCATAACAACTTCAGTTATCAAGACTGACATCATGCCAAAACCACCAGGTGACAGCTCACCAAACCCGTTTGAAGCAAAACCACCCGTGCCGGAAAAGTCGCCCTTGCCTGATACAATCAGATAAAGCACCAACGCCCCCAAGGCACCACCAATAACTTGTACAATCACGTAAGGAAAGAAATCTTTCCACTCAAACTTGCCTGCTACAGCAAGTCCTAGAGAAACAGCTGGATTAAAATGCCCACCCGAAATACCTCCAACCGCATATGCCATTGTTAGAACTGTCAGGCCAAACGCCAGTGAAACGCCCATAAGGCCAATGCCAACTTCTGGAAACCCTGCAGCAAGTACAGCACTGCCACATCCCCCTAAAACCAGCCAAAATGTACCAAATGCTTCTGCTGCTAATTTATTTCCCATGATATCCCTCCAAGAGTTTAAGAATCGCCCACACCAAACCTTACCTTACGGAATAACATTTTCAAAATCCGACATCCAAAAACATCTGCACCAAATACAAAAATGCCCTGCTCAGTCATGAACAAGGCACTGAATTTAAATTAAATAACAGTATGTTAAGAGAACCAGCCCTTAACCTTTCCCCAGAGGGATTTGGCTGGCGCAGCTTCAGCTGCGGCCCCTTGAACAGGGTCAGCGCCTTTTAATTCTGGCAAAGGCTCACTTTCAAAGTGCTCTTCATCAGCTTGCACTTCAGCTTTTTGAATTGTTTCTTGCGTAAAGGTTGAAGAAAACGAATTTAACATTGCAAGCGTATTGGGTCCGGCCATTCCATCAGCAACCAAACCATTGGCATCTTGAAATTCCATAACAGCCTTTTTGGTCCCCTGGCCAAAAATACCGTCTGCACCCGTACTCAAATCTTCCTGAAGCGCTTTTACAGCTTGCCCCCTGGAGCCAACGCGCAAAAGAACAAGTTCATGCAAGCCCATTGCAGTAAAAGTATCTGGTCCTGCAATCCCATCGACTGCCAAACCGTTGGCCTTTTGAAAATCACGTACTGCCTTTTCTGTACCCGGTCCAAAATCGCCATCAGCACCAATGCCAAGTTTTTCTTGAAGCCGCTTTACAGGGGCGCCTTTAAGACCACGTTTTAAAATAGACATTTCACAACTCCCTTTTGGTTTTATTATGCATTCAGTGTATTTGTAACATGCATGTTTCTATTATTTATAATCCGTTTTGCTACAATTCCAAAGAGCAAAAGCATCCCCGTAAGCGCAAGGGGGGTTCCTGTTGCCATCATCAATGGTCGTGTCAACAAGGGAGAGAACCAGACCAGCAACAAGACACTGACTTCATATGCATCAAACCCGTCACGCAAACCTCTAATGGCAAGAAAGGCGATTACAGGAGCAAGTGCCACAAGATCATAATCAAGACTGTAAGGTGTAACGAGTAAGGAGCCAATGATAATGATGCTTGCGCGGTCTTCAATTTTGTTTGGATACCAAAATGCAATTGCAACAACTCCAAGTACGAGGACAGCAAGCAATGCTTGCAAGCCATAGGCAAGTGATAGTGCTCCGGTCCATAACATGACAAAGGAAAATATTGACTGAATTTTAAACCATCCCGTCTCACCTTGTTCAAGAATGATACTGCGGGTTAGTTCCAGGCTTTCAAAAAAGGCTGGCCAAATATCAACACCATAAATTGCAGTAACAAATGCGCATAAAAACAAAACCGTCACGGCAGCAGAAACGAAAGTGCGATAGTAGCCACCCAAAAGAAGCGCCAATGGAATAAGCAACCCAAACTGTGGTTTGTAAGAAAGCAATCCAATTAAAATACCTGAAAACAGGGGACGCTTTTCAATCAGCAGAAACGCCCATCCAAACAGTGCTGCAGTTAAAAACCCATTGTGCCCATGGCTAACATTTACAAAAATTGCCGGGAAGCCGACAACAGGCAAAAGCCAGCCTTCATGACTGCTAACCATTGCTCGCAAGGTTGTAAAATAAAGCGCAAAACCAAACAGGTTCCAAAGGCCAAGCGCTGCCAAATACGGAAAAACTGCCAAGACAGATGCAACAAGTAAAAAGAACGGCGGATAATGCCAGCCAAAGTAGGCTTTAAGCTCTGGACCAAAAACTTGATCTTGAACAGCAAAGTGCCTTTCCCAAATCCAAACCTCGACAGCTCTCCCTTCATTTACCATCACACCCGCAGCATAGACATTTGAAAAATCTGTTCCAATTGGCTTGCCATCCCATGCAAGATTGCCATTGGAAGTGAACAATATTGCCAAACTGACAATCAGCATCAACGCAATACATATCCAGGAATAGATGCGCATGCGTTCTTGATTGAGAAAACTTCCGGATTTTAGGTTTGCCAGCATCGATTAAGAATCACATAGTTATTTGATTCTAGTTCTTACTATAATTTCGATGCACCCGGTACAGTTTAAATATCCGGCCCTACTTCAAGCTTGCTGCCATCCGTAAACCGCGAAAAACGAAAACGTTTAATATTATGAGCAGGTATTTTTCCCTGAACCATTTCTGAAATTATTTTACCAAACCCTGGACCGATCCCAAATCCATGCCCACTCATACCCGTTGCAATGATCAATCCTTGCAAATCAGGAACACGGTCAACAATCGGCACAATATCAGGCATCACATCAATCATTCCTGCCCAGGCATGTTTGATTTCCGGCCTGCCTACCGAGGGAAATCGTTTGGCAAAATTTTCACGCATGGCTTCAACCTGTTTGCGGTTAGGCTCAGGGTCCAGCACTCGCATCTTTTCAAATGGCGTTATCGCATCCCCCTCCCATGTGCGTTTGGTACTCCAGGCATCAGGAAAACCCTTTGGGGCAGAAGGCCTGAGAGTAATATCAGGCAAATGAGCAGTCGCGACTGGAAGGTATTTTAAGAAATTACGAAACGAGTCACGACCGACATAGCAGTCACTTCGGGCACCACCTGCAAGATTATACCCACCATCATTACGTCGCCTGAAAGCAAGATTTTCATCTGCAGCATTACCCCCATAAAACTCTGGCAACGCAGCAGTCTGACAAACAGTTGAACGTACACTGAGTTGTGGAATATTAATCCCGTGGCGTTTTGCAAAAAGTGACGACCATGCGCCCGCCGCCAGCAAAACTTGCTCACATTTAATCATACCTTGCTCAGTTACTACACCCTTGATTTCACCACCAACAATATCCAGAACGCGCACTGCACAGTTTTCAATAATCGCAACCCCCTTTGATTGCGCCAATTCTGCAATTGCCGGAATTGCCTGCCAGGCCTCAGCGCGCGCGTCACTTGGTGTATACGTTGCGCCTACCCATTCATGCGCACCGTTTCCTCTCGCTGATTTGTCAATCAGCCTGTCAATCTCTGCCTTGGACAATAATCTCGTATCAAGCTGACATTCTTTGGCAGTTTCAAGCCATTGGGCGCGCTTCTCAAGCTTCTCCTCACTACTTGCAAGATAGCAAAGCCCGCCGCGCTTAAAGCCTGTACGCCCATTCGTTTCCTGGTCAACCTGCTCCCAGAGACGAGTGGCTTCCATCATGATTGGCAGTTCTGCGCGATCTCTGCCGTGTTGACGTATCCACCCCCAGTTTCGGGATGACTGCTCACAGGCTACACGACCTTTTTCACATACGACAACTTTAAGGCCGTTTCTCTGCATATAAAGCGCCGAAAACAAACCAATAACACCGCCGCCAATAATCACAACGTCAGCAGAGGCGGGCAGTTTGTCTGAAAACTTAAGTGGCGATGAGGCTTGTACCGGGCCAAGAGGAGCTTGATGAACGTTCATAAGATGATTGTGTTTTAATTTTTGCATCATGAACAGGTAAATTTTGATTTTTTCCCAAAATCATAAAATATCTGGTAAAATCATGAAATACTATGCTATAAAACTAATCGAACAGTTATTACGGCTCTGGAATTTATTTCCAGGGGCCGTTTTCTTTTTGCCAAATGACGAGAATCATAAGTTATTGGAACCCGTCTGGTGGATGAAAGTAGGTAAAAAATGGAAAAAGTTCCTATGACTGCTGCGGGTCACGTAGCACTTCAAGAAGAATTACAACGTCGTCAATCTGTAGACCGTCCGGAAATTATTCAGGCGATTGCAGAAGCACGCGCACATGGCGATCTTTCAGAAAATGCTGAATATCACGCAGCCAAAGAGCAGCAGAGTTTGAATGAAGGTCGTGTTTCAGAGCTTGAAGATATTTTATCACGCGCTGAAATCATTGATGTTTCAAAACTTTCCGGTGATACGGTCAAGTTTGGCGCAACAGTAGAACTTGCTGATGAAGACACTGATGAAGAGAGTAAATATCAGATTGTTGGTGATCAGGAAGCAGATGTGAAACTGGGGAAGATTTCGATTTCCTCACCGATTGCTCGCGCACTTATAGGCAAAAGTGAAGGCGATAGCGCCGAAGTTGCCGCACCTGGCGGGGCAAAGTCCTACGAAATCTTGTCTGTTAAATTCATCTGATAGAATACGGAACCAGCATGAGCCTCTTAAATTACAGTAGTCTTTTACTTACAGGTGGCACGGGTTCATTTGGCAAGGCTTTTGTTAAAAAAGTTCTTAAAGATTATCCAAATATAAAACGACTGGTAGTCTTCTCTCGTGATGAACTAAAACAATACGAAATGTCCCAGGAATATAACCAGTCCGAGTATCCTGGCATCCGGTATTTTCTGGGCGATGTAAGAGATCAGGAAAGGCTTCATCGCGCCTTGGAAGGCATTGATGTGGTTGTACACGCTGCTGCGATGAAACAGGTTCCAGCTGCTGAATACAATCCGTTTGAGTGCATCAAGACAAATATTATTGGTGCGCAAAACCTTGTTGAAGCTTGTCTGGAAAGCGATGTTAAGCGCGTGGTTGCGCTTTCTACAGACAAGGCTGCAGCGCCAATCAACCTTTACGGCGCTACAAAGCTTGCTTCTGACAAACTGATTGCTGCTGCAAACAATATTGTTGGAGACCGGGATCTTCGTTTTTCAATAGTACGTTATGGCAATGTCATGGGCAGTCGGGGATCTGTAATTCCGTATTTCCTCGAACAACGCAAAAATGGTGTCCTGCCCATTACTGATGAAGGCATGACACGCTTCAATATCACTTTGGATGAAAGTATTGATCTGGTAATTGAAACATTTAAGAAAACATTGGGCGGTGAAATCTTTGTCCCCAAAATTCCCAGCTACCGCATTGGCGACCTTGCTCATGCAATTGGGCCTGAATGTAAAAAACCGATTGTAGGCATTCGACCAGGTGAAAAACTGCATGAAGAAATGATTACTGGCAGCGATAGTTTCTACACGGTCGATTTTGGCGATTATTACGCCATCCTGAATGTAAGCGGGACAATGAGTGTTGAAGAATATTGCAAGATCTCTGGCGCAAAACCAGTTGAACCAGGTATGTATTATGACAGCATGAACAATCAGGACTACCTGAGTATTGAAGCATTACGCAAGTTAATCATCGAAAACGTGGACCCCAACTTCACGGTTTAAGTCAGAATTTTTCTGATCGATTCCACAACACGCCTGATATCTTGGTCTGTTAATCCAGGATAAAACGGAAGCGATACAACTTTCGAATAATAGTTCTCCGCACCTTGTAACACTTGTTTGCCTTGTCTCTTCACATAGAAGGGAAGCATATGGGTTGGAATATAATGAACTTGTGTACCAACACCCAAATCCTTCAGCCCATTGCAGAAGGCTGACCGGGACATTCCCATGGCAGCATAATCAACCAGCACAGGATAAAGATGACGAACCGCATCATTACCTTG
>CALFBM010000133.1 GCA_937951645.1 uncultured Rhizobiaceae group bacterium
ATCGATTACGCGATCTCATGCAAGCTGCGCAAAAAGGTGGAGATGTCGTTTGCACATCTCAAACGTATCTTGAAGCTTGATCGTCTCCGATTACGAGGGCCTTGTGGTGCAAAAGACGAATTCCACCTTGCAGCAACCGCACAGAACCTAAGAAAACTAGCTAAATTGATCCCAACCATCAATCTCAACAGCAAAACCGCCTGAATAAAGGGCGAAGACCTGCTCGGCCACAAAATAAAACAGGCACAAACAAAGACTTTTTCAACGGAATTAGCTGGAAGCGGACCTTGGCGGCATGACGCGCTTTGGTGTCATGAAACACCTTAAGGTTTTGGAAGAAGCATCCTTGGTGGTCACAAGGAAATCCGGACGTTTCAAGTACCACTATCTGAACGCGGTTCCGCTCCAGGAGGTTATTGACCGCTGGATAGACCCGCTTGTGCAAAAGCCTATGTCCCGGATTGTTTTGGACTTGAAGGCTGAACTTGAAGGAAATGAAAACATGGAATTGGATACTAGAACTGCTAAGCCAGATTTTGTTTTGGAAACCTTTATAAAAACAGATGTTTCCAAACTATGGGACATGCTTACCAAACCAGAGTTTGTAAAGGAATATCACTTTGCCAATGCTGTCCCGAATAATGAAAAGAAAATGGGGGCTCGTGTAGATTATGTTCTGCCAGATGGTTCTAATATGTTGAGCTTTGAGGTTGTTGATGAAGAACCTGGCAAGCGTCTTGATATGACTTTTGAGCCTAATTGGGCTGACAAGGATGTTCCGCCTTCTCGCTGTGTTTATGAAATTGAAGAAGTTGGAGATGTCTGCAAGCTTACCATTCTCCACTTCAATGTCGTACCTGCACTGGAAGGTGTCAGGGAAGGTTGGTCGAGAATTGCTGCCAGTCTTAAAAGCTTTGCAGAGACTGGAGAGGGCATTAAATACCCACCCATGGGCAGTTAGGAATGTTGAAATAACAGGCGGGTTTTGATTACCCGCCTGTGATCAGGCACCAGATATTTATGCCAACCATTGCCAATAAGCCAAATAAGGTTAGCATCATGCCCGTTACTCTTGGGCGCATGGCTTGATCTGTAAAGCTCAGCGCGTAACCGTGTAATAATCTACCCATAACAAATGCTGCTGCGGCTGTTCCAAGAAGAAATGTATTGGTGTTTTGAAGTTCTGCCAGGCCAATCAGGATTAAGCCCATTGGTCCATATTCAATCAAATTACCTTGCGCACGAATGCGACGCTCAAGGGTTTGATTGTCACCACTGCCCAGTGAGACTTTTTCACCCCTGCGAACATTTATGATTCTAAGAGACAAAATAATAAGCAAGAGGCTTAATGCGCATGCTGATAATGTTGTGATTGGAAGCTGCATTTTTTTAATCCCTTGCAGGAATATTGGTTGATTTTTCAGAAGCAGGGCGCGCCATACATTTTTTAAACCAGGCATCAACCGCTGAATATTTTGACATTTCCAGTTCTTCGGTTGCCTCATAGAAGCCATTTAGCGTGCGTATCCATGGCCACAGCGCCAGGTCGGCAATTGAATATTCATTGCCCACCATATATTCACGGTTTTCAAGATGTGCATTGATTACGCCAAGCAGACGTTTGCTTTCGTTTTGGTAGCGTTCATAGGGGCGTTTGTCCTCGATTTCCTTTCCTGCAAATTTATGAAAGAAACCGAACTGGCCAAAGATTGGACCGGCACCACCCATTTGAAACATCAGCCATTGCAGGGTTTCAAGGCGCTTTGCCGGATGAGATGAAAGTAACTTGCCGCTCTTTTCTGCAAGATAGATGAGAATGGCACCAGATTCCCAAATCCCAAAAGCCTCACCATTAGGGCCATTTGGATCAATGATCGCAGGGATTTTGTTATTTGGGTTAAGGGAGATGAATTCTGGTGAAAGTTGATCGTCAGTTGCAAAGTTTACCAGGTGGGGCTCATAAGCAAGGCCGCTTTCTTCAAGCATTGCAGAGGTTTTTATGCCATTGGGGGTTGGCAGGGAATAGAGTTGAATTTTCTCTGGGTGTTGTGCCGGCCATTTGTTCGTAATTGGAAAATCTGAAAGCTTCATAGATATAGGTCCTCATAAAATTCTTGATTATGTTTACGCAAGTCTGATCATGTTTTCATAAAGTGTGTCTAAACCCAAATGTTATTATTCGTCTTGTGAAATTCTTTTTGTACATCCCCACTGAAGTAGTTTTTCATTAATATCATCAAATATAAAATGCCTGGCTGCATCTTGATCATATCCATCCTTTAGCATTTCATCATAATCTGTGTGCGCATGGCGGATATGAGTTGTAAGTGCCTGCCATGCCCGTATCGAGGGGGGCAAATGACGCAAGTGTCCTGCATCTGCTATTTCTTCGATTGCCAAAAAATCTTCCATTGTTGCGTCCGGTATCAGTTCGCGCAACCGTCGTTTTATTTCTTTGGACTTTCCTCTTGCTTGCATGTGATGTCTCGTGAAACTTTATCTCTACCCATGACGTTATATCGGGTAAGCTTGATTGCAACTAAAATATTTTGGAAGAAATCAAATGGACACAATTACAACAAGCCAGTTTGTGGAAAAGCTTCCTGTTCTGGAAACTTTTTATGATGCTCTTCCCCAGGAAAATTATGTACCTGTGCCTGATGACTGGTTTGTGGCTGTTACGGATGTTGTACAATCAAGAGTGGCAATTAGAGATGGTAAATTTAAAGCCGTAAACATGGCGGGTGTTGCCATGATAACTGCTGTCATGAACGCACTTGGGCATCAAAAAATGCCTTATATTTTTGGAGGTGACGGGTCTGCAATTGCTTTTGCGCCGCAAGATTATGCTGTGATTAGTGATGTGTTAGCTCGAACAAGAACCTGGGTCGGTGGCGAATTATTGCTTGAATTGCGTGCAGCAATTGTGCCTGTTCATGTTATTCGGGATTTAGGGTGTGATATTCAAGTGGCTGGCTTGTTCGTATCAAAGGCTATTACGAATTATGCTTTTATTGGTCGCGGTGTTGCCATGGCTGAAACATTGATGAAAAAAGGCGAATATGAAATTGCTCGTGCAGCTGATGGCGAATACCCTGATTTAAGTGGCTTGTCTTGTCGTTGGATGCCTATTGAAAAGCAGGACAGCAAAATTATTTCAATGATTGTCGAGGCTGCTGACGGGGAAAATCAAATCCCTGAGAAAATCATGAAAGACCTACTTAACATGATCAATGCCGATACAGCAGATGGCCACCCTGCTCCAGAATCGCAAGTAAAGTTCAAGTGGCCGGCTGAGGGCGTTACTCTTGAAGCCAAGGCAACAGGCACAAGCAAGTTCAAACTTTACGGAATTGCGCTTTTAGCCTTGATCCTGAACAAGACTGGCTGGTGCATGGGAGGTTTTAATCCGGATCACTACCGTAAGCAGTTATCACTGAATACTGATTATCGTAAAATCCAGGATGGTATTCGCATGACGCTTTCCCTTGAAGTTTTAAAGGTCGATGAACTTAGGAATTTTCTGGAAAAGCATAGAATTGCCGGCCATCTAAAATATGGGTTAAGTGAACAGGATCAGGCTATTCTAACTTGTTTTGTCCCATCCATCACGTCTGATGATCATTATCATTTCATGGATGGAGCAGGCGGCGGGTATGCTGCTGCTGCAGATAACCTGCATTAACGCTTATTCAATCGGTAAGTTGTAATGACCTTGGATTAAATATAAAGGTATGTTTATCTAAATGAGGTCTGGATCAATTTGCCAAACGAAAATAATTTATCATTGGATCAATCCGTAAATCTATTGCGCGCAGCAGGCGAGTCTACGCGGTTGCGGCTATTGGCACTTTTGTCTGAAACAGATTTAACAGTCTCTGATCTGATTGAAATTTTGGGGCAATCCCAACCTCGCATCTCAAGACATTTGAAATTACTTACTGAAGCTGGTCTTCTTGAACGATATCAAGAGGGAGCCTGGGCTTATTTTCGGTTGGTTGACCAGGGTACAGGTTCCGGACTTGTACATTCAATAATTCAGCAATTTGATCCAACCGATAAAGACATTGAGCGCGATACGGAACGTCTTAAGATGATTCGTAAAAAACGCGCTGCGCAAGCTTCGGAATATTTTAGCAGTAATGCTGGCGACTGGGATAAAATAAGATCGTTGCATATTGATGAAGCAAGTGTAGAAACTGCCATGCTTGAAATGGTTGGTGAAACCAGAATCAACACAATGCTTGATTTGGGTACTGGTACTGGCAGAATTCTTGAATTGTTTTCAGGTATATTTGAGAAAGGTGTTGGGATTGATGCAAGTCGCGATATGCTTTCTGTTGCACGTTCTCGTCTTGATGAGGTTAATCTTTCGCGAGTACAAACAAGGCAAGGGGATTTATACATCCTGCCGACACCGACGTCTTCTTTTGATCTGGTAACTATCCATCAGGTTTTGCATTATCTGGAAGACCCATTGGGCGCCATTAAAGAGGCTGCAAAAGCCCTTGTTCCTAAAGGTCGTTTATTAATAGTGGATTTTGCACCACATGAATTGGACTTTTTAAGAGAAAACCATGCTCATTTGCGTCTTGGGTTTTCAGAAGAACACATGAATGACTGGTTAAGTGAGGCGGGATTGAAATTGCGTTTGGTCAAACATTTGAAACCCAAAAACAAACAAGCCAAAGATGCACTTACCGTGAGTCTTTGGCTTGCAGAAAAATAACGCTCTTGATACGCAATACTGGCGTTTAAAATTATTTTAGCCGATAAGGCCAAAAACAATTGCTGATACAAAAATAAAGGCGGCGAGTGTAAGCGCCAAGTTTGCTTTTTGTAGTAGTTCCATATCAACCTCCTCTTGTTGATACCCAACCCTGTCCAAAAGTCTAAGTGAAATGACTTTTCATGCAAGTGCTTTAAGCTTTAATGGCTTTAGCATTTTGAATTTATATACTTAACTCTATGAAATATATGAAAAATACTATCCTGAAAATGCGTGAAATAATTTTTCAAAAGCACTAATTTACGCAGAAAACGGGTTTAGCGCCTTAATCCTGTCATTTTCAAAACCCGTCCATCAACCAATGCCAGACCAATAATAATCAGTACCATTCCAATGATATTGGTAATTGTCAGAGTTTCGCCTAGCCATAATATGCCCAGGATAATGGCACTTATGGGTACAAGGAAGGTTACCAATGAAACATTCGTTGCACCCACGTTACTTAATATCTTGAAATAAAGTACATAGGCAAAGGCAGTACAGATTACGGCAAGCCCGAATAATGAAATAATCATTTCGGTGCCGGGAATTGATAATTTAAAAGGGTCTTCCAAAAGAAAAACCAGCGGCAGCATGATAATGCTTGAGGCCGTTAACTGGCCCGTTGAAATGATAATGGGGTCTTGGCCCTTAAATTGTTTGCCCCATACGCCTGCAAACCCATAAGAAATGGTTGCTCCCAAAACAGCACCTTGTGCCCATGCAGATGCTGTTAGCCCTTGTATGAAGTCTGCGCCGATCAAGGTTGCGACACCCAGGAATCCAAATAATATGCCTGCGATTTTATTTGTAGAAAACTTTTCGTCTGCTGTGAATCTGTTGGCGATGATAAGTGTCCAGATTGGTGTCATGGCATTTACAACAGAAGCCAGACCTGAGCCTATTTCACGCTGGCCAATCAATATGAGCGAAAAAGGGATTACATTATTTAGAATTCCCATCACCAATATGGCTTTTATAATATTTCCGTTTTTTGGGAGTTTTCTTGAAGTAATCAGGATGAATATCCATAGTGTTATTGCGGCAAGGAAAACTCTCAAAAAAACAACAGTAAATGGTGGCCATTCAATCATTAAAATCCTGCCGAATAAAAATGACCCTCCCCAAATTACTGAGAGTAATACAATCAAGAACCAGTCTTTGGTTGAAATATTTAGTTCGATAGCTGGCTCGGATTTAATCATAAGATATCATTAAGCGGTAGGAATTTGATTAGCCACCCAAAACTTGCTTTATTTCATTTTAAATTTTGATATTTGTAAATTCAGTAGTCCAGATATCCGGAGTGTTAAAAAAAATATTATAAAGCAAGTGTTTAACGAACAGTGTTCATTTCTGATCCTGTATTTGGTTTTCCGGACTACTTAGAGATGATGTCATAATCGCGAAATACTACTTGCTTATTTCTACGTATGGCGCAAATATTGAGCTGTTCGGGCATACTGCGAACATGAAGATGACTGGAAATATCGGATTTACAAGTTCGGATTGGCGGGTTTTACTGCCTGATAATGAAATAGCATATACTTTTTCACCCTTTCCTCGACATTATGCACTGCCTGCAAGCGGCTATTGCCATATGATTTGAAATATAAGAAAGGACCCCCAATTATGTCACAATCAGGCACTGTTAAATTTTTTAATACCGAAAAAGGTTTCGGTTTTATAACACCAGAAGATGGCGGAAAAGACGTTTTTGTTCATATTTCAGCTGTTCAGGCATCAGGCATGGAGAGCCTGGTTGAAAACCAGCAGATTACTTTTGAGACTGAGCCGGATAATCGTGGTAAGGGGCCTAAAGCGATTAATATTCAAGCTGCGTAAATTGTTTTACCATGTTTCGTTTACAAGACCGGCTTTCAATTAAGCCGGTTTTTTTATGAAGTTTTAAAGAATGGCACGACTTTTGCTTCTTACTACGTACGTAGTCTAAATGTTTCAAAAGGATGCAAGTATGTTTTCTCAAGACCAAGACAAATACGCCGACGTTATTATTACAACAACCGATGGTAGTGAAATTGAAGGCAGGCTTCTTTGTGGAATGAGTGGTTTAATTGACTCTGCTCTCAATACAGATCACCAGTTTGTTCAACTCAAGGATCAACATAATGATACGTCCTTTATCGCAAAGACGTATATTGCAAGGCTTGCTCCAAAAAAGAGCGCTCATCAAACAATGCCTGTATTGAATGTAAATATGGGCAAGGCCGGTAACTGGTCAGAAATTCTTGGTGTTGACCGAAACTCGACACCGGAAGAAGTAAAACAGGCTTATCACAACCTTGCAAAGGCTTACCATCCCGACATGTTTTCAATTGATATGCCGTTGGAAATCAAAAACTATGCCAGCACCATGCTTTCACGGTTTAATGTTGCTTATGAGCAATATAAATCATTCGGGCAGGCTGCGTGAGTTTTAGAGAACAAGATTATGAAAGCCGACATCCTCGATGTTACTTTCTCCGCAAAGTCCCATGGTTACATCCAATTCCCTGTTGATGATTTCCAGAGCCTTTGTAACGCCTGGTTTGCCCATCGCGCCCAAGCCATAAATATATGAGCGCCCAATATAAGTGCCTTTTGCACCTCTCGCCATGGCTTTGAAAACATCCTGACCAGATCTGATACCACCATCCATGTGGACCTCAATCTTGTCGCCAATTGCATTGACGATATCTTCAAGTACATCGTAAGAAGCAAGCGCGCCGTCCAATTGTCTCCCCCCATGATTGGATACGATTATCGCATCTGCACCAATTTTTGCTGCTATCTTTGCATCTTCAACATCATTAATGCCTTTAAGAATGAGCTTGCGTTTCCAATGCTTTTTAACCCACTCAATGGATGACCAATCAAGACTTGGATCAAACTGGCTTGCTGTCCAATCGCTTAGGGAAGACATATCCTCAACGCCGCTTACGTGGCCGACGATATTGCCAAACTCGCGGCGTTTGGTTTTTAACATGTTTAAACACCAGCGTGGTTTCGTTGCCAAATTGGCCATGGCAGCCAGGGTTGGTTTTGGTGGAGCACTCAACCCGTTTTTGATGTCTTTATGGCGTTGTCCCAAGACTTGAAGGTCCAGTGTCAGGACAAGGGCTGAACAATTCGCATCATGGGCGCGTTGCATAAGGGATTCAGAAAAACCCCTGTCGCGCATGACATAGAGCTGAAACCAGAATGGTTTTTTTGTATGTCCTGCAACATCCTCGATGGAACAAATACTCATCGTTGTAAGCGTAAATGGAATGCCAAATTCCTCTGCTGCTTGAGCTGCCAGAATTTCACCATCAGCATGTTGCATGCCTGTCAGACCAACAGGGGCAAGGGCTACTGGCATGGAAACCTCTTCACCGATCATTTTGGTTTTAACACTTCGGTTATCAATGTTGACGGCTACGCGTTGGCGAAGTTTTTGACGGGCGAAGGCATCTTCGTTATCGCGGTATGTGCCTTCAGTCCAGGAACCTGAATCTGCATAATCATAAAACATCTTTGGTACACGACGCCTGGCCAATGCCTGAAGTTCATGAATGGTTGTGATTGGCGACATGTTTTACTTAAACCTTCCCATATCCACCAGCAGCTGGTGTGTTTAATATAACGGCTTCGCCCGCTTTAACATCTGTTTGATCACAGTGACCCAATTCCTCTGTTTTGCCGCTTAACCTTCTAACCAATGTTGAGCCTACTGCACCATCGCCACCACCATCAAGTCCTTTTGGAGCCAGTTTGCGTGACGAAGATAGAATGGCGCAAGTCATGTCCTCATTGAACCTGAGTGTTCTGGAAACACTATCGCCACCTTTATACTTGCCGCCACCACCCGAGCCTCTGCGGATGGAAAAGTCTTCTACCGTTACAGGATAGCGCATTTCCAGAATTTCAGGGTCAGTCAGTCTGGTGTTTGTCATATGGGTCTGTACCGCACTTGCACCGCTAAAAGGTCTGCCATCATTCATTTGTCCGGCAGGGGCGCCACCACACATGGTTTCGTAGTTTTGATAATTTGCATTGCCGTAGGTGAGATTATTCATGGTACCTGGCGCATGGGCAAATGCACCTAATGCCATAAGCAGGCAGTTTGTTACATGCTGGCTTGTTTCCGTATTGCCGGCAATTACGGCTGATGGATATTGGGGCTTCAACATACAACCATCCGGAATGATGATGTTGAGTGGTTTTAAACATCCTGCATTCATTGGAATATCGCCTTCCACCATAATGCGGAATACGTAAAGAACTGCTGCACGGCAAACAGGTTCCGGAGCGTTAAAGTTATTCTTTGCAATGGGAGATGTGCCTGTAAAATCAACAGTTGCTTCGCGTTTTTTGTGGTCGACTGTAATTTTAACGCAAATTTTTTGATCGTTGTCCGTAAAATATGTTTGTTCGCAATCGGAAAGGCGGTCAATGACACGGCGCACACTTTCCTCTGCATTGTCTTGCACGTGTTTCATGTAGGCCTGTACGACAGGTAGTGTAAAATTCTCTACCATTTTGCGCAGTTCCGTTACGCCTTTTTCGTTAGAGGCAATTTGTGCGCGAATGTCTGCCATATTGTCATCAGGATTTCTGGCGGGCCAAGGATGATCGGTAAGAATGTTGCGCATGCCTTCTTCATCAATAATGCCAGCTTTTACGAGCTTGAAGTTATCGATAAGGACGCCTTCTTCATCAACATGTGTTGCAAGGGGGGTGGCACTTCCTGGCGCCATGCCGCCAATATCGGCGTGATGACCACGGGCTGCAACGTAGAACAGCAGTTCTTTGTCATTGTCATCGAATACAGGTGTCACGACTGTGATGTCTGGTAGATGCGTTCCGCCATTATAAGGAGCGTTCAAAATGAAGACGTCACCAGGGTTAATGTCGCCCTCGTTGTTTTCAATCACGCTTTCAACAGAGCGGTCCATGGATCCCAGATGAACAGGTACGTGCGGTGCGTTTGCTACAAGTGTTCCGTCACTTGCAAAGATTGCACAAGAAAAATCCAGGCGTTCTTTCATGTTAACAGAGTAGGAGGTGTTTTGAAGTGTAACGCCCATTTGTTCTGCAATGGTCATGAAAAGGTTATTGAAAACCTCAAGCATTACAGGATCTGCTGTGGTACCGATTGCAGCTGTTCGTGTTTTGGCAATGGAACGTGTCAGCACAATATGATCAAGTGCATTTATCTGAGCCTGCCATTGCGGCTCAACTACAATGGTTTGATGAGGCTCTATGATGAGTGCAGGGCCAGCTATTTTATTGCCCGGATTTAAATTCTTGCGGAAATGAATTCCTGTTTCATGCCATTCACCATTTGAAAATATTTTGGTTTTCTGATCAGCTTCATGTGTGTTTTTGTGAAGTGTGCGATTTTTTTCTTCCAATCCACCACCTCCGCCAATTGCCTCAACTTCAACAGCCTCAACGATCAGTTTTTTGTTTTCAAAGATAAATCCAAACTGTTTCTTGTGTTGCTGTTCAAATATCTGCACCATCTCGTCGATGCTATCGAAAGGCACTGGCAGCGCAAGGTCTGTTCCGTCGTAGCGAACATGAATTCTGGTAAAAGATGTTATTTCAGAGTCTCTTACACCTTGACCTGAAAGTTCTGATTCAGTTTCGGATTTCAGCTCATTGCTGATCTCAATCAGTGTTTTGTCCAGGTCGGTTGTTAAATCATTGATGAGCGTGCGCGATCTTGTTGAGCGAATTTGTGCCAACCCCATGCCGTAAGCTGAGAGGATGCCTGAGAACGGATGGATTAAAACAGTTTCCATACCAAGTGCATCTGCAACGCTACAGGCGTGTTGACCACCTGCACCACCAAAACAATTCAGTGCGTATTCTGTTACGTCATAGCCACGTTGAACCGAGATTTTCTTAATTGCATTTGCCATGTTCTCAACAGCGATTTTTAAAAACCCATCGGCTACTTCTTCTGGTGTTGTGCCTACTTCATTGGAGAGTTCCAAAAACTTTTGCTTTACGGTTTTGGTATCAAGTTGCTCATTTTGATCAGGCCCGAAAATTGAAGGAAAAAACTCTGGTTGTAATTTCCCAACCATGACGTTTGCATCTGTAACAGCCAGTGGGCCGCCCCTGCGATAACATGCCGGCCCTGGATTTGCTCCAGCAGAATCCGGACCTGCCTGAAAACGCCCGTCCTTGTAAGACAGAATTGAACCACCACCCGATGCCACCGTATGAATGCGCATCATGGGCGCGCGCATACGAACGCCGGCAACTTCAGTTTCAAATGCTCGTTCCAGTTCCCCATCGTAGTGTGATACATCCGTTGATGTACCACCCATGTCAAAACCAATCATTTTGTTAAAGCCTGCGAGCTTGGAAGTTTCTACGGCCCCAACCACACCACCAGCAGGGCCAGAAAGAATAGCATCCTTACCCTGAAATAAATCAGATGCGGTTAAGCCACCTGAAGACATCATGAAGGATAGCTTTGGACCTTCTCCCAATTGTGATGAAACCTGCTCAACATAGCGACGCAGAATGGGGGAGAGATAGGCGTCCACGACTGTAGTGTCGCCCCGGCCTATCAGTTTTACGAGTGGTGAGACTTCATGGCTAACAGAGACCTGAGTAAACTCCATTTCGCGAACCAGCTGTGCAACTTGCGCTTCATGCTTTGGATATTTCCACGCGTGAATGAATGTGATGGCGACTGAATTAATGCCACTGACTTTTTGGCCTTCCAGTTTTCGTTTTAAGGCCTGAATATCAGGAGCTTGTTCTATCGTGCCATTAGCCAGGACACGCTCGTCTACTTCTATAACTGTTTCATATAAAAGTTCAGGCTTTAAAACTTCCTTGGCAAAGATATCAGGTCTGGCCTGGTAACCGATTTCCAACATGTCGCCAAAGCCTTTTGTTATAAGCAGGGCGGTTCTGTCGCCTTTACGTTCAAGCAGGGCATTGGTTGCAACTGTTGTTCCCATTTTGACATTTCCAACCAAGTGAGATGGGACATCGTCCTTGGCTGTAAGTCCAAGGATTTCCTTTATGCCCTGAATGGCTGCGTCTTTATATGCCTCGGGGTTCTCTGAGAGTAGTTTGTGTGGATGCAAGGAGCCATTTGGTGCTCGACCTACAATATCTGTAAAAGTGCCACCCCTATCAATCCAGAAATCCCATGTCGTCATATTTATACTCCATTTATAATAGGACGATATATAACCACTGTGGAAATTATGTACAATTCATTTGATGGACTTCTACTGCTTGTTAACTATTCATTATTCATGTTCTTGAACCACAAATTAATGATGCCTTGCTAGGTTCTCGTCAAGCATTGCCATTTTAGGGACTTCATTAGAATATGACATCATCCGAGATAAAAACTGCTGCTGATTTAACTTCAAATACAGTGCCAGAGCAACGTGCGTCATCTAGTATCAGATCTGATGTGGATTTGATGTCTGGCGAAAACAAGGAAGTTCTGGAAAAGGAATTTAGCCGCGATAGAACACGTGCATATGTAATACGATGTGATGGTGAACATGCAATAATTGCCGCTGATGTTGAGCAAGGTTCTAATGTAAAAGAAAATTATTGGTCTGTAGGTCAGTTGATTTCCATTAAAGTGGGCAGAAATCGCGTTGTTGGCATTACTTGTAGTGTTGAAGTTTCAAACCGTGAATGGGATATTACAGGCAAGAATGAAGTTCATATAACGCTTGAGCTTGTCGGCGAAATTGTTGCTGCTACTGAAGAGGGCAGGGAAGACAAGTTTAGTACCGGTATTGCAAGTTATCCGCAGATGGGTTGTGTGGCCCATAGAATTCGCGGCACTGATCTGGCTATTATTTATAAAAGTGAAGGAGATACCGTTGTTAAAGTGGGGCAACTCACACAAGATCAGTCTATTGATGCCAAACTTGAAATTGATATGCTTTTGTCACGCCACTTTGCAGTGGTAGGGACAACAGGCGTTGGTAAATCTACTTCTGTAACATTGATTTTGAGAAAAGTTATCAAGGCGCGTCCTGATATTCGTGTACTTATGCTTGATCCACACAATGAATTTGCATCTGCATTCCCTGACAGCTCTATAGTTGTTGATTCCAGTAATCTTATTTTACCATTCTGGCTTTTTAAACTCGAAGAATTTTCAGAAGTGGTTTTTCGCGGTCAAAAGGGATTTGACTCAGAAATTGAAATTCTTCGTGATCTGATACCTGTTGCCAAAGAACGGTATCGCGCAGAGGCTGAAAAAAATGCCACTTCCCTGATGAAGAAAAGGTCAAAAAGCAATTTAACTGCTGATATGCCAGTGCCATATCGTATGGTTGACCTGTTAAAACTGATTGACGAGCGTCTGGGGTTGTTGGATGGCAAGGCCGACAAACCTATTCTGAAATCACTTGAATATCGCCTTCAAAGTATTTCTGAAGATCCACGTTTCCGTTTTATGTTTGACCAAAGCAATGGCAATGGTGGTGATATCATGGAGGAAATTATCTCCAAGATTTTCCGAGTGCCTCACGAAGGCAAGCCCATATGTGTATTGGAAATGTCAGGTCTTCCAACAGAAGTTGTAAACTCGGTTGTGTCGATCCTGTCACGCATGGCATTTGAAATTGCCATGAATAGTGACGGTGGTATTCAAACGCTGGTTGTTTGTGAAGAAGCGCACCGATATATTCCTGCTGATACAAATGCCGGGTTTTGGCCAACACGACAGGCAATTGCCCGAATTGCTAAAGAAGGCAGAAAATATGGTGTTTTCCTGTGTATTATTACGCAACGACCAGGTGAATTAGACCCTACAATTCTGTCACAATGTAATACACTTTTTGCGATGCGACTGGGTAACCAAAAAGACCAGGAAATTATTCGAGGTGCTGTTTCCAACGGTGCAAAAAGTACAATTAGTTTCTTGTCCTCCATTGCCAACCGCGAATGTATTGCTTTCGGCGAGGCTATTCAAACACCGATGCGAATGACGTTTGAAACAATGCGACCTGAAGACCTCCCAGGTGCTCATATTTATGAGCAACAGGCGAAAGTGAAAGAAGGTTTGACAGTATCGCTTAATTCTGTTCTTCGACGTATGCGGTTGGAAGATAGAAAGCCTGCCAAAGATGATCCTTATGCAGGGGTTGAGAACCATGCAGCAGTAGCACAGGCAGCGCAAGGTTTGCAGCAAGCAGGTGAAAATCCTGCAAATGAGATTAATTCAGTATTGAATTCAGCTTACTCATCTGCAAACAGCTCGCTTACACGCCAGCAAACACCACCCATGGCACCCGTGCAACCCGCTCCTTCGCAGCCTTTAAGGACTACCCAGTCTGCTCCTGCAGCACCAGTAGCTAGTGCGCCAAAACCTGCAAGTAAGGCAGGTAGCTTGATTAATTCCTTTAGAGGAAAGTAATTAATCAAAAACTTTCTGCAAACGGTAATAATAACTGTAATTGCAATTGCCGTTATCATTACCAAGTCTGTGTGACCATCTGAAAAGAGCGCTGATAACATCAGAGTTTCAAACGTTTGCAGGGGTTGTAATTGGCCACTTCGAGCTATGTCACCCCATGCAAGAGTTGCGTTTCAGGCAAAAAACGCCAAAAACATTGATGTGGCACTCGTATGCACGAGTGTCAAAATTCTATTTAATGATGGGCTTAAGCATTCAGTTTCATATGTCCAACAAAAGCCAATCAGAATAATTGGCAGGTTTGTGTTTATTATCCAAGATTTCAATCAGCACTGATAATTAATTACCGCCAGCAATAAGAATTTCTTTCAACTATCGCGTGACTCACTTAGACATACCGAATGTCAATTTGGACTCAACTTGGGGATTTTCTTTCTGGTATTGCGGTGGATGCGTTTTCTTCCGTAATTGAAGCTGTTCGAACTGTTTTTGAGGGAGATCCGGAAACACGTAGGCAGGTTGGGTTTTCTGTTGCCATGATTGCACTGTCTGCAAAGATGGCCAAGGCTGATGGTATTGTTACTGATAATGAAATTAAAGCATTTCAGGAAATTTTTGATATTCCGGCGGATGAATTCAATCATGTATCAAAGCTTTATAATTTGGCAAAACAAGATGTGGCTGGTTATCATGTTTATGCCAAAAGAATTAGGCGCTTGTTTCCGGAGGACCCTTTTATCCTTGAAGATGTCATGAACGGTCTGTTTCATATAGCAAAAGCTGATGGCCTTTTTCATGAAAATGAAATGCTTTTTATGGATGATATTGCCGAAATATTTAATATTAAAGGACGGGAATATCAACGTATCCGTTTAAGGCATATGGAGCCGGAAGATGGTAACCCATACATACTTTTGGATGCAGACAGCCATTGGGGGAATGATGAACTTAAGTCCCATTACCGCAAGCTTGTTAATGAAAACCATCCAGACCGTTTTATAGCCAGAGGGCTGCCCGTTGAATTTGTTTCTATTGCAAATGATCGGCTTGCCCAAATCAACCAAGCTTGGGCAATTATAAAACTGGAGCGAGAATTATGACTTTTAATGCAGATACCAATTGCAAATGTGGGGTTAGGCCTGCGGTGAATTTTGGTGAGCGTGCAGAGAATTTAAAGACTGATATTTTGCTATTACATTATACAGGTATGGAAAGTGCCGACGCTGCTTTGGACTGGCTCTGTGTTGAGGAGAGTGGGGTATCTTGCCACTATTTTGTTTATGAAGATGGGCGTATTGTCCAACTTGTTCCGGAAGCAAAAAGAGCGTGGCATGCAGGTAAGTCTTGCTGGCAAGAAGAGGTAGATACAAACTCGCGTTCTATTGGAATTGAGATCGTCAACCCTGGTCACTCTGGAGGATATCCAGAATACCCCGCGACTCAAATTGATGCTGTAATTGAATTGTGTAAGGATATTCTGGAGCGAAATCCTGATATATTGCCGCATAATGTTTTGGCTCATTCAGATGTTGCTCCAGGCCGAAAACTTGATCCGGGAGAAAAATTTCCCTGGAAATTACTTTACGAAAACGGTATCGGACATTGGGTTTCTTCACCTGAAAAGCTGAAAGGCGGCTTCTTTCAAATGGGGGATAACGGAGAGCCTGTTGCTGCACTCCAAGCCATGCTTGTGCTTTATGGTTATGGTATTGAAATATCAGGTGTTTATAATCAAAAAACGCATGATTGTATTTATGCTTTTCAGCAACATTTTAGGCAAAATAGAGTGGATGGAATAGCTGATGGTGAGACAATTGCCATCCTGAATGAGCTTATCCGTATGAGTGATTAACCCTGTTTGTTGTCTATCGTTTGTTACTATAGGTAACAATACGTGATTTGTCTTTGATTTCACTATCTTATTTAAGATTTCTAATATTGCGGCCAACAATTGTTGTTGAAGAAATATGTACTGAACCAAAAAAATTTGGGGGTCTAGCCTGCAGGGAAATAATTTTAATGAGTAACTTTTTTAAATCCATCAAATCGGTGGTATTACTTTCACTATTAAGTGCTGTATTAGTTGGTTGTCAGAGTATTTCGACAACGGGAATATCAACTTATTCACCGCAATCCAAACAATCTGAACGAATTGGTTCAAAAGAAAGAAAAGCAAAGTGGGATGCCCATATTGCTTCAATTCGTGAAAAACAGCAAGCGCGTATTCTTGAGGTTCGCGAGCGTCGTTTGGCTGCAGCAGAAAAAAGAAAAGAAGCCTATGCAAAACGCAAGGATCTCACTGAAAAAAGACGTAATGAAGCGCAAAAAAAACTTGCTCTTAGAATGTCATCAAACAAGACGGCCAAGAAAGCTAGACTAAAAAACAATCAAGCCAAAATAAACCGTGCGTTTGGTAGAGCCAAAGATAAAGATGATGGTAGTAAATCATTGAGAACCGGCTGGGTAAAAATTGATGGTAAGTTTGTCTACCGCAGTGCCAAAACAATTAAGGCTGAACAGGAAGCTGCCAGGAAAAAAGTCAGGCGTAAGGCAAATCCCAAAGGTAGCTATGGCAAGTTGATTGCCAAATATGCAGCCCAACATGGTGTTCCATACCGTCTTGCTCGTGCTGTCGTTCAGGTTGAAAGCAGTTTTCGCGCTGGTGTTACAGGGGGAGCTGGTGAAATCGGCTTGATGCAAATCAAGCTCGCAACTGCGCGTGGCATGGGCTACAAGGGGTCTCGCAAACAACTTTATAACCCTGCGACAAATCTTTACTGGGGCATGAAATACCTGGGCAAGGCACATCGCCTTGCAGGCGGTTCAACGTGTGGAACAATCTTGAAGTATAATGCAGGTCATGGTGCCAAGAGCATGAACCCGATCAGCAGAAGATACTGTAATCGCGTAAGCCGCATTATCTAAATTTCAAGTTTATCACAATTTAAGGTCCGGTTAGCATTTAACCGGGCTTTTTTAATGTTGTTCTATTCAAAACATCGTCTAGAAAGGTATCAACAGCACTTGTGAGTTTGCCACGCTCCAGACCCATTCTGCTATTGATTGAAATATGATTGTATCTGCGTTTTCCATCATAGCGATGTACTTCTGTGCCGTCCCTCTCAAGCGCATCGGCAAACCGTTTTGAGACTTCGTCACGGCCACGGCCACCAGACCAGGCAACCAAAGTTGGTGGTTGTTGTTTGAGGCCGGTATAGGAAATCGGCGACCATGCACCCCATGTTCTTTTGCGTCTGAAGGCTGGTGCGTAGAGAGCAGGCAGGGAGCCTCCGCTCATTTTTGCAAGGAACGGCAAATCATAGGCTCGCGTGTCATTACAAATGAGTGCCTTAATAGGAAAAGCCGCGCCAGCGAGCGTTGCAAGTGATGATAAATGACATCCGGCAGAATGACCCATGAGTGCAATGCGATTGGCGTCACCGCTCAGGTTTTCAGCATTTGCGCGTATCCAGTTTACAGCCTCACCAATTTGCAGAGCCTGGGTTTGTGCATTGGCGGCTGGAAATAGTGTGTAGCTAACAGAGGCAAAATTATAACCGTTCCGTGTAAAATGCCTGGCTTTTGCGCCTACTTGTCCGCGATTTCCAAGTGTCCATGCGCCGCCATGTACAAAAATCAAAATTGGTGCGTTACTGGCATTGTCTTTGGCCGGATACCAGTCAAGCTGATTGGAGCCGTAATCCAAAACGTATTTGGAGGCAGCTTGTGCCTGTATTGATGGCAACATGAGGCCTGCAGATAATGAACCTGCCAGGCTGCCTTTCATAATTTCGCGACGCGTAAACTTCATAGCCATGCTCATGATTATGTCAGAATTTGATTATAATTCAATTAAAGCCATTTTCCGATAGTATTATTAAGGCCTGGTTAACCATACCTATTCTGTTGTGTGTTGATGCGCCCTGCAATGCCTTTCGACTACATTTTGCAACATGGGTGCATAGTGCTGAAAGTCTGGTGTAATATGATCAGGAACTTTTCCCTGATCGTCCCAGTATCTGACTTGAACAATCTCTTTCAGATGGGGGTTCTTTTCAAATTCTTTGACTTCCTCATCATTCATGGGGCCGCCCTGAAGGCTTAGCGTATGAACCGAAGCCTCGGATAGTTTTCCAAAATATGCTTTGTCCGTTGCACATAAATAACGCTTTGCGGCGACATGG
This sequence comes from uncultured Rhizobiaceae group bacterium, assembly GCA_937951645.1. GTDB lineage: Bacteria > Pseudomonadota > Alphaproteobacteria > Rhizobiales > Rhizobiaceae > JAALLB01. The sequence continues at coordinate 18,356 of CALFBM010000133.1, forward strand.
CATCTCACGCATTCTGTGACCACGGACGGGAAAAATTTCGACAGGATTGCAGCACCTGCTTCGTCATGATGATTGTCGATGCCTTGCGCAAGTGCATCATCAGGAAACTCATTTGTATAATGGCCAATGTCGTGTAGGAGGGCAGCTGCGATAATTTCATCTGATGCGTTTGCAAGCTCTGCCAGTTCAGCGCCTTGCAGCATATGCTCTGACATGGTGACTTGTTCACCAAGGTATGAGTCTGCGCCACGTCGTTCGAAAATATCACCGATGAAGGCCACGATATTTTGTGGTGTTAATGCTTTGATATCCGGCTTGGGCATTATGCAACTTTCATTTCGTGTTCGATGGCTGATAGCGTTGAATAAAGCCCGTCCTTGTCTGCATAACATCCTTGCAGCCAGCGTGAACCAGCCCCAGAATAACCCTTGCGCGCGTGAAGAACGCGTGTGTTATCAACGATGAAACTCTCGCCTGGTTGCAGTTTGAAAGCGACTGCCATGTTCGGGGCATCAACCAATTCGCAAAATCGTCTGTAGGCTTCATAATAGGTTGGCATCGTATCGAAAGGTACGTCTGTAATAGGTGCGCAGGAACGATTGTTAAAACGAATACCGATCAATTCGCCGTCCGGATTAAGCTCGATCATCGGGCGTTTGGACATCAGTTTTACGCCTGCTTCTCCAGCGTATTCAAACCGTGCGCAATAGCTGGACAGAGCTTCAAAGCCTTCGGGCATTTCCTGCCTTAATTTTTGGGCGATTTTAAAGCCGTCCACCACCATGCTGTCGCCGCCCTCGGCAGAATTTTCAAGGCAATATAGAATTTGCAAGGTTGGTACCGGGTCGCGGTAAGGGTTATCTGTGTGGGCTTGCAGGCCAAGACCGGTATAGGCAAGATTGGTCGGGTTTACTTCCGTGCGCACCTCAAACCATTTGCCATAGTTTGTTTCGCGGATATAGCCAAAGAGGTCTGCCACTTTTGTCAGTGCGCCATTTTCTACAGGGCCACCTGTTAGTTTTGCAAAGCCGTATCGCTTTATGGCGGTCAACCAGTCCCCAAGTTTTTTACGGTCGTTTGCGACTTCGGTAAAATCGGCTGTAGGTACTGCATTATTTAAACTGCCATCCCATGTCTCAACCATTGGTGGCAACCAGCCTTTTTCAGTTTGGGTTTTGTGTGTGTCATAGGCGTGATCTTGCAGCCACCCAATCGGGAAATTGGTTTGCTTGCCATCAGGATCAAATTTAATACTGATGTTTTCATCTTTACTCAGGACTGCAGACTGAATGACTGTGTCTTTGGGAATGCCATTTAACGTAATGAGCCGTTGTCCATTTGCAGCACGGGTTTCTTCATCCAACGCATTGTCACGCAACCACATGGCATGAAACCGTGTTTCATTTGCATTGCTGTCCTTGAGCAATAAGGTGTGGCCATTATCTGTTACATCTGCGCTCACATAAGTCATTCGCCAAGCTCCAATTTATACCTATTTAAAGTTGCCAGAAAAAACTCAGATTACAATATTTTTGTTTGGGAAGAAAGAAACGACCTCCCCCTTGAGTGGAGGTTGGCAAAGCAAGGCGTAGCCAAAGCTGAGCCGGTAGGGGTATGAACTTGCCTCACCGTATGTGATCCCCCCTCTTGTCATTTCTAATGACTTAGCAAAGCTAAGCCAAAGAAATAACATTCTCCCCCTCAAGGGGGGAGAAGTTCTTTCCAAGCCTCCCCCTGGAGGGGAGGCACGCGATTGGTCTTGCGTAGCAAGAACAGAGCGGGTGGGGGGTAAATCTCTCCCAAAAGGGTATGTGCATTGAAAATCAATGGATTCCGGTTTGTATGGCAACCGGGATGACGAGAGTAGGTCTGGCACATACCCCCCTCACGAAATTCGTTTCCTGTCCACCAGATCAGCTTCCCGACTTTCCAAAATTCGCGCCTCCAGGTCTTCATTCATCATCTTGTAAATTTGTGTCTCTTCGGATGGAAATGCCTCTTTCGTCCCATGCACTTTTCTTGTGTGATGCAAAAGCAATGCTAAAACTGTTACCGCAGATAAAAACGGCACCACCAGCCATGCCAATTGCATGAAGGTGCTCATGCTTTG
>CALFBM010000134.1 GCA_937951645.1 uncultured Rhizobiaceae group bacterium
ATTGTGAAGAATTCCGGAATGCTGTCTGCAGGACAGTTAACTTCGACTGTGTGACGCACAACATTCAGAATGCCACCTTTTTTCAGGCCTGGGCAATCTTCTTCATTTTCAAAGTGTACCGGAATTTCAACCGTCACAACTGTGTTTTTGGACACGCGAAGGAAATCTACGTGATCAATGAAGTCACGAACCGGTTCCAACTGATAGTCTTTTGCAAGAACTTTATGCTCAACACCATCAACCTTGATGCTGCCTACAGTCGTCATAAAACCACCGCCATGAAGTTGCATGGACAATTCCTTGTAGGGAAGTGCCACTGAAATAGGGTCTTTTTTGTCGCCATAGATGACGGCAGGTACCATTTTATTGCGGCGAAGTTCGCGGGCGGCCCCCTTGCCAACCCGTTCGCGCAACTGGCCCTCGAGAACGTAAGTATCGCTCATAATTTTAGCCTTTCAAGTCGCTAAACAGCTCATGTAGAACTGCATTGATTTTTGGCATCCCGGCTGAGCATTTCTGCTCCCCGAAAATTGTTATTTTCTTATGTGAAAAACAACAAACCCGCAGTGCCTCCAAGGGTGTCTGTGCGGGTGGCTGGGTTATAGGGGAGAAAGGTTGGGAATGCAAGCTTTTAGGAGCGTTTGAAATAGCCTCCAATTTTTATTGCATGAATTCTATCATTCTTTGATGTTAGAAAAAACTTTGAGCGCCAAGGCTGTAAAGGTTGCACCAAATAGTGCGTCTGCAAAGTGATGGAATTTTTTATAAAAAGCTCTAAATGCGTTTGATGAAAATGCAAAGGCGTAGGTTCCATATATAATAAATACAACAATACTCGCGCCAACTGCAAACACCATCAATATGAAAATATTAGTGGTTACGCCTGTTATTAAAGATGAAATAGATACCCAGAAAAGCGCCACTTTTGGATTTGAGAAAGTTACACCAAGGCCATGTATTATATTTGCAATTGTTGAGCGGGTTTCACTTGGAGAGATTATTTGTGCATCACTGATGCTAAAGCTAGATTTAAATGCTTTGTAGGCGAGGTACAGTAAATACGTTCCGCCTATGATTGAGAACACATATAGCAATGATGGGAAAGCAGATAGCATACTGACCAAACCTAAGCTTGCTAGTGTTGCCCAGATGAAAGCGCCAATTGCTATTCCAAGATTAACTTGTAATCCGCTTTTTAAACCTCCGCCTAAAGAGGACGAAACTACTGCAAACATATTAGGCCCAGGTGATATAGCTGCTGCTGCCAATCCTGCCCAGCCTGTTAATATTGCAATTAAAATTGTTTGATCGCTTAGCATTTTAATATTTCCTCCCATGTGAACTTAAAAAGATATCGAGAAAATTGCTTGTTATGTTTCGATAATGATCGAACCATTTTGTGTTTGTTATGTTATAAATGGATATGGCACATGAACCAGATATGACCCTTATAGCATCTTTAATTGGTGACCCATCACGCTCAATGATGTTGTCTGCATTGATGGGTGGAGAAGCACTTACTGCCACTGAGCTTGCAAATGAAAGTGGCGTTACTAAACAAACGGCAAGCTCGCACCTGCAAAAACTGGTTAGTGGCCATCTATTAGAAATGGAAAAGCAAGGTAGGCATCACTATTACAGGATTGCGGATTCTGAGGTTGCTTACCTTCTTGAAACTATAATGACCGTTTCTGGTGGATTAGGAATGAAGAAAACCAAGCCTGGTCCCAAAGATGAAAGGCTTCGCAGGGCACGCGTTTGTTATGATCATCTTGCTGGTGAAATGGGTGTGAAATTATTAGACAGTTTTATGTCGAAAGGCTTGTTTTGTTTTAGTGAAGGTCAGCAAAACCAAAGCCAATTCATGTTGAATGAAAAAGGGAATGCCGTATTTCAAGACTTTGGCATTGATACGGATCTTTTAAATAAAGCAAAGCGTCCAGTATGCAGAACTTGTATTGATTGGAGCGTGAGACGTCCGCACCTTGCTGGTAGCTTAGGCGCTGCTATTTTAAATCAATTCTATGCAAAAAATTGGGTTATAAAATCTGAAACGCCAAGACTGCTTTTATTCACCCCTAAAGGCGAAGCAGCGTTTAGAAAATTTATTTCTTAATCGACGATGCTGCGTAATTCTATCTCAGCAATTCCTGCTGCGATGTTCAAGCCTTTTTGGCTTTGCAGGCTTATGGGTTGCAGTGCAAAGGTTTTGCTTGAACCGCCAATCAGTACGTTTGCGCCCAAGCCTACGGCAAAAGTTGCGGATGCAGAAGCGCCCACATAATCACCATGCAGGAAGCCCTTGGTAAATGGACTGTCTGTCGGAGCAACAACAATCCATTTAATGTAGGACTCTTGTGTTGAACCAATATCAAGGCCAAATTTATTGATGACACCGAAATAATTGTCCACGATATCTTCGGATGCGTAGGAATTGAAAACGCAGCTAATGTCTTTTTGAGATCCGATAATGAAGCCGGTTCCTGCATCCACAAAGCATTCAAGTTCACCCAGTTCGATGCGTTCTTGTGCATGGCTGCCGGATAATACGGTAGCGGCAAGCACGCATGTTGTAAGACAAGTTTTTAGTGCATTTTTCATGTTTAAAGCCTTCTTGTACGAAGCTGCATTAACAACCTGATTATGGCCAAAGTAAAGACTGTGGTCAGGTATTAGTCAAAAAGGCTAGAAACAGACTTCTCAGATGCAGTGCGTTTAACTGCTTCACCCATCAACTCGGCAATGGAGACCACGCGGATATTGCTTGCAGCTTGAACAGCAGAGGTTGGTTCAATCGAGTCTGTAATAACCAGTTCTTTAAGCTTGGAAGACGTTATCCTTGCTACCGCACCACCTGACAGAACGCCGTGTGTGATATAGGCTGTTACGCTGGTTGCACCCATTTTCAGAAGTGCTTCAGCCGCGTTGCACAAAGTGCCACCAGAGTCGATAATGTCATCAATCAGGATACAATCCTTGCCCTTCACATCACCAATCACGTTCATGACTTCAGACTCACCCGGTTTGTCGCGGCGCTTGTCCACGATTGCCAAGAGTGAGTCAAGACGTTTTGCAAGTGCACGAGCGCGTACAACGCCACCGACGTCTGGTGAGACGACCATGACATTTTGAACATCCAGATGTTCTTTTGCATCGCGCGATAAAACGGGGACTGCAAATAGGTTGTCCGTTGGAATATCAAAGAAGCCCTGAATTTGGGCTGCATGAAGATCAAGGGTTAAGACCCTGTCTGCGCCTGCTTCTGTAATCATGTTGGCAACGAGTTTTGCCGAGATTGGAGCGCGGGGGCCGGGTTTGCGGTCTTGTCTTGCATATCCGAAATATGGGATGACTGCTGTTATGCGTCTTGCTGATGCACGGCGAAGTGCATCAATCATGATGAGCAGTTCCATTAAATTGTCATTTGCGGGGAAGGAAGTGGATTGCAGAACGAAGCAATCTTCGCCGCGTACATTTTCCAGGATTTCAACGAAAATTTCCTGGTCGGCAAATCGCCGGACGTTGGCTACCCCAAGGGGAATGTCGAGATGTTCTGCGACTTGTTTTGCGAGGGTTTCGTTAGAGTTACCAGCAAAAATTTTCATTATATAAGCCCAGCAAGAGTAGATTTAAGAGTGTCATAAGCCAATGCGCCAATCCTCGCAATGGGAACTTTCTTGAAAAAGCCAATGAGTTGGGGATTTCCTGCCAGGAAACCTGTTTTGGTTGAAGGCTTTGGAAACTAACGAGTGTCGATCCAGGTTTTCAGACGCGAGGTTGTTGCCTGTGCAACACGCTGCATTTCTTGATCTGTAATTGCCTGCCAAGGGTCAGTTCTTGAGGTGCCTGTGTGCTCACGACCATTAATGCGGTGCAGGCGTTTGCCTGTTCCATCGACGACATCCCAGACATAAACCAGCAATGTGCCGTTGCCATCATTCAGAGCCGAGAAATAGCCTTTGACCTTGTATTTGGCACCTGTTCTCGTCGCCGGTAAAATGGTCAGTCCATTGGTTTGTGCCGAGGTGTTAAGCAAACGGATAAGGCTGGCCGTTTTGGTCTGTGGCGCACCTTCAAATGGCAAGAAGGTAAGTGCCTTGCTGGTATCCAGACTGGCAACTTCTTGTGCAGGTGCTTGTATGGATGCTGCCGGATCTGCCAATCCAGTTGATTGAACTTGTGTATTTGTTTGTTGCTGTAATTGTGATTCTGTAACATTTTGGCTTGGCGATGGTGTGGTTTGAGCGCCCAAGGCATTTGCGTTTGCTTGCTGGATTGTTTCCGCGTTTTGTATTTCGGTTGTTGTTTGAGGTTTTATGGCTGTCTCAGTGACCAAGGGCTGTGCTGCCAAATTGTCTTCTACCGATGCTGTAGTGCATGCTGCCATGACAGATAAAATCATAACGCCGGTCAATACCTTGATAAGCTTCAAAAAAGCAGTCATCGCAATATTTCCTCTAACTATCTTAAAATCAATGAAACCTGTTAGCGTATAATAAGGTCTATGTCGTGCTGTGACAAATCTTCCGGGCCAGATTTTTTGGTAATATAGCTTTGTCCAATAGTCATTGCTGTTTCACTCTCACTATCAGCAATAATCATATGCGTGAAGATGACCATGTTTTCAACAATAACGGTATCATTGCCAGAAAAAATCATTGGCTTGTCCATCCAGCAAGGAGTGAACACAGCGCCCAGTGAATAGCCACACGCGTTTAGGCGGTGGCGTGACAGGCCTGCTTCATCGAGTGCCTTTGCATGGGCATCAAACATGTCAGACAATGTATTTCCCACCTTCATGGCTTCACGCACTCCAATATGTGCGTTGCTTGCGGCTTCATGAAGCTCGACATGGCGGCTTGATGGCTTGCCTGTAATAAGCGTCCGCATCATTGCTGCGTGATAGTGTGCCCATGCGCCTGACCATTCCAGTGTGAGCTGGTCGTTTTTCTCGAGTGTTCTACGACCTGATTTGTACCGGCAGAGCAAGGCATCCTTGCCTGAGCCGATGATGAATTCATTGCCTGCATAATCACCGCCAGCACTAAAGATTGCAGAGTGCATGGCTGCAAGAATGTCGCCTTCGCTCGCGCCTGCCTTGGTTTTCCTGATTGCAGCATCCAGGGCAAGGTCGGATAGTTCGCCTGCCTTGCGAACACATTCAAGTTCTGCCTTGGATTTTACAACGCGAAGGCCATTTACCAGTTCTGAAGCGTCTTCAAGATCTGCAAATGATTTTAGGCGCGCATTTACATCCATTCCGTATTTTGCCGTGAGGCCAACAGTATCATACTCAACACCAATTTTTGCGCCAACCAAATCCATGTCTGATAAGATATCATGTAGATTTTTGGTTGGATCTACACCGCCCTTGTCTGTCCATATAATGATGTTTTCAAGGATTGAAGTGTGTTGTGCCTGGCGCAAGTCTGGCGCCCTGGTCAGGAGTGAAATTTCGCCATCTGCTTTTACAGCCATGCACTGGAAGAAGCAATAACCGAAGGTGTCGTAGCCTGTCAGCCAATACATGCTTTCCTGAGCAAACAGCAAAAGACAATCGAGGTTTTCTTCGTTCATTTTGGTTTTTAGACGTTCCAGCCTATTTGCATATTCCTGCTTTGAAAAATGTAGTGCCATGATAAATCTCTAGCTGATTATGAATTGATTTTAATAACGGAAACTTGTCGACCGTAGTCTGCTTCATTGCGATGGGTTTTTCTGCGGTATGAAAAGAATTGGGCTTCATCCTCGTATGTGCAATCGCCAGTCCAGGAGGCTTTAACATCTTCTGATTTTAACCGGTTCAAGATGTATCGTGGTAAATCAAACATCGCATGATCTGCTTTTTGTGATGGTATGAAGTAAGTGTCATTATCGGTATTGAGCCCGAGGAGGTTTTCGACAAACTCAGGGCCGACTTCATAATGTTTTTGGCTGATGGTTGGACCAAGAACCGCTACTATGTTATCGCGCTCTGCACCAATTGTTTCCATGGCTGATATTGTATTTTCCAAAATGCCACCCGTAGCACCTTTCCAGCCTGCATGTGCAGCGCCGATGATGCCATTTTCTGAATCCTGGAATAAAACAGGCCCGCAATCCGCAGTCATGATGCCTATCGCAAGATCAGGAGTGCTGCTAACCATTGCATCAAGTCTTGGGCGATCTCCCATTTTCCAGGGTTTGTCTGCAAGGGCAACATCGTAGGAATGCACTTGATACACCATCATCAGCCTGTCATCGCTTACGTCCATGGTTTGTGCGACGCGGCGACGATTTTCCAGAACAACCTCGCGCGTGTCATCAGAACCCAAGCCAACATTCAACCCTTCGTAAATACCGGTTGATACGCCGCCAATGCGGGTGAAAAAACCGTGGTTAGTATTTTGAGCTTCAAGTTCTGGCGATCGTATTGGTTTTGGTGTGTTCATGGATTTAATTCTATGGAGGATGTGAAATGAGTCAATCTCTGTTTTTGACCGTCCCAAATTCAAATACCTTGAACAAGTTGCCCATCTCGTCAGGCAAAGCCAAACGTTCTGCTTGTTGGGTGAGTTGTTCCTGAATTTCAGGTGATTGTTGGTGGCCCAATTGGCCTGCACGTTCAATCAAGCCCTTGGCTAATAAAAATTCGCCTTGCTTTACAAGAGCGCTGACTTGCAGTTCTGCACTGTTGGCAGTTTTAGCAAGAGCATCAAAGTCTACGTGCGAAGTTAGATCGGCCAGGCCTGGTTCTTCCAGGATGCCTGTGAACCCGTGCGCGCGCATGGCTTGTACTGTGTCGCCAAAACCAGTTTTGCCATGACCATAATCAATAAACAGGGCAGCGCCCTTGTTTTCCTTTATGAGGTCGGCTGTATTGGCAATAAAAGCTTCGCGTATTGTCGAGATTTCAAAGATGGCGCCATCCGGCTGTGAACTTGCATCTTGCGGAAGGCTGTCTGAGTCCAAAATACCAGTGCCCAAAGTCCAGACGAGGTTGTCTTTTTTATCCACTCCAATGGCATGTTCGCGCCATTGGTTTTCTGTCTTTACGTACTGGCGTATGGGCAGAACATCCAGGAATTCATTTGCAATAACAAGTGTTGGTTGTGGCGGTATTTCCTGTAGCGACTTATGCCAAGTTATATTGTCATGATGTGCTAGTGTTTGCTTTTGCGTTGTAATCAGTTTTTCGCTGGTTTCAATCATCTGGACTTGAGCAGCGTTTAGAAATTCCGGTACCGCATTTCCGATCCGTAGCAGATCAAGCATCAGCGTGCCTTTGCCGGGGCCCAGTTCAACCAGATTAAAGGACGATGGCTTGCCAAGGGCTTCCCATGTTTCAACAGCCCAGATGCCGATCATTTCACCAAATATCTGGCTTATCTCAGGCGCTGTAATAAAATCACCCTTTGCGCCAATCGCTTCCTGGTTTGCATAATAGCCATCCCTTGGATCTGCCATGCACCAATGCATATACTCAGCCAAGGGAAGTGGGCCTGAGTTTTTGATGTGGGTTATAATACGGGACTTTAATGGCGTGGTCATGTTTGTGATGTTCGGTTCTTTGCAGTGATCATTGCCCATAGGCCTAATGCGATAATTGGCAGAGACAACATCATGCCCATGGTTATCCAGTTGGTTGCGAAGAAATAGCCCAATTGCTCGTCTGGTACCCTGAAGAACTCAACAAAGATACGGCTTATGCCATATTCAACAATGAATGCGCCGCCGATAAAGCCTGGTGTTCTCAGTTTTTTAAATTTCCATACAAGTATTGCCAGAAGCAAAAACAAGACCAATCCTTCAAGGATGCCTTCATAAAGCTGGCTCGGATGACGCGGCTGGCCGTCTGTTCCGGGAAAAATCACTGCCCAGGGAACATCGCTTACCTTGCCGTAAAGTTCTGCATTGATGAAGTTAGCAACACGCCCTAGAAATAATCCGATACCGCAACATGCGGCAATAACATCAAAGAGATTAAAGGGCGAAAAGCCTCGACGCTTTGCAAAGAGGATCATGGCAATGGTAATGCCTGCCAGGCCTCCGTGAAAACTCATGCCGCCTTGCCAGACCTTTAGGATGTTGAGGGGGCTTTGTATATAGGAGACTAGATCGTAGAAAAGGATATAGCCAATACGCCCACCCAAAATGATGCCGCCTACGGCCCAGACCAGAAAATCATCTATGTCGATTTCCTCCATGGGAGAGCCATTTGCTCCCCATAGATGATTGGTTGTTGCAAGTTTCTTGGCGTACCACCAGCCGAATAGAATGCCGATTACATAAGCAACGCCGTACCAGTGAATTTGCAAAGGCCCCAGTGAAATCAGGACAGGGTCAATCTGGGGGTGAGAAAGAGCGGTGATTGTTTGAAGCATAGTAAGCGTTAGAATCCATTTGCGTTGTAAATGAGATCGCATTTCATGATTGATTTGTCACGTGTCTTTACCATGATACCATTTGATGTTGAAACAGATCGACGAAGGGCTTACATAAATATCAGTCGTTAAAAATGAATGGATAAGCAAAATGAGCCAGGCTCCAAACCGTATGTTCGATGAATTTGCCAAACTGATGACCGATGCTGCTGGTGCGGCACAGGGGGTTAAACGTGAGGCTGAAACGGCGTTTCGTTCCCAGGCTGAACGTTTTCTTGCTGATATGGATCTGGTAAAGCGTGAAGATTTTGATGTTGTCCAGGAAATGGCTGCCAAGGCGCGTAGTGAAAATGAGGCACTGAAAAAGCAACTCGAATCTATGGATAAACGCATTAAGGCTCTTGAAACTGCGGCAAAGCCTTCAAAGAAAGCACCTGCTTCAAAATAATTTAAAAAATCTTTGGCAGTGAATAAGTTTCAAAAAACTCAATTGCCAGAATCCTTTACCGGATACTTTGAATCTTTTGATTCAACGATTCTCCACAGAATCACCTGTCTGTAGAATCCTTTCGGGTAGCATTCGTGAGTCAGCCTTATACACTGATATTACAGGTTGATTCGTGGTGGACTTGAATTCCCGTCAGCTCCAAGTTACGGGGGAGGGGTTGATGGGAGCACTTATAGTTATGGTGTTTTTAGTATCACTTGATTGCATTGCGAATTCCTGCATTAAAACTTCAATGAGCCATTTTCAGGCTCAAATGTATTAAGGGAATGTAATGTCGCTGGTTGAGGCAGAATTTAAACGGGATATTAATCCAGTAGATATGATTGAGCATGTGGCATCTCATAATCAGTGGGAATTTGAGCGTTCTAGCGATGATGAGATATGTTTGACTGTTGATGGTGTGTGGACGGATTACAATGTGTCGCTTTCATGGATGGAAGATTTTGAGGCGCTTCATCTTGCTTGCGCATTTGATTTAAAAGTACCGGACAGCCGTATTCTTGAAACAACCAAGCTGCTTTCACTTATCAACGAGCAAATGCTTATAGGGCATTTTGATGTTTGGATGAAAGAAGGCTCTGTAATGTTTCGTCAAACGCTTATGTTGAATGGTGGAGCTGTCCCTACAGGTGAGCAGCTTGAGTGCCTTATGGTGAGTGCGCTTGAAGCATGTGAACGATATTATCAGGCGTTTCAATTTGTTGTTTGGGCGGGACATGATGCAGAGAAAGCCATTGAAGGGGCTTTGTTTGAAACCCATGGCAGTGCATAATCATTTATCTTTTAGGGATGAGTGAAAGTTTTTGAGATGAATTTTTCTGTTGTATTGGTTGGAGCAGGTAATATGGGCGGCGCCATGCTCAAGGGCTGGGTTGCCAATGGCATGAAGCCTGAAAATATAACTGTGCTTGATCCTTCAATTTCTGATCCGGTTAAAAATACTCTTTCAAAGAATAAAATATGGCATGCGGAAACTCCAAAAGGAGTGTTGCAGCCCGATGTTTTGTTGCTGGCTATCAAACCCCAGATGATGGACAAGGTTTTGCCTGGCTTAACAAAGCTTGTAGGAAAAAATACTGTTGTTGTATCCGTTGCTGCAGGAACAACGCTTTCCACGATTTGTGATGGATTGGGAGATGTCGCTGCAATTCGCATCATGCCCAATACGCCTTCCCTGGTTTTGCGGGGTATGAGTGTCGGGTGTCAAAATGCAAAAACCTCTGATGAGCAACGTAACAATGTGAATGCACTAATGGCTGCGGTTGGCAAGATCGAGTGGGTTGATGATGAAAAACTGATTGATGCGGTTACAGCGGTATCGGGCAGTGGGCCTGCTTATGTTTTTCATCTCGCAGAGTGTATGGCGCAGGCTGGTGTTGATGTGGGTCTTCCGCAAGACCTTGCAATGACACTTGCTGTTCAAACGGTGTCAGGTGCCGGGGAACTTTTACGACAATCAGATGATACGCCTGCAGTTTTGCGCAAGAATGTGACTTCTCCAAATGGCACTACTGCAGCAGCGCTTGAAGTCTTGATGGGTGAGGGGGGTATGTCTGAATTGCTTTCCGAGGCTATAATGGCAGCAAAGAAACGTTCTGAGGAGTTGTCATGAGCGAAGATAATCAAACGACCTATGATGATTTCCTGAAAGTTGATATCAGGGTTGGTAAAATCATCAAGGTGGAGGAGTTTCCCGAAGCCCGAAAACCAGCCTGGAAACTGCAAATTGATTTTGGCGACAAGATTGGCATCAAGAAAAGCTCAGCTCAGATTGTCAGCAATTATTCTGCTGATGAACTTATGGGTAAACAGGTCATGGCGGTTGTCAATTTTCCGCCACGGCAGATAGGACCCTTTATGTCCGAGGTTCTGACGCTTGGGTTTGAAGATGCTGAGGGTAATGTTACGCTGGCAAGCGTTGACAAAGAAGTGCCCATGGGTGGACGCTTGCATTAAGCGGTAATTATTTTGGCAATACAACGATTACACGCAAGCCGCCAAGAGGACTGTCATACAGATTAATATCTCCGCCATGGTTGCGTGCAATATCGCGTGCGATGGATAGACCCAAACCTGTGCCTGACGCATCCAGGTTTCGCGCTTCATCAAGACGCATGAAAGGTTTAAATACTTCTTCTTTCATATCATCAGGAATGCCTGGGCCATCATCATCAAAGGTTAGCGTAATGCGCTCATTTCCTTCGGAGACTTTGACGTTTAGTTCGTTTGCATACCTAAAGGCGTTTGAGACCAGGTTTGATGTAAGTCTTGTGAAGGCGTTGGGGCGAATATGAATTGAAAGATCTGCCGGGCAGTCGATTTGATATTTTTTTTCCAACAAGTCCTTTTCCAGATTATGTCGTTGCAGAGTTTCATTGATGTTAATGGTCTCAATGGCTTCGTCTGCGTCACCTTTGGCAAAGTCGATATAGCCTTCAAGCATTTTTTGCATATCATCCACATCTGCTTGCAGTTCTTCCGTCTCACTGGTTTGTCTTATGAGTGCCAATTGTAATTTAAATCGAGTAAGGATGGTTCGCAAATCATGACTAACACCTGTTAGCATTGCTGTGCGTTGTTCAATCTGGCGCTCGATACGCCCTCGCATCTGAAGAAAAGCAAGGCCTGCCTGGCGCACTTCACTGGCGCCCCTTATCCGGAAATCCTTGGATAAGACCTGTCCCTTGCCAAAACTTTCTGCGGCGTGAGAAAGTTGTTGGATTGGGCGTATTTGGTTGCGCAAGAAAAGGATCGCAATGATTAACAAAACCAGGGATGTGCCCACCATCCAGATCAAGAAGATATGGCTGTTTGAAGCATAAGCCTTGTTGCGCAAGACAAAAACACGAAGTACATTTTCCGGCTTTTCTAGACGTATGCGAATTTCAAGCAAATCGGAATCACCCACAGTGTCGATCCAGAAAGGCCTTCCAATTTGTTCGGTAATTTCTGTCCTCAAGGTATCATCAAGAAGGGAAAAGAAAGGCTTTCCTACTGCTGGTGGAAACGGGTCAGGAGGTAATATCGAGATGTTCAAACCAAGTCGGTCTCTTGCTAACCCTGTGATTTGTGCAAATTCCGGGTCTTGAGGGTAATCTTCAATTACTTGAATGATAGCTGCAACATCGGCGGTCACACTCTTGGAAAGCCTTTGCGTTACGGTTTGCCAGTGACGTTCCATAAACACAAAGGCAATAACGGACTGGAGTACTACCATCGGAACAATGATGATTAAAAGGGATCTTGCATAAAGTCCCTTTGGCATTTTCTTTGCAAACCATCTTGTAAATACCTGCCAAGGGTTGCGTCTGTTTTTTAATGGCAAGGGTGGGGTATCTACGTCTTTAAGTGTCAATTTGCTGCCTGTATGCTGCGTGTAAGCTATGCATTTGCTTTTGTTTCGTTGCAGTTGTTTGCCTTTTGATGAAAATACCAAAAGACAACAGGCTATAATATTCCATATTACAGGCAATAATAAAACTGAATAAAATGAGTTGATTTATTTTAAGCGATAAAACGTCAGGCGTTAACGCTGAGGCGATATCCGACACCTCGCACAGTTTGGAGCCATTTTGGATTTGTGGGGTCTTCTTCGATCTTGCGACGCAGGCGGTTTATTTGAACGTCAATCTTGCGCTCGCCTGCAATACTTTCGCCACCAAGAAGCTCATGACGTGCGATTGTACCGCCTGGCTTGGATGCGAAGGTTGTTAAAATTTCGCGCTCACGATCGGTTAGCCTGACAAGTTCGCCATCCAGTTTTAGTTCGCCACGTGTTACAGAGAAATGATAATCGCCAAAGTTGACCTGCTCAATTGCAGGTTCTTCCGGTTTGATTGTGCGTTTCAAGATACTGTTTATCCGTAAAACGAGTTCGCGAGGCTCGAAAGGTTTGGGCAGGTAATCATCTGCACCAGCTTCAAGGCCTTCAATTCTATTCTCGATGTCTGCCAATGCTGTCAGCATTAGAACGGGAATTTCCTTTATTTCGCGTAGTGATCTGGTTAGGCTGATACCAGTTTCTCCAGGCATCATGACATCAACGACGAGTAAATCAAATTCAATGTTTTCAATTTTTTTACGCGCTTCGCTTGCGTCGGATGCATTGGATACCCGGAAGCCGTTACTTGAAAGATAGCGTGAGAGAAGTTCACGTAAACGTCTGTCATCATCCACAACAAGCACATGAGGTGCTTCATCTTCCGGTTTTGTCATAATGGGAGCAGCATTATTCATATCAATATCCATGTAAACATCCCTCAAGCTTAATGCATAGATTGCTATCTACAAATAAAGTTTTGTATCTGAATACAACAATAAATTATTTGCCATGATGTATTTGTGTATTATTTTTGCGACCCAATCATGGCATTTAAAAATTCAATAACATTTTTCTTTGCTTCAGGTTCCAACGACGAAAGCGCTTTTTGTATGCGGTTTGATTGGGGCTGAGAGAGCGCAAGAACCAGTTTTTTTCCTTTTTCTGTTACGAAAAGCAAACGTTTACGGCGATCATTTTTGCCTTCTGTCTGCAAAATATAGCCTGAATCAATTAATTGTCGCAAAACTCTCGCAAGGCTTTGTTTTGTGATTTTCAGTATTGATAAAAGCTCTGCTACCGTCATGCCGGGATTGCGGCTGACAAAATATAAGGTACGATGGTGCGCGCGACCAAAATCCAGATTTTGCAGAATTAGATCTGGATCAGAAATGAAGTCACGGTACGCAAAAAACAATAGTTCAATTGTTTCCAGGTCCGCTATTTCATCACTTGATATAGGTTTGCTTATGGGGCTCAGGTCTGTTGTCATATTTACATCTTATTGCATAGAATTAAAATTATGTCAGTAGTATTGACATAAAATTGTTTTGCTCCTACGGTTTTTACATGAAAATAGCAACTTTAGAGCTGTTTTTTTACAAATTTTATTGTTTTTATGTTGCTTGGAGAGAAAAATGGCTGGCGTTCCTTATGATCAAATGACTGGATATATTTGGTTTAACGGTGAATTGGTGCCATGGGCAGATGCAAATATTCATGTTTTAACTCACGGACTTCACTATGCCAGTAGTGTGTTTGAAGGGGAGCGTGCATATGAAGGTCAGATTTTCAAGCTTCAAGAGCACACTGATCGCCTTTTTTACTCTGCCGAGACATTGGGCATGGAAATTCCTTATACGGTAGAAGAAATTAATCAGGCTTGCGTTGATACACTTGAAAAACAAGGCCTTGCGAATGCCTACATCCGCCCGGTTGTTTGGCGTGGCAGTGAGATGATGGGGGTCTCTGCCCAATCCAACCGCATTAACGTTGCAATTGCAGTATGGGAGTGGCCGAGTTATTTCGCACCAGAAGAACGCCTGAAGGGTATTCGACTTGACAGAGCCAAGTGGTGCAGACCCGATCCGAAAACCATTCCATGCTTTGCCAAGGCAGCTGGACTTTACATGATTTGTACCTTGTCGAAACATGCAGCCGAGGAAAATGGCTATGCGGATGCATTGATGCTTGACTGGCGTGGTCAGGTTGCCGAAGCAACGGGTGCCAATGTATTTTTCATTAAAGAAGGTGTTATCCATACGCCAACTCCGGATTGTTTCCTTAATGGTATCACACGTCAAACTGTCGTGGATTTAGCCAAGGCGCGCGGAATTGAAATTATAGAGCGTGTCATCATGCCTGAAGAAATGTCTGATTTTACAGAGTGCTTCTTGACGGGTACTGCTGCTGAGGTGACGCCAGTATCAGAGATTGGTGAATACAAATTTACACCTGGTCAAATTTGTAAGACACTGATGGAAGATTACGATAAAGCTGTTCGTGCGCACGCTTTATGAAATTATAACGTAATATTTTGTTAACCATAATGTTTAAGAGAATCTTCATAAAGGTTTACCTTTGGGCAACTCCAGCGTAATGTTTGTTTGGGCATTCATAAGATGCCTTAAATGTGGCAGGGGTTGTCATAATTTTGGCTCATATTTTTAGAGCCACATAGGGAGTAAATATAATGGAAGCTATTCTACCTTTAATTATTCAGGCAGTATCAGGCATGATCGGTGGCGGCATTGCTGGTGGTGTTCTTAAACAGGCTGCAATGAGCATGTTACCTAAACTGCTTGCTGGCGGTATCGGTGGTATTGCTGGTGGTTCTGCACTTGGTTCACTTCTTGGTGGTGCTGCTGGTGCTGTGACAGGTGATGCAGGTGCAGCAGCAAGCGGCTTTGACATCGGTTCACTTGCTGCAATGGCTGGTGGCGGCGCTGTTGGTGGTGGTGCATTAACCGGTATTGCTGGCATGTTGCTTGGTAAAAAAGGCTAACCTGACTTCTTGGTTCAGTAAAAAATTAAGGGCGGTTGCTTGGCAGTCGCCCTTTTTGTATGACTAACCCAAAATTTCCAACCCTGCTGAAAGTAGTCCTCATGCCTAAACTTAACATTGCGATTGTTCCTGTTACCCCGTTTGAGCAAAACTGCACCTTGATGTGGGATGAGGATACTAAGCGCGGTGTGATTGTTGATCCGGGTGGAGATACAGACCGTATTCGTGAAGCTGTAAATGAAATCGGTATGGATGTTGATGCGGTTCTCCTTACACATGGGCATCTGGATCATGTTGGCGGTGCGATGGAAATCAAGGCGGATTATGATGTGGAAATCATCGGCCCGCATATTGATGATAAACCGCTTTGTGAGGCTGTGGAGACGGTTGCCAAACAATACAACATGCCGGGCACGTTTAAAAATGTGATGCCGGATCGCTGGCTTGAAGAAGGCGACACGGTCGATATCGCAGGCTTTGAGTTCAACGTCCTGCACTGCCCGGGTCATGCGCCGGGGCATGTTGTGTTTTTCAGCGAAGAACTGAACTTCGCCCATGTTGGCGATGTCTTGTTCTCAGGCTCCATCGGGCGAACAGACCTTCCCGGCGGAAACCATGAAGACCTTATCCGCTCCATCAAAACCAAACTCTTGCCGCTTGGTGATGATGTTACTTTCCTGTGTGGTCACGGGGAGGGTGGAACCCTTGGCGAAGAGCGCAGAACCAACCCGTTCCTTAACGCGTAGGTTATCCCCTGCGTTTACACGAAGCGTAATGAATATCATTCACACCACGAACAATCTGCGGAATGCTGCTGACAAAGCGTGAACACTCGGCCCTGGTTTGAAAACACGAACGCAAACTGAAAGTGCCGAAATCACCATTTCGGCTTGCACCATAAAGCGATGTGCCGCGCACAATTGCCGTATAACCGCTATTGCCCTGCGCCTTGCACTTGCGGAAGCCCTCTCCGTTTAATCTGACAGTCTCACCAGATCTTGCATGGCTCATGCTGGTGGTTGCCGGAACGATGGTCATGGCAACAAGTGTTGATGCGATGAGTGCAGTAAGTGAGTGTTTCAAGGGTAGTACTCCTCTTTTGATGACAGGGCGGGCATCTGTATTGGTCGTTTGTTTACAGATACCCGACCGCTTGTTTTTAAAGTTAGGGTCAGCCACGGCTTTTGCAAGACGTGTAACTGATCTCGTTTACACCTGCGAGGCGCTTTGTGAAGCTTTTGACATAATTGCTGCACTCGGCTTTTGTCTGGAAGCATGAGCGGATGTAGAATTTCCCAAAACCGTTTTCATTGAAAAGCGAGCTTTCATTAAGTGTCGTGCCGCGCACAATTGCCGTATAGCCGCTATTGCCTTGTGCCTTGCAGGCGCGGAAACCCTCACCCTGCAATTCGTTGATGTTGTAAGTGGCCTTGGCTTGCGAGATGCCAGTGGATGCCGGAACGAGCGTCAGGGCCAGCATGGATGAAGCAATAAATGCCGTGATTTTATTTTTCATGACTATTCTCCTCTGATGGTTGATACCCATTGGTAACAACCCGGGGAGTTCACAGGCAAGTAACGAAACGCCTAGATGCGCGTGAGGTGTGACGGATTGCACATAATGGCTTTTGCGAAATCACCTCTCCCAAATCGCTTTCGCGCTTCCACCTTCCTTAAACCCCTTGCGCTTTTAGCATCAGGTCAAATGAGCGCATGTCGTCTTCCAGGCGGCGCAGGGAGCGCTCGGTCGGGGTTTCGGTGTCATAGGTTTTGGTGCGCCGCCATTTGTATGTGGTTTCTGCCATCCGTGCCTTGCCTTCCTGCGTACAGGCCGGCCAGCCGCCTGTGCGGGTGCAAGTGCCGCGCGGCCCGCCAATGCAGGCTTTGTGTTTTCGGCAAGGGCCAAACTCGCAAGTCATCCATGCGTTGATGTCGCTCTGCAGCAGTTTGGCCGCGTTGAAGCGGATGCGCATGTCAAGGCGTGTTTCTTCGTTCACTCGGTCGGTTTCAACCAGTGGCATGTCATAATCTCCTTGCAAACTTGCGGGCTGCTCAAATAAACGCCAATCAAGTTGTTATGTTCAGACGCTCGTTTGAGCAGCCCACGCAGAGATTTGTAGTACTGCCTCACGGGATAAATCGCGCGGGTCAGTCTTCAAGGAGGGAACATATCCGAAGTATGTTCCTTACCGCTCTGCTTTCACCCGCCCACAGAATGCTCCGGTCGCGTTCCGTCGTTTGTCGTGAGAACAACCTGTCATGGTTGTTGTTCCAGTGAAGCAAATCCTTCTGATTTGTTCACCAGAAACACGAGTGATGCGAGAATTATGCTTGAGGTGTTTGGGGTGGGGAAAAGTTTTTTTCTGCAAAGCAAATCCTATTGATTTGTTTGCGCATAAAAAAACAAGAAACCACCTTCCCACAAAGCAAATGTGGGGGGAGGTTGGTGAAGCTTTGGCTGAATCGGTGGGGGGTATATACTCGCTGTGCCGAATGTGCTCCCCCCTAGCGCTCCAAATTCTCCAGCCCGATCCGCTCACGCAAGTCTTCATTCATCAATTTGTAAATATCAGGTTCGTGAGGTGGAAAGGCCTCAATCTCTTTCCCCGTCTTGCG
Organism: uncultured Rhizobiaceae group bacterium; assembly: GCA_937951645.1. Lineage (GTDB taxonomy): Bacteria > Pseudomonadota > Alphaproteobacteria > Rhizobiales > Rhizobiaceae > JAALLB01. The sequence goes on from CALFBM010000134.1 coordinate 17,811, forward strand.
CATGTGGTGTAAAATGAGCGCAAACACAGCCAGCGCAAAGGCAAATGGCACCACTAACCAGGCCAACTGCATAAACATCGACATGCTCTGGTAAGTGTCCAGCAGGTCTTGTCCGAAGTGATAGTTGGGCATGGCGCGCTCCGTGGAGTTGGGTAAATAGGTAATATAATGTATAATAGGTAATATATTACTTGGAAAGTCTTTTTTTGAAAGTGCTTGCTATGTTTTATGGAAATCAAACAAAAATTCGGCCTCGCCGTTCGCAAACGGCGCAAGGAAATTGGCATCTCCCAAGAAGAACTTGCCATGCGCATAAATACGGATAGCAACAAAAACACCAAATACGCAGACCAATCCTACGTCAGCAAGGTTGAGCTTGGACAGGCGAATGTAACATTGGAAACCATCCAAGTGCTTTGTGATGCATTGGATTGCGAGGCCGGGGATTTGTTTGGGTGAGGTTCTTAAACTACCTCCCCCTGGAGGGGAGGTTGGTGAAGCTTTAGCTGAACCGGTGGGGGGTAATATACTCGCCGTGCCGTATGTGTTCCCCCCTCTTGTCATTTCTAATGACTTAACAAGTTAAGCCAAAGAAATAACATTCTCCCCCTCAAGGGGGGCGAAGGCTTACGGCAAGCAGCCCAACTCTCGCCATCCCGGTCACCATGCGAAAAGCCTGCGTCGGGCTAGACCCGTTGTGATCCACTATACCCACCAACATATTACTCAGGTAGTTTTGCAAAAAGAGAATATAAGTCAAATTTCTTTCCGTGCCTATTGAGCGTGTCAATGGAACTTGAAAAACAATTTGGAAAAAATGTGCGTTACTGGCGCAAGAAACGTGGATTGAGTCAGGAAGAATTTGCTGAACGCGCGCAACTTCACCCTACATATTTTAGCGGTATTGAGTCAGGGCATCGTAATCCAACGGTTAAAATAATCTCACGCATTTCAAAGGCTCTTGATATTTTACCGGGCGAATTATTTGCTAGTGAGTGATGCAAATCAAACAAAAATTCGGCCTCGCCGTTCGCAAACGGCGCAAGGAAATTGGCATCTCCCAAGAAGAACTTGCCATGCGCATAAACACGGATAGCAACGAAAACACCAAATACGCAGACCAATCCTACGTCAGCAAGGTTGAGCTTGGACAGGCGAATGTAACATTGGAAACCATCCAAGTGCTTTGTGATGCATTGGATTGCGAGGCTGGGGATTTGTTTGGGTGAGGTGATAGTGATACTTAAGACTTTGCATTAAGTGTAAAAGACTCGACTTAATCTGACACTGCCCTCTTTCCACATTTGTGAATTGAGGGCAGTGCATCTCTTGCAAGAGAATGTGGTTATCCGTTTTGATGGTGGTGCAAACCTAACCACAAAACGAAAGAAGACCACAA
>CALFBM010000135.1 GCA_937951645.1 uncultured Rhizobiaceae group bacterium
TACTGGTTTCGTCCATACCGCTCCCGGTCATGGTCGTGATGACTTTGAAATCTGGGTTGCAAAGCGCAATGAGATTGAAGCCAAGGGCATTTCTTCCGAAATCCCGTTTACCGTTGCTGATGATGGTTCTTATACCGATGAGGCACCAGGCTTTGAAGGTGCTCGCGTCATTGATGACAAGGGTAAAAAGGGTAAGGCAAATCAGGAGGTTATTACGGCTTTGATCGGTCAGAACAATCTCTTCGCCCGTGGCCGTGTGAAACATGAATACCCACATTCCTGGCGTTCGAAAAAACCAATTATTTTCCGCAATACGCCGCAGTGGTTCGTGTATATGGATAAGGATTTGGGAACTAGCCTCCCCCTTGAGGGGAGGCAGGCGACACGCAGTGAGCCGGTGGGGGTTGAGGATACCTCTGCATTGGCTACCGCTTCACCAACCTCCCCTCAAGGGGGAGGTAATACACTTCGTGAAATCTCCCTTGCAGCAATTGATGAAACCCGTTTTGTGCCTGCAGCAGGCCAAAATCGCCTACGTGCGATGATTGAGCAACGGCCGGACTGGGTCTTGTCTCGCCAACGCGCATGGGGCGTTCCGATTTGTGTGTTCCGTAATCCTGAAACCAATCAGGTTATTCCCGGGCCGGATTTTGACAAATCTGACGAATTGATAAAAAGAATTGAACAATCGTTCATTAATGAAGGCGCAGACGCCTGGTTTGCCGATGGTGCCAAAGAGCGTTTTCTAGATGGCATTGTTGATAATCCATCAGAGTGGGAACAAGTTCGCGATATTCTTGATGTTTGGTTTGATTCAGGCTCAACGCATGCTTTTTGTCTGGAAGAACGCGAAGATTTAAAATGGCCAGCCGATTTATATCTTGAAGGTTCCGATCAGCATCGGGGCTGGTTTCATTCATCTCTATTGGAAGCTTGTGGCACACGTGGCCGTGCGCCCTATGATGCAGTGCTGACCCATGGGTTTGTGATGGCGGAAGACGGAACGAAAATGTCCAAATCCAAGGGCAATATCGTAACACCGCAAGAAGTGATCAAACAATCAGGTGCTGATATCCTGCGCCTATGGGTGGCTTCATCTGATTATTCAGAAGACCTGCGTTTGGGTAAAACTATTCTGCAAACCAACATTGATGCCTACCGCAAAATGCGCAACACATTGCGCTGGATGCTGGGCACGCTTTCGCATTACAAGGGTGAAGAAGTAGCTTTTGCTGACATGCCAGAGCTGGAACACCTCATGCTGCATCGCTTGCATGAACTGGATCAGATTGTGCGCGAAGGCTACGACAATTTTGATTTCAAACGCATCGTTGCCCAGCTTTCCAACTTCATGAATATCGAGCTTTCTGCATTCTATTTTGATATTCGCAAAGACAGTCTCTATTGTGACGCACCTTCAAGCCAAAAACGAAAAGCGGCACTTTATGTGGTAAAGCAATTGTTTGATCATCTTGTGCGCTGGTTTGCACCCATCATGCCATTCACCATGGAAGAAAGTTTCCAGAGCGAGCGTGGCAATGAAGATGCATCTGTTCACATGGAGCAATTTCTCGATGTACCCGGCGAATGGCAAAATGCTGAACTAGCCGCCAAATGGCAGAAGATCAAGACAGTGCGTCGCGTGGTAACAGGGGCGTTGGAAATTGAACGCCGTGAAAAGCGGATCGGTTCCTCGCTTGAAGCTGCACCGAAGGTTTCAGTTACTGACACAGATCTGATGGCCGCAATTCAAGGTCAGGATATGGCTGAAATCTGTATCACCAGCGATATATCAATTACATCTGATGCGCTTGCAGGTGATGTTTTCAAGCTTGATGAAATCAAGGGTGTAAGCGTCATGCCAACCCTTGCAGAAGGCAGGAAATGTGCTCGTTCCTGGCGGGTATTGCCGGAAGTCGGCACAGATCCGGATTACCCGGATATTTCACTTCGTGATGCTGAAGCCATGCGCGAGATTGAAGGTCATTAACCATCAACAGACAGTGAACTGGCAAATCTTGTAAAATTAACGATTTTGAGGTATCAAACCCTCAGATACGTCGCCATATTGCCTTATTTATAAAGCATATACTCGCGGCAACAGGTTCTGCTTGAACAGCAAGGCCGTTTTAGATCAGGTGGAAGTCATGAAAAGAACAGTTTTTTCAGTGGGTTTAATTGCATCAGTGCTTGCATTGGCAGGATGTACTGGCGGTACAACCTATGGCACTGGCACAACGCATGAAGAAGCCACGATGAAAGGTTTGAGCAATATTTTCTCACTTAAGTCTCAAAAGACCAATATTGATTATAACCATCGTCCTGAGCTGGTCATGCCTGCAAACAAAAATATCTTGCCACCACCGGTTTCAAAAGAAGCCGTCTTGAGTGATGGGCAATGGCCGGAAACACCAGAAGAACGCATTGCAAAAGTACGTAGCGATGCGCCAGAACCGGATTACAGAACAGGCGATTTACCAGTTGAATATCTAAACAGCGAGAAAAAAGGCATTAATATTTCCACGGATAGAAAATCTGCAAGAACAAATGTCCGTGCTGCTGAAGAGCAATGGTTAACTGATATCAGAAATGACGCTAATGGCATTTCTGAAAGCAAGAAAGCCAGAAAACTCAAGGAAGAAATCGCATTTTCAACTGGCGTGAAGCGTAAATATCTTACTGAACCACCCGTTGAATATCGCGCACCAGCGGCAACTGCGGAAGCTGGCGATCTTGGCATAAGTGATGAAGAACTGGAAGCGCGCCAAAAGGCAGAGCGGGCTGAAAACCGCGGCATCGAAAAAGCTGTGGTAACGGAGAATGGCACGTTCTAATTTATAGTATAAAAGAATTTCAAGTGGCTCCTTATGGAGTCATTTTTGTATCTGAATTATATTTTCTGACGCTTTTCACTGAAAAAATCTTTTAAAATCAAACTGCACTCGGTTTCGAGTATTCCGGAATAAACCTCCGGTTTGTGATGGCAGGTTTTATCTGAGAAAAACCTTACACCACTTTCAACGGCGCCGGACTTTATATCGTTTGCTCCATAATAAAGACGCCTGATACGGGCAAAGGAGATAGCACCGGCGCACATGGGACAAGGTTCAAGCGTTACGTATAAATCACAATTATAAAGGCGTTCATTATCAAGGTTTTCAGCGCCTTTTCGAATAACCAAAATTTCTGCATGTGCCGTTGGGTCTTTTAACTCAAGGGTTCTGTTGCCATCAGAGGCAATAATCTCACCCTTATAAACCAAAACAGCACCAACAGGCACCTCGCCACGGTTGCCTGCAAGCTTTGCCTCTTCCAGCGCACTTTCCATAAAACTTGCTTTTGCTGTCAATTTGCCTCACCAAGATGTTGAAGTAAAAAATGCTTCGTTTTTTAGCCATGAATTGAATATCACACATGAATAATAAGTCAGCCAATAAAGACAATAAAAAACCAGTAAAAACTGACGCAGCTAAAAAGGCTGATGCGAAGGCCGCTATTTCGACTGAAGAGGAAGTCAAGGAACGCATTGCAAAACGAATGGCACGTGCAGGTCTTTGTTCAAGAAGACAAGCGGAAACCTGGATTTTGGAAGGGCGCGTTAAAGTCAATAACAAGCTTTTGAAAACACCAGCCTTCACTGTATCTGATCGCGATAAGGTAGAAGTTGATGGAAAAATTATTTCTCAAAAAGAGCGCACAAGGCTTTGGCTATTCCATAAACCCTCGGGAACTGTAACAACCAATCACGACCCTGATGGCCGCAAGACAATATTCGAGCTTATGCCAGAGAACCTTCCTCGCCTTGTGAGCATTGGGCGTCTTGATATTAATACTGAAGGCCTGCTGTTGATGACCAATGATGGAGGCCTTTCCAGGGTATTGGAACTTCCAGCCACAGGTTGGTTGCGCCGATATCGTGTTCGTGTCCATGGACGCGTAAATCAGGACGAGTTGGATAAATTGCAAGAAGGCATTGCCGTTGAAGGTATTTTATATGGTGCAATAGAAGCAAAGCTTGAGAGTGAGCAGGGCACAAACTCATGGTTGAGTGTTGCACTTCGCGAAGGAAAAAACCGTGAAATCAAAAAAGTACTGGGGCATCTGGGTCTTGATGTAACAAGGCTGATCCGCATATCGTTTGGACCGTTTCAGCTTGGTGATCTGCCAAAAGGAGCCGTGCGCGAAATCAGAAGTCGCATGTTGCGCGATCAACTGGGCGAAAAACTTATTGAGCAGGCGGGTGCGGATTTTGATGCACCAATTATTAATCTTGCTCCGGAAGTTGCCCGATCCGCATCAAAGGCTGCTGAACAAGGTAGGAAAAAAGCTCGCAAGTCAGGCGAAAAGCAAAAACGTGGTACGGTTCGTGATGATACGCTTTCCCGTTTAACAACATCAAAAGGCAACGCATCAAACCGTAAAGGCAGTAAAGGTGGCGCTAAGTCTGATGGACGTTTGGCAAGGCAATCAAGTGAAAATTCAGGCAGGGGAACATCTCGTTCGGGTAGGCCCCAGCGCAGGAAATAAGTACGGATTTAACGTATGCGAATTGTAGGCGGAAATTTAAAAGGGCGTCCCTTGCAAAGCCCGAAAGGCATGGCAACACGTCCAACCACAGATCGTACCCGTGAGAGTTTGTTTAATATTCTGACCCACAAGATTGAGTTTGACAACTCCAGAACGCTTGATCTTTTTGCAGGAACCGGTGCTCTTGGTCTGGAGGCAATTTCACGCGGTAGTCAGTTTTGTGTTTTCATCGAAGAAGCAAGCAGTGCCCGTGCAGCAATTAGAGAAAACGTAGAGACGCTTCAGCTGTCAGGTAAAACAAAAATATTCAGGCGTGATGCAACCAGGCTGGGAAATATTGGTGCGTTAAAACCTTTTGACCTGGTTTTCGCAGATCCGCCTTATCGCAAGGGCTTTGGTGAAAAGACTGCGAGATCCCTTCGTGAAGGAGGCTGGTTAAATGATGGTGCAATTTATATTCTTGAAGAAGCAACAGACATGTTTCCTGAAAATTTAAATGGCTATGAATTGAATGACAAAAGAACCTATGGTGAAACGACAATAGGGCTATTTTCGTTAGTGAAATAATTTACCACAATTGATTGATTGGATTGTTACCCAGTACTCGCTATATAGATATTAATGCTTGAAGTAATGATTGGGGTTCGATACATGCATCGTTTTTTCTTGGGTTTCCTGTTCGTGGTTTTTGCGTCATTTAATGCAATAGCGAATGAATCAAAGCCAAATATCACAGAATTTATGCTCGAAAACGGACTGCGCTTGGTGGTTATTCCAGACAGACGAGCACCTGTCGTAACGCATATGGCCTGGTACAAGGTTGGCTCTGCTGATGATCCAAAGGGCAGTTCAGGTATCGCTCACTTTTTTGAGCACCTTATGTTCAAGGGCACTTCAACTTATAAAAACAGTGAATTTTCATCTGCCGTTTCTGCCATCGGTGGTCAGGAAAATGCTTTTACAAGCTGGGATTATACTGCCTACTATCAAAAGGTTTCACCCTCGGCTCTTGCAGATATGATGAAGTATGAAGCTGACCGAATGCGTAATCTGGTGTTAACTGAAGATGTCTTCTTGCCTGAACGCGATGTTATTCTGGAAGAGCGAAGCGGGCGTGTAGATAGAAGTCCTTCAGCGATCCTGTCTGAATTCAGCCGTGCTGCACTTCATGTGAATCATCCTTATTCGATTCCGATTATTGGTTGGGAGCACGAGATTGAAAATTTGCAAATGGATGATGCACTCGCTTTTTATGAAAAATGGTATCAACCCTGGAATGCAATTGTCGTTGTTGCAGGTGATGTGGATCCGCAAGAGACGTTAAAACTGGCTCAGGCAACCTATGGCAAAATTGTTGCAACAGCAAAACCGTCACAGCGCAAATGGACTTCCAGCCCTGCGCCTGTTGTTGCGCAAACCCTGGAATACAGGGATGAACGTGTTACACAACCAAGCTGGCAGCGTACATTCCGCGCACCGTCTTATTTGATTGCAGAAAAAGGTGAAGCAGAAGCACTTGACCTTTTAAGCACCATCATGGGTGGTTCTGCTACGAGCCGGTTTCAAAAAGAAATTGTTCTGGAGCAGGAACTCGCCACAGCAGCAGGTGCTTTTTACCAAGGCTCATCACGTGACATGAGTTCGTTTGGCTTTTATGCAGTTCCTCGTGGGGACACAAAAATTGATGATTTGGCAAAGGCTGTAGAATCGCAAGTTGATAAACTCTTGAAAGAGGGCGTTACACAAGAAGAACTCGATAGGGCACGGCAAATTTATTTGAAAACAATCATTTATAGTCAGGATAGTCAGATAACCCTTGCCCGTATTTTTGGCTCCGTTATAGCCATTGGTGGCAGTGTGGAGGATTTTACATCATGGCCGGATCGTCTACGCAAGGTCACTGTTGAAGACGTCAACAAGGTTGCCAGAAAATATCTTGATCGAAGTCGTTCGATTACCAGTCGTCTTTTGCCGAAAGAAGGATAAATCATGGATAAATTTATGAGAGTTTTTCTAACTGCCCTTGTTTTTGTTTTTGGTACTGCCCTCCAGGCAAATGCCATTGATATCAAGTCAATAACAACTGACAAAGGTATCAAGGCCTTGTTGGTTGAAGATTATACATTGCCAATCATAGCAATTTCCGTTTCCTTCAAGGGCGGTTCAGCGCAAGATCCTGAAGGTAAGGAGGGCACGTTAAGGTTGATGACAGCCTTGATGGATGAGGGTGCTGGTGATCTTGACAGCGCTGCTTTTCAGGCAAGGGCTGAAGAGCTTGGACTGGAATTCAGATTTAACATATCACAGGATAATTTTTCTGGTGGTGGCAGGTTATTACGTTCTGAACGTGAAGAAGTGTTCAAGTTGATCAAGCTTGCTGTCAACGAGCCACGCTTTGATGAAGATGCGATTGAACGCATGAGGGATGCCATTCGAAGCGGGATTGTCAGCAGTCAAAAAAATCCCTCTTCCGTTGCAAGCAAGGCGCTCCGCGAAGCAATTTTTCAAGATCACCCTTACAGTCGTAGTACAAGCGGAACTGAAATATCCATTGATGCCATCACCAGAGAAGACATCATTGCGATGAACAGGAAAATCTTGTCACGCGCAACGCTTACCGTAGGTGTCGTTGGTGCAATCAGCGAGACGGAGTTGAAAATTGCCCTGGATGATATATTTGGCAATTTGCCAAATGAATCAGCAATCGCAAAGATTGCAGAAGTAGAGCCTGTATTGGGTGACGATATTACAATCGCGATGCCTGTACCCAATACTTCGGTTTCAATCGTCTACCCTGCCATTAAGCGCGATAACCCTGATTTCTTTGCTGCCCATTTGATGAACCATGTTTTGGGTGGCGGTACTTTTTCTTCAAGACTTTATACGCAGGTTCGAGAAAAACGTGGCCTTGCCTATGGTGTTTCATCGGGACTGGCAACCTTTGACCATGCTTCCTATTTTGCGGCGGGGACTTCTACCAGGGCTGAAAACCGTGATGAGGCAATCAAGGTTATCAGGGAAGAAATCAAACGAATTGCAACGCAAGGAATTACTGCAGAAGAACTGGAAAAAGCAAAGCGCTATGTGGCGGGTTCATATGCAATTTCCAATCTGGATACATCTGGTAAAATTGCCAATGTACTGGTTGCCCTGCAAACCCAAAACCTTGGTATTGATTATATCGAAAAGCGGGAAAAATATATTGCTGATGTAACATTGGAAGATGCAAACCGCATGGCCAGGCAGTTTTTCTCAACCAAGCCAACAGTGGTTGTTGTAGGGCCTGTAGTCACGCAGTAGGTCAATCGGGTTTCTTGCGTGCCTTAAAGCGCTTTAGCGTGATATCAAACACGCGCTTTAGCATGGCTGGATCTTCCGGTTTAAGTGTAATGCGTACGATTTCAGACAGTTCCCTGACCTTGTCTTGTGCTTCGCCCATGCCCTTAAGACGCGCTGCATCTTTTTCTGTTGTGAAAAGGTTCAACTCTTGCTGCCTTGAGCGGTCGATCAGATCAGCGCATTCTTCTTCTGTAAAGACATGATGATCTCCAAAACCCTGTCGCATTGCCAGTTCAACACCAATACCTTCCAGCGTATCAAAAAACTTGGTTGGGTCAGCAATGCCTGCATAGGCAAGTACTTTTTGTCCCTTGTATTTTGTCCGGCCTGTAACTTCTACACTGCTGTGAAAAACAGGTTTTCCTGCACGCGCTGACTTGCGTATTACCTGATCACTTGCGTCCCCCTTGCCGGTTATGAAGACTGCATCAGTATGGAGAAGCTGATGTTTGAAAGGGACGCGCATCGGCCCGCCTGGCATGGCAAAGCCATTTCCCAAACCGCGCTTTGCATCAACAACAACAAGATTGAAATCCTTATGAAGCGAAGGGTTTTGAAAACCGTCATCCATGAGAATAATTGTACAACCCTGTTTGACTAAAAGTTCTGCGCCCGCAACACGGTTTGCTGAAATAACCGTAATAGAATTATCAGCATGAAGAAGTGCTTCATCACCAACATCATGTGCGTTATGTCTTTCCAGCTTAACCACGGTAGGTGTATTAATTGCTCCACCATGACCACGCGATAAAATACCAACCTTGAAACCCTGCGCACGTGCATGTTTTGCAAGCATGTGAACAGTAGGTGTTTTACCGGCACCTCCCACTACAAAATTGCCAACACATATAACAGGTACATTCACCTTGGCAGATGCAGCCATATCCATACGTTTAGCAGCGATACGACCATAGACATATGAGACAGGAGATAACGCATATCCTTGCCAACTGTTCTTTTTCCACCAAAACGGAGGTGCTTCATCCAATGCCATCTATCTAACCCAACCCTTCCAGGTCACGTTTTACGGTTAGTGGGAACAAATATGAATCCAGGGCTCGATTGGTTTTGTTCAAGGCACCACGCATCTTGTTAATGGTCTCAAATGCAGCTTGTTGCATCTTCTCGCGTTCTTGAGGGTTGCGTAAAAGATACTCGACATTGGCTGCAAGCATTTTCTCATCAGAAACCAGGCGAACAGCACCTGCTTCCAAAAGGTTTTTGTAAGAGTCGCGGAAGTTTTTAACATTCTTGCCAGAAACAATTGCAGTCCCGGTCATTGCGGGTTCAAGGGGATTTTGCCCACCATTGGATTTAAGGCTTTTACCAACGAAAGCTACTTGTGCAAGGCGAAGATATAACCCCATCTCCCCGATGGTGTCGCCCATGTAAATGTCTGTTTGTCCGTCAAAATTTTGATTTTGACTGCGTTGCGAAACCTTTAGTCCGTTCTCTCTTAACATGGCAGCAATGCCAGGCGCGCGATCCGGATGACGCGGTACAATAATTGTAAAGAGGTTTGGAATATTTTTCTTCAAGGTAGAGTGGATTTTTCCAACAGACTCTTCTTCACCTTCATGTGTACTAACAGCAACCCAACAGGGTCTGTTTCCAATACGAGTGCGAAGTTGATTGTATTCTATCTCATCATAAGGAAGCGCGTTAGTATCAACTTTCAGATTCCCGGAAATCTCTACAGGCCTTGCTCCAAGCGTTCTGAAACGTTCGGCATCAAGTTCGGATTGGGCGATAACATGAGAGAAGTTCTCAAACAATGTTTCTGCCAGTCCGGAAGCATTTTTCCAACGCTTGAAGGATCTGTCGGACATGCGAGCATTAACAAGGATACGTGGAATATTACGCTGTGTTAATTCCAAAATTGTCATTGGCCAAATTTCAGATTCAGTAAAGATGGCAGCATCCGGTTGCCAATGATCAAGAAACCGTTCAAGTGCCGGTTTTAGATCAAGTGGCACATATTGATGAAACGAACCACGAGGCAACCGCTTGCGAACAATTTGTGCAGAGGTTACGGTACCTGTGGTCATGATGGTGCTGATGCCAAGAGAATTCACGTGCTCAACGACAGGAATAACCGCCATGGATTCGCCAACACTTGCAGCATGAAACCATATGATCGGGCCAGAAGGCTTGTCAGTACTTGGATAACCATAACGCTCATAGCGACGCTTGCGGTCTTCCTTGCCCTTGTTGGCACGCAGACGCAAAAAGGGACCCATAAAGGGATAAAGCATCATCCCAAAGCCACGATAAATTCGCAACATTATTCTGCTTAAGAGAGCTGGCTTGGGTTTCATTCAGGGTTCCCCGTTAATTCATAGGCTCTTTTTGTCGCACGATTAAGCTCATTTTCCAAGTTCTCACGGCAGGCTTCCAGTGTAGCGTTGTCTGCATCTTTGGGAATATGGATCAATTCTCCTACAACAATCGCCGTTGTCCCAAACGGCATGTTGAGCGCTGCCTTGTCCCATGCCTTTTGAAAGATAAAACGTCTGCTTGATGCAATGGCCAGAGGTACAATGGGAGCGCCGGATTTCTGCCCCAGCATAATAATACCAAGACCGGCTCTTCTTGCGATGCCCTTGGGAATATCTGCAGTTTGTACAACATTATCATTTTCTTGCAATGCATTCAGCATTTCAAGGAACCCTGTCATCCCGCCTTTTTTCAAAGTTTGTTTTTGACTGCGACCCCCGGAAGCACGAATGGTGCGATTGCCATAATGTTTAACAATACGAGCTGTTACTTCACCATCAAAGTTTTTGGAAATCATTGCTGAAGCATTAAGGCCAAGCGGCAGGACTGGCATCAAAATATGTTGGCCATGCCAGACGCCGACAATCAATGGTTGTTGTGGTGTTATGGTCTCCAAAATATTGGCTGGTTCAACCACAATTTTATTGGTATTTTGAACCCATTCCAAATACCAGATAGCCAGACGTGATGTAACGCTTAGCGCAATTTTGTTTTGGCTCAGACTGCGTATAAAATTACGCAAGCGCTTCTTACGCTTCGTGCGTCCGGGAGGGATGAGGTCACTCATTTTTTGATTTCTTCGGGCTTAACCGAATTTTCCGTCGCCATCAGGATCAAGCAACTTATGCATGTGCACAATAAAATAACGCATGTGAGCGTTATCAACGGTCTGTTGTGCCTTGGATTTCCATGCCAGCTGTGCTTGTTCATAATTTGGATAAATACCAACAATATCAAGCTCATCCAGATTGCGAAAATTTACACAATCAAGATTTTCAAGCTCACCACCAAACACCAAATGCAATAACTGCGTGTCGTTATTTTTGCTCATAAGTCTCTCCAGGATCGGATCTTTATATTTTTAGCTGATTAATGAAGAAATCCGGCCTGTTTCGCAAGTGCGAATATTTCTTCATAACGGTTATGATGCGTTGCAATTAATGCAGGTATCTGAACTTTGGGCCGATTATACTCAAGCATTTTCTGGTTGGTGTCTGTAAGTTTACAGCCACTTTCTTCCAAAATAAGATCTGATGCGGCAACATCCCATTCACTTGCACCCCCTCTGGCAAAGGCGCCATCAAGTTCGCCAGTTGCCACAAGCGCCAAACGATAGGCCAGTGAAGGGATAAATTCCATTACATCAAAAGGTATGTCAGGAAGTTCTTTCATGGCTTCAATAAGTTTTTTTGATCCTGTCACGAAAGGTTTTCCGGATTTTTTTTCAGCTGGTTTTCCTGTTTCGATAACTTCAAGCCCAAGTCCCTTGCTGGCAAGGAAGGTTCTGCTTAACGCAGGACAATGAAGAACTGCCTCTATTGGGCGACCCATTTCAACAATTGCAATTGAGATACACCACTCATTGCGTCCATTAATAAATCCGCGTGTACCATCTATTGGATCAGCAATGAGAACGCGATCACAGTCAAGACGCTCTACAGTGTCTTCGGTTTCTTCTGATAGCCAGCCATAGTCTGATCGTTCGGTTGCAAAGGTGGTTCGAAGATAATCATCAATTTCCTTGTCCGCCTGCGAGACGGGAGAATTGCCGGCCTTGAACCAAACCTCGTTTTTAGATCTGAAGTATTTTAATCCGATTTCGCCTGCTTGAAGCGCTGTCCTCAAAAGTAGCTCAGTATCCGCAGTACGATTGTTATTTGCCGCCAATCGTCATTCCTTCCAGAAGCAATGTCGGGGCGTTTGTACCATATTTGAATTCCAGATCAGATGCAGGCGTCATGTTCATGAATATTTCAGCGAGATTTCCCGCAATCGTAATTTCTGCAACCGGAAAGGCAATTTCACCGTTTTCAATCCAGAAGCCGGATGCACCCTTTGAATAGTCTCCTGTTACCATGTTAATGCCATGGCCAATGGTCTCTGTGAGGAAAAGCCCCTCTTTAATCGAGGCGATCATCTCTTCAACGCTTTGTTCGCCCGCTTCCATATAACAGTTTGTAGTGGATGGCGATGTGCCTGATGAGCCGCGTGCTGCACGACCGTTGGTTTGAAGGTTTAGTTCTCGTGCAGTTGCGCTATCGAGCAACCAGGTTTGCAACAAACCATCTTCAACAAGATTGATTCTCTCGTTTGCAACACCTTCACCATCAAAGATTTTGGAGCCTGATTTTCGCACCATGTGAGGATCATCAACAATATTGATGCCGCTTGTTGTAATTTGCTTGCCCATCCTGTCGCGAAGAAAACTTGTTTTTCTGGCAACTGAGGATGCGTTTACGGCATTTGATAGTGAACCCAGCAAGGCTGCTGATACGCGCCTGTCGGCAATAATCGGATAGGCACCGGATTTGACTTGCCGCGGGGCAATTTTTTTAACAGTTCGCTCTCCTGCCGAAATGCCTATTGCTTGCGCACTTTGCAAATCGCCTAGATAAATTGCACTGTCGTAATCATAATCACGTTCCATGCCGGTACCTTCACCAGCTACCAGAGATGCAGACAGGGAAAAACCGGAACGTTGATAGCTTCCGGAAAAACCATCTGATGTTGCAAGAACAAACCCTGACGTTGACCAACCCATACCCGCGCCCAGGGATTTGCTAACACCCTTTACGCCAAGCCCTGCAGCTTCTGCCTCCAGGGCTTGTTTTTCCATATAGCTCACGTCTGGTTCAGTTACATCAAAAAGGTCAAGCTCTGTAATTTTTGCTTCCATGCTTTCACGGGGGAAAAGTCTGCTTTGATCCGCCAATCCTTGAAATGGGTCTTCCGGCGATACTTTTGCCATGGCAACAGCACGTTCTGCGAGGCTTTGTGGATTGTTTTTTGTGTTGGATGTAACGCTTGCTATCTTTTTGTCACAAAAGACGCGTAAGTATAATGCATCGGACTCAGAGCGGTTGCTGTTCTCTACAGCACCTTCGCGAATTCCAACAGACAGGGAATTACCGCTTGCAACCACTACATCACAAGCGTCTGCCCCTGCTTTTTTTGCAAGGGTAACCAGATTGAGTGCATCAGCTTCAAGTTTTTTGAGGTCGTTCATATTTTTTTACCACGAATGAAAGGAAATCAGTGAGAAACTATTTCAAACAAACACATAAGCCTCTAAGGTTATTGAAGCAAGGTAAGAAAGCTTTTGATAATCGATTCATTATTTTTTCAAATAAAGGAGAAGCAGCTTGGCACTAACGGCAACTCCTGAAATCTATACGCAGACAATTATTCTTCTTGGGGCGGCGGTTGTTGCTGCTCCAATTTTTAAACGCATCGGACTTGGAACTGTTCTTGGTTATCTTGCAGCAGGCGTAACACTTGGCCCTTTGCTTGGCGTTGTAAACAACGGTGAAAGTATCTTGCATTTTGCCGAGCTTGGAATCGTCTTTCTGCTCTTTATAGTTGGCCTTGAGATGAAGCCTTCAAGGTTATGGTCCATGCGGCGTGATATTCTGGGGCTTGGCTCTGCGCAGGTAGTATCCTGCGGCCTGGTTCTGTCATTTTTTGCCTTGCTTGTTGCGCCCAATTTTAACATGGCAATTGTTGCAGGCTTTGGCCTGGCACTTTCCTCAACCGCCTTTGTGCTGCAAACACTTGAATCTAGGAATGATGTAAACACCAGTTATGGGCAAAAAACATTCTCGGTGCTGCTGTTTCAGGATTTGGCAATTATTCCGCTTCTGGCAATCGTACCACTGCTTTCATCCTCTGGTGAAATGGGCGCAGACTGGCCAGCCTTCTGGATTGGCTTGTCAGCGATAGGGGTCGTGATTTTTGCAGGGCAATATTTATTAAACCCTCTACTGGGCGTCATTGCCAGAACAGGTGCTAACGAAGCCATGTTGGCAACGGCACTATTTGTTGTTTTTGGATCCGCATTGCTGATGCAATCTGTTGGACTGTCAATGGCGCTTGGCTCTTTTTTGGCAGGGGTATTGCTAGCTGAATCATCCTACCGCGTTGAGCTTGAGGCAAACATAGAGCCTTTCAGGGGTATTTTGCTTGGATTGTTTTTTATGGCAGTTGGCTTGTCCCTGGATATAAATGTCTTGCTGGAAAACTGGTTGGCGATCATTGGTTTTGTTTTGATTGCCATGGTTGTTAAAGCGATTATCATTTATTTGGCCTGCAGGGTGTTTTCGGCAAGTCATTCTGAAAGCACCAGGACATCAGCCATTCTCTCC
This sequence comes from uncultured Rhizobiaceae group bacterium, assembly GCA_937951645.1. Taxonomy (GTDB): domain Bacteria; phylum Pseudomonadota; class Alphaproteobacteria; order Rhizobiales; family Rhizobiaceae; genus JAALLB01. The sequence continues at coordinate 14,505 of CALFBM010000135.1, forward strand.
CAACACGGTGAGTTCGGGTTTGTATTATTTGCCTCAGCCACAAGCATTGGCGTCCTGGATAACCAAACATCGTCATTTCTTGTAGCCATGGTTGTTTTATCAATGATCCTGACGCCACTCTCAGTCTGGTTAGGCAACAAGCTACTCGAGACCAATCCTGTTCTGGATGAACCGGATGAAGACTTTAAAGGTGCGCAATCGCCTGTCTTGATGATAGGATTTTCAAGAATGGGGCAAGTTGCAGCGCAAGCACTTCTGGCTTCTGGTGAAGATGTCACCGTGATTGATAATAATCCCAAAGTTATCAAACAGGCAGCAACATTTGGTTTCCGTATTTATTTTGGCAATGGCAGTAGAAAGGAAGTTTTGATTTCTGCTGGCATATTACAGGCAAAACTGGTGTGCATTGCGACACATACGCCTGAAATCACAAATCGTATTGTCGACATGATTGCAAGCGAATTTCCGGACAAGGCAATGTATGTAAGAGCCTATGATCGAGCCCATACCATTCAGTTGATGGACAAGAATGTAAAATATCATATTCGGGAAACATTTGATTCCGCACTCTCACTTGGTGGAGAAATGTTGAGAGGATTGGGGCATGAGCCAGATGAAGTTTCAGAAATTCTGGAAAATGTCAGACGCATGGATCATGATCGCCTCATGGTTCAATACCGTGAAGGCATGTACGCTGGTATGGACATCCTGCACACAAGACCAACTGTACAACCGGAACCTTTGGTCAAGCCCCAGCATCCTGCAACAGCACTTGACGAACGTTCCATTGAAGTATTGGAAGAAGATAATATTAAAGACAAGGCAAAAGAAAGCACCCCGGCACAGTAATGGCTAAAGCCCAATCAATCTCTGCGGAAGAAAAAACACCAAAAGAATTGCCCAACAATGCGGTCTTCACACAAGGCTCTATCATGCGGCATGTTTTGACCATGTCGGCTACCGGTGCAATTGGGCTTGTATCCGTTTTTTTGGTTGATGTCATAAACCTGTTTTACATTTCACTGCTTGGACAACAGGAGCTTGCCGCCGCAATCGGTTATGCGTCAACAATCGTATTTTTTACGATCTCTGTTTCAATCGGATTTACAATAGCGGCGACAGCAATCACAGCACGTGCAATCGGAGCAGGCGATGAGGCGGCTGCAAAACGCAAGGCGGCAACCTCTCTGGTTTATATGGTTGTGCTTTCCATTCTTATTGTAATGATTACCATTCCGCTTCTTCCCGTTTTATTGGATGTGCTGGGTGCAAAGGGAGAAACAAAAGAAATTTCACTCACCTTTATGCAGATTTCAATTCCTTCATTTCCAATCCTTGGATTAGGCATGTGTATGTCAGGCTTGTTGCGTGCAAAGGGTGACGCAAAACGCGCCATGTATGTAACGCTTTCCGTAGGTGGTGCAGCATTGATACTTGATCCGTTTTTTATATTTGGTCTTGATCTGGGTATAAATGGTGCGGCAATTGCCATTATTTTTGTGCGGATTTTCATGCTTTGCGTTGGGCTGTATTATGCTGTTTACGTGCATAATTTAATCGGAGTGCCAAAGTTAAGCTCTCTGAAAAATAATCTGAAACCATTCATGATTATTGGAATTCCAGCCGTTTTAACCCAAATTGCAACCCCCATTGGCAATGCTTATGTGACTGCATCAATTGCTGAATTTGGTGATGATGCGGTTGCAGGCTGGGCAATTGTTGGCCGCTTGATGCCACTGGCTTTTGCCGCTGTATTTTCCTTGTCTGGTGCAGTGGGGCCAATTCTAAGCCAAAACTATGGGGCGCAAAATTTTGCAAGGGTTACAAAAACCATGTGGGACAGCCTGTTGTTTAGCCTGTTATATTGCTTGGTGATCTGGATAATCCTGGCGCTTGGCTGGCCTTTCATTACGCAAGCATTTAGTGCAGAGGCAGATGCAGAAAAGCTGATCCGCTTCTTCTGCCTTTTTGTCGCAGGAAGCTTCATTTTCAATGGCGCCTTGTTTGTAGCCAATGCTGCGTTTAATAATCTTGGGTTCCCGATTTATTCAACGGTATTTAATTGGGGCAGGGCAACCTTGGGCATTATTCCGTTTGTTTGGGTCGGCAAGGCCTGGGGGCCGGAAGGTGTGCTTGCAGGTTGGGGACTTGGCGGCATTGTCTTTGGTATTTTATCAGTGATTGTCTGTTTCAGGGAATTAAAGAAGCTTCCTGAAAAAGCACGCATTGAAGAAGAGCAGTTAACCACCATACCATCAGCTAATTCACCCTTTACATCAGGACGTGGAGCTTCTGGTTGAATGGTTAGGTAACTGTTCTTTTGCATTCGCCACCAGGTATGGATGCAATAAATTGAACCTTTTAATAACGATAGATGTTTATTTACTTTGTAGTATAAAAACCCGTTCCGAACGTAACCACTGGCACCCGATTTGTTTAGCCATGTGCGTAAGGCATTTATGTATTTTTCGCTTTCTAAACCAAGGAATATAGGTTTTTAACGGTATAAAATTTCGATCACCATAGCCATCGACAATAAAAGGTACGAGCTCATCATTATAATCGCCCCAAACAATATTTTTTGTGTGAAGATCCCCTGCAACAACGCCAAGCGTAAAAAGAGATTGCGCAAATTCATTCAAGGCAGCTAAAGCTTTTTCATCGAACTTATCTTGAGCAAATAATTCATTTAAAGTTAGGCCTACAGCACCATCCTTCTGGCTAATCTGTTTTACCATTAAGCCCAAGGTTGTATTTAAACTGATTACACCACGTGTGGGGGCAATCGGGGATCTTATGCCTTTTAACAAGGCGCGCATTTGTATTTTGGTATCATGGTCAATTTCACAGAAAATATGTCGATACCGCGCATAAGGCAAATAGCTTTTAAAATGTCCTCTAAGACCAGGTTGCTGCTCTAGACCACTGTCTTGTTGAGTTACTTTGAGCAATAATTGTTCTTCATTTGGAAATTGATAAACAGAGCGTTGCTTGCCGCGTGCAACTAAATCTTCTTCTCGTAGTAGCATTATAATGTCTCCAAACAAGGCATAAAGGCCTATCGGGCTTTCTCTGAAGTAGTGTTGAAAAATATGCAAAATCTATATTTTGTACGTAAGATGAATATCTTTCACTATATGAATGCGTAATATAGTGAAAGATATTTGCCAAGTGTGGAATTAACAGGTTCTGAGCCTAATCCTATGGATATTTATAAATTTGCTGAAAGACTGATGCAAATGGATGATGCTACTTGGAGGCGTCATGCTAATCCTTGGAGCGTTTATACGCGAATTTCTTGTTTGCCACTTATTGTCCTGGCTGTATGGAGTAGGGTCTGGCTAGGGTGGTGGTGTTTGATACCACTTGCTTTAACCATTTTGTGGACTTGGCTCAATCCACGCCTTTTCAAAGAACCGAAGTCTTTGGATAGTTGGGCTTCTAAAGGAGTGATGGGTGAACGTCTGTTTTTGGATAGGAAATCAAACATGATAGCAAAGCATCACGTTGATATGGCAAATGTTCTGACAGCACTTTCTGTAATGGGTGTTATGATCTTGGGCTATGGCCTTATAGTGCTTTCATTATGGGCTAGCTTATGTGGGTTGTTTGTAACTATTTTGCCAAAGCTCTGGTTTGTAGATCGAATGGTCTGGATTTATGAAAACCACCAAAAATAGCAAGTTGATTGTTTTCTGATATTTCGTTTAAAAGACTAAATAAAGTTGTTAAGACATTAAATTACAAACCGAAAGATTAATCTCGACATGACCTTGCTCATTCTCTTTGTCGTACTTGCAATCGGGGTATCTTTTCTGTGTTCCATTCTTGAGGCTGTTTTGTTGTCGATCAGTCCTTCTTTTGTGGAAGCGAGCGAAGGGGAAAATCCAAAGTTTGCAGCAAAATTGCGAAGTCTGCGATCTGATATTGAAAGACCGTTAGCAGCAATTCTCTCGCTTAACACAATTGCCCATACAGTAGGTGCAACGGGTGCTGGCGCACAAGCAGCACTTGTCTTTGATGATACAGGTGTAGGTATCTTTTCAGCACTTCTTACTCTGGGTATTTTGATTTTATCAGAAATTATTCCAAAGACGATAGGTGCTACTTACTGGCGAAGTCTTGCGGCGTTTACGGTGCGTGTGCTGCCAATTTTGATCGTGATTCAATTGCCGCTTGTTTGGATGAGCCAAGCGATTACCAAATTGCTAAAACCAAATGGTGGCCATTCCGAAGTCTCACGAGAGGAAATCACCGCGCTTACAACAGCCGGACAGAGACTTGGAGTGATTGAAGAAGACGAAACAAGAGTGGTCGCCAATCTCTTTGAACTTCCGAATATTTTGGTATCAGATGTTATGACGCCAAGAACGGTGATTGAACATGTGTCACAAGATGCAACCTTGGGCTCTGTCGTAGAGGGACGTGATATATTTACGTTCTCGCGCTTGATTGTAACGGGTGAAAACGTTGATGATGTTACAGGTTTTGTGCTGGTGCGTGAATTACTGGTAGCGGCACTGCGGGATGAGAAAGATCGTACGATTTCTGAATTCACCAGGGAATTGCCACGCGTTTCAGAAAAGATTGATCTTGATACTTTGTTTGATTTCCTTCTTGATCGAGATGCCCATATTGCAGTGGTTGAGGATGCCTATGGCGGAACTGCTGGTCTTGTAACCATGGAAGATGTGCTTGAGACTTTGCTGGGTAGTGAGATTGTGGATGAACATGATAAGGATGCAGACCTTCGAAAGGTGGCGGTAAGACGCGCACGTAAGAAGAATGAAGAAAGATCAAACGCTGCAGATTAATTTTCATCTGGTTTGTAGTAAATTTCTTGGTTGATTATTCCTGCTGAATCCGTTTTAAACATTCTATGAAAACAGTTCTTGATATTCGAATAATATTCCGAATTATTTACCCGGACTTCGCTTAAATAGCTGAGGTTCCGGGAAAGCCTAACCTTGGCTGATTACAGGCATGACAATCAACATGACATTGTCTGGCGAACAGGGTAAATCTCAAAACACAAAGATTCTTTCCAGAACCACTGGACACATAGGTATGATTAGATGACCGAAGAAAATAATTCCGAGCGTGATTATTCACAGACGCTTAACCTACCGAAAACAGAATTTCCAATGCGGGCAGGCCTTCCAAAAAAAGAGCCGGAACTAATCGCCAAATGGGATGAGATGAAGCTTTATAAAAAGCTGCGCGAGCAATCAAAGGGGCGTCCGAAATACGTGCTCCACGATGGCCCGCCTTACGCAAACGGCACGCTTCACATCGGTCATGCGCTTAACAAGATTTTGAAAGATACCATCACGC
>CALFBM010000136.1 GCA_937951645.1 uncultured Rhizobiaceae group bacterium
CGTATTATTGGCACTTGGCAGTCAATATATTGATATTTTTAAAACACGTAGTGATGTTTTTTTCCTTGTAAGAATGGTTGATAAGCCCTCCACAAAATTGCCCCTGCCAAATTATAAATTACTACTTGGCAAACCCTCTAGCGATTGGCGCCAAGAACGAGCAGTTTTAGAAGATAATAACATCACCCATATCATCTGCCGCAATTCTGGTGGTAAAGGCGCTTACGCCAAAATTGAAGCTGCCAGAGAATTAAAAATACCTATCATAATTATCAATCAGGAAACGGCTTAGCACGACTTTTGCGCAAAAAACGATGCAAAGCCTGAAGTAACCAGAATTGCAAGACCAACAATCGTCCATTCATCGGGAAAATCAGCAAAGAACAAAATGCCAAACGCAGTTGCGTAAACCACTTGCATGTAAATTAACGGTGCAATGCGACTTCCATCAACCAACGAACTTGAAATTACAATTGCCAGATTACCAATCGCAGAAGCAGCCGCACTCCAAAGAACAAGCCCTGCCATTTCAATATCAATTTCAGGAATAGATACCACACCCCAAGGTGTCAGCAGTAAAGTACCCATCGCAAGGTTGGAAAGCAGCAAAATACGCGGCGAAGCAACATTGCTTAACCACCGGGTAGAAACAAGAAAAGCTGCATAAAACATGCCTCCCATAAGCGCATATAAAAGACCAGGCGACATGCTTATCCCTGGACGCACAACAATCAAGACACCAATGAAGGCAATAATCAGCGTAATGGTTCGAAACCAGGTAATTTTTTCTTTAAGGAAAAGCGCTGCACCAAAATAGGCAAATATCGGCCCAATAAAAAATGCCGCAAAAGCATTGGCCAAGGGCTCTGTAGCAATTGAATTTAATATGGAAACAACTGCCGCAGTTACAAAGCCGGCCCGTAGCCATAAACGCCAATCCTTGAAAACAGAAAACTCAAACCCGCGCCCTGCATAAGCCAGCCAGACCAATACAACACCCAGTCCATAACGGCTCCAGGCAATAAAGATGGGATCTACTGGTGTATGCAAAAACATCATTTTGCCAGCAGTATCCCCAAACGGAATGCCAGCAATACCTATCCCCATAATAAGGGCAGCCAGCGTAAAGGGAGAAATACTTTTAAAGTAAGACATTTAGAACTTTTAATCAGATTAGCTATTTAGCATGTATAAAGCTTATTACGTTGCAAACAAGCTATCTAAATAAATGGCAAACGCCTATGCTAGTATTTGAAACAGGAGCATAAGCCTAATGGCAAAATTTTGTGAATTTGAGAAAACAACATCTGACCGTAAATTCTTTGTAAATGCAGATGAGATCATGATGGTAAGTTATGGCGAAGACAATGACTCTTCTACGGTAGAACTTTCAGGTCAACGCTCTCTGCTTATCAAAGGCAATGTAAAAGATACAATGGTTAAAATTAAAGCTGCTGTATAAATCACAGACATTAATTAAGAAGGCCTATCAGGCCTTAACTTTTTTCTTGCCCTTGTTTCGCAAGACATGTGCGTAATCTGAATTATACAAATCACTATCACGGAAATTAACTTCTCCCAGCACAGGCCCCACCAAAATAAGCGCGGTGCGTGTAATCTTGTGTTTACGCACTTCTTCTTTCATGCCAGCCAAAGTTGTGCGGATATAAAGTTCATCCGGCCAGGTTGCGCGATAGGCAATAACAACAGGACAATCATCACCATAATATGGCTCAAGCGCCTCGCGAATATAAACCAGATTTCGAATTGATAGATGGATTGCAAGCGTTGCGCCTGACTGCCCAAGAATTTCCAACTGCTCACCCTGTGGCATGGAAGAAGCCTTCATGCCTGTTCGCGTAACAATCACTGTTTGTGCAATTTCTGGAAGTGTAAGCTCTGTTTTAAGGGCTGCTGCAACGCCTGCAAATGCTGGCACACCCGGTACAACTTCATAATCAATTTCAAGCTTGTCCAGTCTGCGCATTTGCTCAGCTGTCGCCCCATAAATTGCAGGATCACCAGAATGAACACGAGCAACATCCTTACCCTGACTGTCTGCCACACGGATCATCTCGATAATTTCGTCAAGATTAAGCGGCGCAGTATCGGTAATCTCTGCCTCATCAGGTGCAGCAGCAACAATTTCCTCTGGCACAAGCGAGCCCGCATACATGCACACAGGGCATTTTTCGATTAAGCGAAGGCCACGAACAGTAATCAAGTCAGGTGCACCAGGTCCTGCACCAATAAAATAAACGGTCATGCTTTTATTCCTGTTCCTTCTTTGGCAGAATACCCGCGCGGAGTATAAACCCAGGTCTTGCCATCGCCTGTATCAACTGTTGTAGTTTCCGATGAACCCACAATCACAACCGTCAACATATCCACCTCATTAATATCAAGCCCAGCCAAGGGAACGACACGAACAAGCTCGCCTTCGCGGCCAAGGTTGGTTGCAAGAATGACTGGTGTGTTATCAGGTCTATGCTCAAGCAAAACACCCTTTGCATATTCAAGTTGTGTACGGCGACGTTTGGAAACCGGATTATAAAATGCAATCACAAAATCACCTTCTGCAGCAGCCTTCACCCGCATCTGAATGGCTTCCCAGGGAGTGAGCAAATCAGACAATGAAATCGTGCAAAAATCATGCCCTAAAGGTGCACCAGCACGCGCAGCAGCAGCCTGAAGGGCTGATATGCCCGGTGATACTTCAATCGCTATACGAGACGCGGCATCCGACAAGCCACCATCTGCCAGCAGTTCAAACACAAGCGTTGCCATGGCATAAATACCGGCGTCCCCTGAACAAACAAGTGCTACATCCTTGCCCTCACCTGCCAATTCCATGGCATGGCGAACACGATCCTCTTCTTTTCCCAAGTCAAAATCATGGCGTATTTTGCCTTCAGAAATTTCTGAAATAATATCCAGATAAAGCGAATAGCCAACAAGATCACTTGCCTCTTGTACCATTCGGCTTACTTCTGGCGAACGCCAGGCATTTTGACCTGGCCCAATTCCAACCACAAACAAGCGCCCGCGCTTACGCCCCAATTCATTCATTTCCACTATCTCCTGGCTTCGCGCAATCGCAACAGTTGCCCTTTTTGATTTAACCTTTGGAATTATGAGTTCGCCATCCTTGCCAACACTTGCAAGTGCAGCCCCTTCTGACACACCGTGACAACCTACCTCAGTGAAAACCACATCAGAAGGATGGACCAGGCGAGGCGTTTCTTCTTCCAAAACCGCCGCAGAATAAAACCAGACTGGTACGTTCAAGTATTTTGCTGCAGCATGAATGGCAACTTCATCAGCCTTTAAGTCAATTGAAGCGATACCAGCAATACAGGTTTTTGGAATGGCGTTTTCACTCAATACTTTCTCGACCAAATCAATCACTTCCGCAGATGGTGTATCGCGTTCACAACCAATACCAATCACATGACGTTTTGGATGAAACATCAATTCAAGCGGCAGATATTCGCGCTCAAGTTCGGCGATACTAATGACACATTCACCATCATCATCCAGTGGAAGATTACTCTCCATCAACCATTTCGCAGCGTTTAGATATCGCCCCTGCAAGCGCACGTCTTCTCCACCAAGAAGTGCAGCCATAACCGGCTTTGCATTTTCAGGATTAACAAGCGTCCAGCCCTCAGGCGGGTTATCAAGTGCCAGTCCGAAACGCAAATCCCCGGCCGTTGTAATTGCTGCATGAGATTGCAGTACATCTGCCAATTGTTTGGCAATTTCATTTGCACCATGATGTCCACCTAAAAGTGGTACAACGGATGAACTATCCTCTGCAATTGCCAAAACGGGTGGCTCTGAATGTTTGTCGACAAGCACATCTGCTAACAACCTTATAATTGCACCAGAAGCCATAACCGCTATTAGCGGCTCTCCAGCTTTAAAGCAGGATTGAAGATGCACCCGCACATCAGAAAAACTGGAATCAACCTTTGAACAACGCCCCTCAAGCCCTTGAATTACACCACCAATTTCCTGTTTGATTTTGGTAGCCACTTCATAAGCACGATCAGATAAAATAATGATATTCGGGCTCATGTTTCACCTTTCATCACTGGCATTTCCAGTTCCTTGATCCAATCTTCTGCACCCTTGTAAATCAGGATCATCGAAAAATAAGGCGCCTTGTCTTCTCCTACCTGTGCAAGCGGCATAATTTTCTGGTTCGCCAATGAAACACGTTCCAGATAACCCGCACGATGTAATAACCCGGCCTCATCAATGAGTTTGCGTACACGCGCAAAGTGGCGCCCGATCTTGATAATCGCAATTGCATCGCCAGATTTAAACCGTTCCAACAAAACCTCATCAGGCAAAGGTGCCGGTGTGATGGTCAACACATCATTACGTGCAGCAAGTGGTCTTTGAAGTGCAGCAGCTGATGCCATCAGTGAAGAAATTCCCGGTACGATTTCACAATTAAAATCACCAGACAATCGCTCAAACAAATACATGAAAGAGCCATAAAAAAACGGATCTCCTTCACAAAGCACCACAACGTCTTCCCCTGCCTTCAAATGAACTGCAATTTCCTTTGCCTTCTCATCATAAACATTGCTGGCAGGAAATCGCTCTACCCGCATTGGAATTACAATTGGAATTTCTTTTTGCTCTGGTGACAAATATTCCGCAACAATGGAACGCGCGAAACTTGTCCCGTCATCGGGCGCAGGATAAGCAACAACTGAGCAGTTTTGCAAAATACGATGTGCTTTAAGCGTGATCAGTTCAGGGTCACCAGGGCCAACGCCAATGCCATATAATGTTCCACTCATTTAACAACCATCCATTGCGTTACTGGCATAAAAGGTTTCCATCCCTTAAAACGCCCAACTGGCTCTGCCTGCTGTACGGTAATTCTTGAAAGTTCGCCACCATATTTTTCTTGAAATTCAAACAACATTGCCTCGCTTTCGATCGTAACTGCATTAGCAACCAATCGACCGCCAATACGCAAGGCACTCCAACAAAGGTCAAATGTCTCACCGCCAGTTAAACCACCGCCAATAAAAATTGCATCAGGTTGCTCTAACCCGTTCAAAACCAGCGGTGCCTTGCCTTCAATAATTTCAATTTTTTCAACACCCAGGGCAATTGCATTTTCGCGTATCATCGCAATACGTTTTTCATTTGGCTCAATCGCAACAGCCCTTGCACCACGAGCAGCACGCATCCACTCAATCGCAATGGATCCACACCCTGCCCCAACATCCCAAAGCAGAGCGTCCGGGTAAGGCGCAAGCGCAGATAAAGTGGCTGAGCGAACAATACGCTTGGTCATCTGCCCATCATGCACAAATACCTCATCAGGCAAGCCACCTGAACGCGAATACCATTTGGCATCCTTGTCTGCCAAACACTCAATTGCCAATGTATGAAAATCAGGCACAGCATGCGCCCAGTGTTTGGCAACTCCATCGAAACGTTCTTCACGTTCTCCGCCCATCGCGTCTAAAACAGTCATCTTGCTTTCACCAAAGCCACGATCTGTGAGAAGCTTGGCAACAGCATCTGGACTTTCGCCATTTTGGGTTAAAACCAGCATTTTCACATTAGGGGCAAGATGTGGTAAAATCTGGCTGTCCGCCCGACCATGAATTGTAAGTGTTTCCAGATCAGCCAAACTCCAGCCCATCCGTGAAGACGCCCATTGAAAAGCTGAAAGCTGAGGATGAAAACAAACTTCTTCTTTAGGGATGGCTTTCAATATACGAGCGCCAACAGAATACCAAAGTGGATCACCCGTCACGAGTACGACAATGCGCTTGTCTTTGTGGGATTTGATCTCGTCAATCATCGCATCAAAAGGCGATGGCCATGCAATCCGTTTTGCGGTCGGGTTCGGCGCGAGCGTATGATGACGATCACCACCAACAATCACTTGTGCTTGTTTAAGTTTTTCAAGAGCAACGGCAGAAAGTCCATCAACACCATCTTCACCAATTCCGATAATATCAAGCCAGGCACTCATGCGCTTGCCCCAACACTCAAGGCATTAACAACACTTGAAGCCATGGCCGAACCACCGCGTCTTCCGTGAACCGTAATAAATTCCAAATCTGAAGAGTTCTCGCCAAGTGCCTGTTTTGACTCTGCTGCTCCGATAAAGCCAACAGGTATTCCAACCACAAGCGCAGGTTTTGGGGCTCCTTCTTCCACACGCTCCAATAAACGAAACAACGCCGTTGGTGCATTGCCAATCACGACAATTGAACCTTCCAGATCATCCCAAAAATCAACAGCAGCAGCGGAACGTGTATTCCCAATCTTCTTGGCGTGTTCAGGAACATGCTGTTCATTCAACGTGCAGATCAGTTCATTATTTGCCGGAAGAAATTTCTCAATTATACCGGCTTTCACCATTTCAACATCAGTAAAAATTGGCCTTCCTTCAGCCAATGATTTTTTACCCGTAACAACCGCATCATCACTAAAATCAAGGTCCTCGATTACATCAATCATGCCACACGAATGAATAAGGCGTGTTGCGATTGGTTGCATCATACTTGGCAAACGATCAAGCGCAGCTTCACACTCAACTGTTGCAAAGGACTGGCGGTAAATTTCAGCAGGATCCCTAATATAATCGGTTACGCTCATTTGCGTAAACCTACTTCTTCTTCATGCTGTTTGGCCCATGAGGATGATCTGCATGAGGATAAGGATGGTGGTGATGCCCGTGATCTGCATGATGATCATGAGTGTGGTCATGTGTGTGGTCATGGCCATGGCTATGGTCGTGTGAATGATCATGCGTATGAAGAGGCGTCCATGGAAGGTCATGCTTCTTGCAAAATTCCTCATCGCGGCAAGATGCATCACAATCACCCTTGCACGGACAATTCTCAAGTCCTCCACCGATACCTTCAACGTGGTGGTGATGACTTTCCTGCGCAAGACCAACTTGGTCTTCAAAGCCCAATACCTGGTCACGATATTTGCACATCTGGCAATTCATCACGGCAGTGCCTTCAACGATTTCATTCACGCGGTCACGAAATGTTTGAAGCACAAGGGGATGATCATTTAAATACCCGGCTTTAACAAATTCAATATCCGGATGACGCTCGGCAACCTGGTCAGTATATGAATAGATGCGCTTTATCAAAACACCTGTAAACAGGAAATAGGGAAAAACGATTATACGCTTGTAGCCAAGTTTGGCAGCATGTTCGAGACCAGGCTCAACCAGTGGAAATGTAACGCCTGAATAACACGTCTCACCCCAACCAAAGCCCATGCCTTCCCAAACCATACGCATAACCTTGGAAACGTTGGAATTTGCATCAGGATCAGAAGAACCACGCCCCACCACCATCAACAATGTCTCATGATTTGGCACTTCGGTTTCACAGGCATCAATGGCTTCCTGAATACGCTCGGCAGCAGCACGTATCATTTTCAGATCAACACCAAGCTCACGGCCATATTCAACTGACATTCCAGGGTTTTGAGCAGCGTAGGTATTCAAGACAGAAGGAATATCATTCTTGGCATGTCCTGCCGCAAAAAGCATCCCCGGAATCGCCAAAACTCTTGTAACACCCTGGTCGCGCAGACTATCCAGGCCAGAGTGAATAACAGGATTACAAAATTCCAGATACCCATACTCGACTGGCGTTGTTGGAAACAATTCCTTTAAGCCCTTGGCAACTTTGGAAAATTCCTTAGCTGCATTTTGGTTACGGCTACCATGGCCACATACCATGATCCCAAGTTTTTCTGACATCCGGTTTATCCTTCAACAGGAGCTTCTTCACCGAGCTCCAACTCTTCTTCGTTTTCTTCTTCATCAGAATCTTTTTGCGTCAATTTGCCAATGGCAGCGGCAAGCGCACCAGCGACAACCACAGCACCAAGTCCAACCCAATGTGCATGACCCGCAATTTCCCCAACATGCCCCAGATGGGCGTATACAGGAGATGTCAAAAAAACAGTGCTCATGGTAATTAATGTTCGCAACATAGAATGCTCCACTATCATTTGGTTTTATGCACATCAAAAAAGGAAGAGAAAGCCATGACTTCATAGAATGTGAAGCCACGATCCATGATGATTTCCGTTTTAGTTCCCTACTTGGGTCAACTGCACCAGAGTCTTTCTCGGCCATTTATTATGGCATCATCGGTTGAAAGATACGATAAGCACAAGAACCTATCGGGTCAAACAGTTTCCCGCCATCAAACAGATAAAATGCGACTCTGTTAAAAGAATTTAGCTTTCACGCAGCTTGGCAATTTCTTCTGCGCTTAACCCAAGCAGTGCAGAAGTCTTTCGAATTAACTCGGCTTCACTGACATGAACCTCATTGTCAGACTTCGCAATTGACAAAAGATGAACAAGCAATGTTTTCTTACGTTCCCATTCAAGCCCCTCAAACATCGCAACAGCATCATCAATGCTTGTCTCATACCCAAAGTCTTGAAGGTACTCGATAACCTTCGGCACATCTTCTTCAGGAATATCAAAAGCAATTTTACAGATACGCTTAAAATTTTCCAACTCTTCCGGTTTTAATGCCCCATCAGCAAACATCATTCTCACAAGTAAAATCAGTTCACTTGTCAGTTGCAAATCCTCGGCAACTTTGCGAACTGACTTGTCTTGGTCAAGCCAAGTTCTGATTTTATCAATTACAATCATGCTGCATTCCCCACTATTAAATTAAACCTAGCAGCCTCAAAAGCGCTAAAATAAACGATTTGTTATGAATAACAGATTATTAATTATTGAATAGGTTTTTTAAGAGCAGGCAAACTTTGATAGGGGGCTCTGAGTAAGAATGAGTAACGAATTTAATTATAATATTGATATCAAGGATTTGATTGATAACAGGCAAGCCATACAAGAGCTGCTTGATCATGTTGCAACATTGCATGAGTCATTCAACCAAGCCAAATCAGAGGCTGAAAAAGCACGCACAACATTCCATGAAGCCATCGAAGTTCTTGATGACGGCTTTGTAATGTATGACAAAGAAGACAAGCTGGTCATTTTCAACAAGGCCTTTAAAGATCAAATAGGCGAACCAGGAAAATATCTCAAATGCGGCGAAACATATGAAAGCATGACACTGCTTCTGGCCAAATCAGGCATTATTCCGGACATTGAAGGCAAAGAGGAAGAGTTTGTCGCCAAACTCATGGAACAAAGAAAAGCTGAAGATGGACTCGAAAAGACATTCCAAACAAATACGGGCGAATGGATACGGCAGCGTGACAAGAAAAACATATCAGGAAATCTTGTTGGCCTGAGAACCAATATTACCGAACTGAAAAACCGCGAGGAAGAATTAGCAAAAACAACAAAAATACTATCTGAAACTACCAATTCCATGGTTCAGGGGATTGTAGTATTTGATGAAAATATTCTGCAATTCTATAACCCGGTCCTGTTGAAACTGTTAAACATAACAGAAGACGACATTGCAGTAGGCGATACGCTCAATAAATTCCTTCATAACCTGAAAAACAAGGGCCACTACAATAACAGCGATGCCATAATTCAAAAAAACATGGACATGATGTCAAGCGGGGAACCACACCATGTAGAACGGGAAACTCATTATGGTACCCATCTGCGCATTGATGTTATTCCGCTCGGAGAGGGAAAGGTAATCCTTACCTATGCTGACATCACTGATCTTAAAAAGCGTGAGACAGAACTTGAGCTGGCCCGCTCTGAAAGTGAGACGGCTCTCTCGCGTCAAACAAAAATTGCAAATGCAATTGCCCAAGGCATTGTAATGTTTGAAAACGGAAAGGTCGTTTTTTATAATGACCAGGCATTTGAAACACTTGAATTATCAGATGATATTCTCTTTGAAGAACAGACTTTTGAAAACTTCCTTGCAATGCAAGCTGAAGGTGGGCACTTCGGACCTGTTGAAGATGGCCAGGAATTCGTTAATAAACATCTGAATATTGTTTCTATTGGCATACCCTATCAATTAGAGCGCCTTACCAAAAGCGGTAAAACAATCCGTGTTGATGGCGTACCTAATAAAAAGGAAAACAGCCTGACCCTTACCTTTACGGATATTTCAACGTTAAAAGAACGTGAAATTGAGTTGAATGAAGCAAAAATTGAAGCAGAAAGAGCTTCAGAAATTCAGTCAGCATCTGCAAATGTAATGGTTCAGGGCTTGCTCTTCTTCGATAATGACAAACTGGAATATTTCAATCCAAAATTTCTGGAACTTGTAGGCGCAACTGACCAGCAGGTCTACAAAGGCATGAGCGCTGAAGATGTTCTAAAATTACAAATTGAGCTGGGCAATTTTGAAGATAGCCGTTCAATAAGCCAGCACGAAGAAACCATTAAAAACAATTTTGCCTCACAACAATCATACTCACTCGAAAGAGTCATGAAAAATGGCAACGTACTAAAAGTGGATGCCGTTGTTGCAGAAAATGGCGGTTTGGTAGTTACTTACAGTGACATTACTCGCGCAAAACAACGCGAAGAAGCACTTGAAGATACTATGAAGGTAGCTGAGTCAGCTGAAAGAGCAAAATCCGAATTTTTGGCCAACATGTCTCATGAAATCAGAACTCCAATGAATGGCGTCATGGGGATGGCAGAATTGCTGGCTTCAACCGAGTTGGACGCAAAACAGAAAATGTTCACCGATGTAATCGTAAAGTCAGGAGCATCGCTATTGACAATCATCAATGACATTCTTGATTTTTCAAAAATAGACGCAGGCCAGATGGAACTTGACCCTGCGCCTTTTAATCTGGCAGAGGCCATAGAAGATGTAGCAACACTTGTTTCTTCAAAAGTGGCAGAAAAAGACCTGGAACTTATTGTTCGCGTTGATCCTGCCTTACCGAAAATGATGGTAGGTGATGTTGGACGGATTCGTCAAATCGTTACAAATCTTCTTGGTAATGCAGTCAAGTTTACAGAAAAAGGCCATGTCTTTGTTAACATTGAAGGTAAAACAGGAGAAACCAGCACAGATATAGCAAACCTCAAGTTTTCAATCGAAGACACTGGCATTGGCATACCGCAAGAAAAATGTTCACAAGTCTTCCAGAAGTTTAGTCAGGTGGATACTTCAGCCACCCGTAAACACGAAGGCACTGGCCTTGGTCTTTCAATTTCATCGTCTTTGGTAAAATTGATGGGTGGTGAAATCGGCGTTGAAAGTGAAGTTGGCAAGGGCTCCACGTTCTGGTTTACGACTTCACTTCCTGTTCATGGTGAAGCAGAACCAAAACAGGTGGTTCCTGGTGACATGACTGGCGCACGTATCCTGGTAGTTGATGACAACAAGGTAAATCGCTCAATTCTTGCCGAACAAATGGCAGCATGGAACTTTGATGGCGCTTCCACCAGCTCAGGTACACAAGGTTTGGATGTAATGCGTGCTGTTATTGCCAATAACATGTCTCTTGATTTGGTAATTCTTGATTACCAGATGCCAGAGATGAGTGGCGAAGAAGTTCTCGCAACCATGCGCAATGATGAAGCATTAAAAGACATTCCTGTTATAATGCTGACTTCAGTTGACAGCTCTCAAACAAACCAAAAGCTGCAAAAACTGGGCGCTGAGGCAAATCTTACGAAACCAACACGCTCATCAATGCTACTTGAGACTATCCTGCAAGTCATCGCAAACAAACGTGCAGACGTTAAAACTCGTAGTATCAACAACCTGACAGCAAGATCAGCACCTGATGAAACAAACATCAAGCTCCCGACAGCCCATTCAAGCGACATTGTGGCATCTGGCAAACAGGAATTGGATATCCTCGTTGCTGAGGACAACGAGGTAAATCAAATCGTCTTCCGTCAAATCCTTGAGGAGACCGGGCTTAGTTTCAAGATTGTTGAAAATGGCCGCCTCGCATTGGCATCCTATAAAATACAAAAGCCTCGCCTGATCTTGATGGATGTATCCATGCCGGAGATGAACGGCAAGGAGGCTACAACCGCAATCCGCAAGTATGAACGAGAACAGGAAATGACCCGCACTCCAATTGTCGGTGTCACAGCTCATGCACTAAAAGGCGACATGGAAGCGTGTATCGATGCAGGTATGGATGATTATCTGTCAAAACCTGTTTCACCAAGCAAGTTAAGCCTAAAAATAGAACAATGGCTGAAAGTGGATTTGGGTAGTTCAATCACAGGATAATCCAAAGAACAAAATACAAATCAAAAGCCGGGGCTCTTGCCTCGGCTTTTTTGTTACCTACACAACCAGATTAGCCAGAATTTCATTATTGGTTATATCTTGCCAACGCATCCCCATGGCATCCATCTTGCCCGTCAAAACATCAAAATTAGCAGCACGTGTTGTCTCAAGACCTATCAAGACAGAACCAAAATTACGCGCTGATTTTTTTAAATACTCAAATCGTGCAATGTCGTCTTCTGGTCCAAGGGTCATCAAAAACTCTTTTAATGCGCCTGGGCGTTGCGGAAATTGCAAAATGTAATATTTCTTCAAGCCTGAAAACTTCAAAGCCCGTTCCTTGACTTCCGGCAGACGCTCAAAATCAAAATTGCCGCCAGATGCGATACAGATGATATCCTTGCCAATCAGCTGCTTTGGATCAATATCTTTAAGTGCATCTATTGCCAAGGCACCTGCAGGCTCAAGTACAATTCCTTCAATATTCAAAAGCGCTATCATTGTTTCGCAGACACGATCTGTTGGCGCCAACATAACCTGTTCTGGTTTAAAATTTTGAAGCTGCTCAAAGTTATTAAGGCCAATCTGGGCAACCGCTGCACCATCAACAAAATTATCGACATCGCCAAGCATGATACGCTCATTCCTGGTCAAACTTGTGTGAAGGCTGGGCGCAAGATCGGGCTCTACAAAGGTGAACTCACAAGAGACGCCCATACCATGCAGGTATTTGGTCATCCCGGAAGAAAGCCCACCGCCACCTACTGGCATGATAATATGATCAATCGTTTCGCCATCCGGAAACTGTTCAAGAATTTCCTTGACGACAGTCGCCTGCCCCATCATGATTTTTGGATGGTCAAATGGCGGCACCATCTGCCCTCCAACTTCTTCGCAATGCTCAAGGGCTGCCTTGTTGGCTGCATCAAACCCATC
>CALFBM010000137.1 GCA_937951645.1 uncultured Rhizobiaceae group bacterium
GCGCGAGAAGAACAAGTCAAGGATCACTACGAGTCCCGTCAGCAGGCAATTGAAACCAAGATTGATGGTGGAACACCTTATAAACCTGTTTCACCTGAAACAATTTACTTACCCGCGCTAGAAATTGAACAACGTTTAATTGTTTTAAGTGGCGTTGCGCTTTCACCCTACGACCAGCCTCCAACTTCTACCACGCAAGTGCTTGATGCAAAGGGCAGGGCAGGGCGAAGTTTTGCTGTTGAGCGTACTGCCGGACAGAATGTTTTTGATGCAGTTGCCGGACACGTGAAAACAGTTCTGGGTGAAGGGCGCAAAGTTTTGATTGCTGCCTGGTCGGAAGGTTCCAAGGAACGGTTCTCGCAAGTGCTTGTGGAGCATGGATCAGCAGAGCTGATACGCATTGATACGTTTGAGGCGTTTAGAAGTTCAAAGAGCAAACTTCCTCATATTGCCGTGCTTCCCTTGGAAGAAGGGTTTGAAACGCCCGAGTTTGTTGTTATTGCCGAGCAGGATGTTTTGGGTGACAGGCTTGTTCGAAGAACATCCAAACGCAAGCGCGACAAGGATTTTATTGCTGAGGCTTCCAGCCTTTCAGAAGGTGATATCGTTGTTCACGTTGATCATGGTATTGCAAAGTTCATTGGACTTCGCACGATTGAGGCGGCGGGTGCGCCACATGATTGTCTGGAGCTTCGTTATTCTGGTGATGACAAGCTCTTTCTGCCTGTTGAGAACATTGAGTTATTATCGCGATATGGCAATGCTGACAGTGAAGTTCAGCTTGACAAGCTGGGTGGTGTTGCATGGCAATCCCGCAAGGCCAAGCTCAAGAAGCGTTTGCTGGAAATGGCGGATCAACTGATCAAGATTGCAGCAGAACGTGCGCTTAAGACGGCAACCAAACTTGTAGCACCTGATGGTCTTTATGGAGAGTTTGCAGCTCGTTTTCCATACGATGAAACAGAAGACCAGGCGCGTGCAATTGAATCCGTTTTTGATGATTTATCCGCTGGCACGCCGATGGACAGGCTTGTCTGTGGAGATGTGGGTTTCGGAAAAACCGAAGTAGCCCTTCGCGCAGCATTTGTTGCGGTGATGGGTGGCAAACAAGCTGCAATAGTTGTGCCGACAACCTTGCTTGCACGTCAGCATTTCAAGACATTTGTTGAGCGTTTTAAAGGGCTTCCGGTTAATATTCGCCATGCTTCACGATTGGTTGGGAACAAGGAATTATCAGATATCAAGAAGGGGCTTGCGGATGGTTCTGTTGATATCGTGATTGGTACCCACGTTCTGCTTGGTAATTCGATTGATTTTGATCGCCTGGGGTTATTGGTGATTGATGAAGAGCAGCGTTTTGGTGTAAAACACAAGGAGCGCTTGAAGGAATTGAAGTCCGATATTCATGTGCTGACACTTTCTGCCACGCCGATTCCCCGAACACTTCAATTGGCATTGACGGGCGTGCGCGAGCTTTCCCTTATTACCACTGCACCTGTGGACCGTATGGCAGTTCGTACGTTCATTACACCGTTTGATACGTTGACGGTTCGTGAGGCTTTACTGCGCGAGCGATATCGTGGCGGGCAGAGCTTTTACGTTTGCCCTCGTGTTAGTGATCTGGATGAACGCAGGCAATTTTTGGCAGAACATGTGCCAGAATTAAAAGTTGCAGTTGCGCATGGGCAGATGTCACCTGGTGAACTGGATGATATCATGAATGCATTTTATGACGGGCAATATGATGTTTTGCTTGCAACGACAATTGTGGAATCCGGTCTGGACATTCCAACCGCAAATACGTTGGTAGTGCATCGCGCGGATATGTTTGGTCTGGCGCAGCTTTATCAGTTACGCGGGAGAGTAGGCCGCTCCAAGACACGTGCTTATGCAATCTTTACTTTGCCAGTGAACAAGCGGCTTACTGCAACGGCAGAGCGTCGCCTCAAAGTGCTTCAATCACTTGATACGGTTGGAGCTGGCTTTGAATTGGCAAGCCATGATCTGGATATTCGTGGCTCTGGTAATTTGCTGGGTGACCAACAGTCAGGCCAAATTCGTGAAGTGGGGTATGAACTTTATCAGCAAATGCTGGAAGAAGCCGTTGCCGAACTCAAAGATGGCGATGACTATTCTGCAGAAGAAAAATGGTCTCCACAGATTTCAATTGGCACTGCAGTGCTTATACCGGAAAGCTACGTTCCGGACTTGCAATTGCGCTTGGGTCTCTATCGTCGCTTGTCTGACATTCGCGACCCCCAAGACATTGATGCCTTTGGCGCAGAGATGATTGACCGCTTCGGTCCAATGCCGGAAGAAGTCGAATACCTCCTGAAGATTGTCTACATCAAGGGGCTGTGTTTTACAGCTAACGTCTCCAAGCTAGACGCAGGGCCAAAAGGTGCCGTGATAGGCTTCCGCAACAATGATTACCCGGCAGCAACCAAACTGGTCGGCTATCTGGGAGAGCAGGGCAGCCTCGCCAAAATACGCCCTGATCAAACGATATATCTGTCCAGGAATTGGGAAACAGCAGA
>CALFBM010000138.1 GCA_937951645.1 uncultured Rhizobiaceae group bacterium
GTCAGGGAAAAAGACGGCCTTGCAATGTCTTCACGAAATGAACGTCTAACCGCTAATGAAAGAAACCTGGCGCCAGAACTTCAAAAAGCAATGCAAGAAGTCCTGCAAAACATTCATTCTGGCATGAATGTAAAACAAGCCTGCAAGGAAGCCTGGAATTTACTTGAAGCAGATGGGAACTTTAAAGTTGAATATCTTGAAGTACGCAGCAGTGAAACAATGACCCTAATAGACGAGCCAAATAAAAATTGCCGTCTTTTTGCAGCGGCGTGGCTGGGTAGCGTTCGTCTGATTGATAATATTAAAATCTAGGGCTTATTTTCATCAAGCCCCAACAAGAATGATATTTTGGCAACCAGATTTACCTCAAACTCATGAAACTGTTTGTCGCTCAATGAAATATCTTTCATCAGTGCCAAAACTTCACGCCGCTTGCTTTCTGGCATTTGTCGGATAATTTCAATAATTGAGTTGATACTATCCGGCTTGTTACAAGTTTCAGAAACCAGTTCTTCAAACATGAGAAATTCATCTTCAGAAACATTGAGATAATTTTCCAGTAAATGACGATAAAGATATGTTTCTTCGTGTCTAACACGTCCATCGGCATGAACCGTGCTGTAAAGCAGTATGCCAATCGCAATCCTGGGATCCTTTTGCGAAAGTTTTATAACTTCATTATCACCAGCATCTAGCAGACTTAAAAAATTCTCATAAGAAGAATACATACGATTGGCCCCGTATTGTATTGTTAAAAAATACAACAGACAATTAGCACAATAGTTCATTATTTACCAAAGCCAACATTATAATATAATGTATTATATGTGTAGTAAAATGTAAAAAGCAGCTGCCAATAAGCAACTGCTTTTTAAAATTCAACATCAATTCACATAATAGGTGCGAAATGATATGGCCGGTACGCAATACCTGATCCGGATATCAGAGCGATGAATAACTCGCTTGAATTCAACATAAGCCAATATCGTAAACAGGGAGTTAGAATTCGGTTACCTGATTATTAAAATTACACTTTTTGAGATTTTTAATGTTGAACATAATTTCTCGCTGAAAACTCAAATTTAGCACCGGGAGCAGCCTTTTGAGCTTTCCAAAAGGAGTAAAATCATATAAAGAAATGTTTATATCGTAATACAAAGGAAAGTATCCCTTATGACCAACCCGCTCTCAGCATTAATAGAAGAAAAGGGAATACTTCTCGCAGATGGAGCAACAGGTACAACACTTTTTGGCATGGGTCTTGAAGCAGGCGGTGCTCCTGAACTCTGGAATGTTGATAAACCGGAAAACATCATGAAACTCCACCAGGGTTTTGTGGACGCCGGTTCTGACATTATTCTGACCAATTCATTTGGTGGTACACGGCATCGCTTGAAACTACATGCCGCAGATGGGCGCGTACACGAATTAAACAAGGCAGCAGCAGAGATTGCGCATAAGGTGGCAGATACTGTTGAGCGTAAAATCATTATTGCCGGTTCTGTTGGCCCGACAGGTGAGTTATTGGCTCCCCTTGGCGAACTAACATTTGATGGCGCAGTTGAATCCTTTATCGAACAAATGGCTGGCTTGAAAGATGGTGGCGCAGACGTATTATGGATTGAAACCATGTCAGCACCGGAAGAAATGCAAGCCGCCGCAAAAGCAGCCATCGCAACTGGCTTGCCATATGTTATAACGGCATCTTTCGATACCGCAGGCAGAACCATGATGGGAATGCTCCCTGCTGATTTTCATGGTGTAATCGAGGAAGATCACAAACCCCTTGCGATTGGTGCAAATTGTGGCGTTGGCGCATCTGATCTTTTATCATCAGTTCTCGATATGACACAGGCAGATCCCGATGCAATTATCGTTGCCAAGGCAAATTGCGGCATTCCCCAAATCAAGGGTGACGAAGTAATTTATACGGGCACGCCAGAACTGATGCACGACTACACAAAGCTTGCAATGGATGCAGGTGCTAAAATCATTGGTGGTTGTTGTGGCACATCATGTGAGCACCTGGCTGAAATGCGCAAGGCAATTGACACACACAATGCTGGCACACGCCCTGACATAACAGAGATCGAAACCCGCATAGGCCCTCTCGTAAACAAAAAAGCAACTGCAACAGACCCTGATGCTGGCCGTACAAGAAAAAGCCGCAGACGCGGATAAGAGAAAACTTAAGCGCGCCCCCGATAAGACTTCATGTGAAATTTAATCTGAGCCTCATTATATTGGCTTGTCTTTGCTATGGGGCAAGCACATCGCGCACGACATCCAAGTGACATACAGTCGGGTTCAGACCTTGTATCAAGATGAGCAAAACAGTCCTGCACGTTCAACCACTCTCCCGTAAAAGCCCCCACTGGACATGCAGTTAGACAGGGCTTTTCAACGCAAGTGTCACATGGATGAATCAAACTGTCAGCATTCATAATTAGCGCATTGATTTGACTCGTAAATTCGTGGGCTTCATCAAAAACGACCACCCCACGAAACGCATGCCACAAGCCATATTCCGGGTGGATCAAAATCCCAAGCGGCGAAGACTGAACACCAGCAGCTTTTTGCGCCAATCTTTGGAACGGCCAGTAAGGCTTATCAAATGGGTAGACTACCCTACCCCCAAATTGACGTGCAACATCATCAAGCACACGCCTTGTCCATCGGTTCATCGGATCAGGTTTGTCATCCGCATATTCATTTGATTTGGAAAATTGAACCC
This sequence comes from uncultured Rhizobiaceae group bacterium, assembly GCA_937951645.1. Classification (GTDB taxonomy): domain Bacteria; phylum Pseudomonadota; class Alphaproteobacteria; order Rhizobiales; family Rhizobiaceae; genus JAALLB01. Next base: position 2,735 of record CALFBM010000138.1, read on the forward strand.
ACATATCAGAACCAGCATTACCAATAAGCAATGCTTTACGCCCAATTAGCGCTTCTTGTCCTTGCGCACATTCATTGGCAGATAACTCCAACCCGCCAAAGAGCATCAATCCATGCTCAGCCAAAACATTAGATAAAGAAGATATATTACCTGGATACTTTGCCATCGGCATTCAGCCTCCAGGTATTATGGACAATCGTATTGCCCACGACTTCCCTGGAACGTCCCTCCAGGGCTGCTCCTTCACTTCAAGTGAACGCGTCTGGCATGGAATCTTTTTTATCCTTGATAAAAGCCTTGAGCTTTTCATCAATATCAGGATCAAGGTGCGGTGCACTGTAATTCTCCAACCAGGTGCGAGCCGTTTTATTGGCACGTTGTTCAGCACGAAGCTCACCTTCAATTTCCCACTGCTCAAACGAATTATTATCCGCAACGGTAGACGCAAAGAAAGCGGTTTCAAAATTTGCTTGCGTATGCTCACAACCAAGATAATGACTGCCTGGCCCAACTTCACGAATGGCAGACATTGCCTGACCATTCTCACTCATATCGACACCTGCCGCCATTTTTTGCTGGGCAGCCAGCTGATCGCAATCCATGATGAATTTATCATAGGATGAAACAAGCCCCCCTTCGAGCCAGCCCGCAGCGTGCAGCATGAAATTCACCCCACCCGCCATTGCAGGCAAAAGCGTATTCGCACTATCATAAGCTGCCTGTGCATCAGGAACCTTGGCACCTGTAAGCGAACCACCTGAACGGAATGGCAAGTTATAACGACGCGCAAATTGTGCAGCCCCCATCAAAACCTGACCAGGTTCAGGCGTACCAAACGAAGGTGCACCAGTTTGCATGGAAATGGATGTTGCAAAGGTTCCCATGATCACAGGAGAACCAGGACGACAAAGCTGCGAGAAGGCAACGGCAGAAGTTGCTTCACACAAAACCTGCGTCAGCGTACCTGCAACCGTCACAGGCGACATCGCACCACCCACAATAAACGGTGAAACAATGGAAGCCTGATTGGCACGGGCATAAACTTTCAACGCACCAAGCATGGTGCCATCAAGTGTCATTGGCGAATTGCAATTGATAAGACTTACAAGCACACAATTTTGGTCAACAAACTCTTCACCAAAGAGAATCTTCACCATTTCGACAGTATCTTCCGCCCGCTCCGGTGCCGTTACAGACCCCATGAACGGCTTGTCTGAATACTTGATATGCGAATAAAGCATATCAAGATGACGCTTGTTCACTGCCACATCACATGGCTCACAAACCGTACCACCTGAGTGGTGCATGGCAGGTGCCATATAGGCAAGCTTTACAAAATTCTGAAAATCCTCAATCGTTGCATAGCGGCGCTCGCCATCAAGGTCGCGCACAAACGGAGGGCCATAAACAGGCGCAAATACCGTTGTCTTGCCGCCAATTTCAACATTACGCTCAGGATTACGTGCGTGTTGCGTAAAGCTTGAAGGCGCTGTCTTCATCAATTCACGACAAAGGCCTTTTGGAAAATGGACCCGCTCGCCCTGTACATCAGCGCCAGCATCTTTCCACATTTGCAGCGCTTCTTCATCCTCGGAGTAGATAACACCGACTTCCTCCATAAGAATGTCTGCGTTGTTCTCGATAATCTCAATCGCCTCAAGACTTAAAATATCTGTTGGCTCAAGTTGACGATGAATATAAGGCAACGATATCAGATTAAGTCCACCACGAGCCTGCCTGCGACCTGCCGCACCACCGCCGCCGCCACGACCTCGTCTGCCACCACGTGCTGGTGCTGTATCACCTGTTTCTTCTACACTCATTGCTAAACCCTCAAGAGTTGTCCTGAACTTATCTATGAAGTAATATTTATGCGAGTAGTAAAAAACAGCCCCTCCCTATGCGCCACCCACTGACGCAATTTGGCGTAATTTGGAACAATACAAAATCCGGTCTTTCAACATTATAAATCCTTGATTGGTAATTAGAACGGATAGTAATACTGCAACAACGCTTATACAAAGCCTTAACATTCAAACGAATACGCAATACAAAACATAAAGAACATTATGAAGAATATATTATTTTTATTAATCACATTTAGCATTTTAACGCTCATCACACCTTTTACATCAAAAGCAGAAGCCAAGGCAAAATGCCGTGTGAACGGGTTAAACTGGAAGGGAAGCCATCCAACTTTAAAACAGGGTTTGTGTGATCTATCCAGGGCACTGGGGCCTGTTAAGATTGCAAACTCCAGAAAACACGCCAACTGCCGCACAAGAAACGACCCAAAAGGCAAACCCAACTCCTGGCACAAATACCACAGAGGCTGCCGCGCCGCAGACATCCGCATCAAGGGCGTTTCACCTTACAGAATTAAAAAATGGTGGCTAAGATACAC
>CALFBM010000139.1 GCA_937951645.1 uncultured Rhizobiaceae group bacterium
TTGTAACGCCGAGCCACCAATGCCCTACAACAGCAACCATGCCTGTTGACCGACGTAAAAATTTAATGGAAATGGCAGAAAAACATGACTTCGTTATCATTGAAGATGACTATGAATTTGAAATGAATTTCCTGGCACCGCCCTCACCTGCATTAAAATCCATGGACGAAAAAGCCCGGGTTGTTTATATCGGCAGCTTTTCCAAATCCCTGTTTCCAGGCTTGCGCCTTGGTTACCTGGCAGGCCCTGATAATTTAATTGAAGAAGCGCGTCGCCTAAGACATTTGATTTATCGTCATCCTCCCGGGCATAGCCAACGAACAGCTGCTTATTTCATGGCCTTGGGACATTACAGTTCTCAAATGCGTAAATTAAAAAAGAAATATGCAGAACGCCACGCAACCATGCTGGCAGCTCTTGAGGCAAATGGGTTAAGCAATTCCACAGCTGCAAAATTTGGCGGAACAAGCTTTTGGATAAAAGGACCCAAAACCCTTAATTCAAATATTTTGGCAGAAAACCTCGTTGATAGAAGCGTATTGATAGAACCAGGCAGTCCTTTCTTTGGTGCTGAGAACCCACATAGAAACTATTTTCGAATTGCCTACTCTTCCATTGCCAATGAAAAAATTGAAGAAGGTGTTTCAAGAATTGCCGAGGCGATAAATGAAATCACCTGATATGATAATCCAAAACAAATATTTGGAACCAAGCAACACAATATCTGGACCTACACTTGAATTGGAGTCTGTTTTCTATATGTCTCACTTGCAGGATATGGTTCTTGCTACAATTTTTTAAATTTTTCAGCCACTAAGAGGATATGCACTCATGAAAATGACGACTGAAGAAGCCTTCGTAAAAGTGTTGCAAATGCATGGCATTGAGCACGCTTTTGGTATTATCGGTTCAGCAATGATGCCGATTTCTGACCTGTTCCCACAAGCAGGCATTAAATTCTGGGATTGCGCCCACGAAACATCAGGCGGCATGATTGCTGACGGTTTCACACGTGCTTCCGGCAAAATGTCCATGATGGTTGCACAGAATGGCCCCGGTATTACAAACTTCGTAACACCGGTTAAAACAGCTTACTGGAACCACACACCGCTTCTACTTGTAACACCACAAGCAGCAAACAAGACAATCGGTCAAGGTGGCTTTCAGGAAATCGAGCAAATGAAATTGTTCGAAGACATGGTTTGTTACCAGGAAGAAGTGCGTGACCCATCCCGCATGGCTGAAGTTCTTAACCGCGTAATTGAAAAAGCATGGCGTGGTTGTGCTCCTGCACAAATCAACATCCCGCGCGATTACTGGACACAAGTTATCGACATCGAACTTCCACAGATCGTTCGTCTGGAACTTCCACAAGGTGGCGAAACTGCAATTGCTGAAGCTGCTGAACTTCTTTCAAATGCCAAATTCCCCGTAATCCTGAACGGCGCTGGCGTAATCATTGGCGATGCGATCCCTGCTTCTGCTGCATTGGCTGAAAAACTTTCTGCGCCGGTATGTTGTGGCTATCAGCACAATGATGCCTTCCCGGGCAACCACCCGATGTCAGTTGGCCCACTAGGCTACAACGGCTCAAAGGCTGCGATGGAACTCATCGAAAAAGCTGACGTCGTATTGGCTCTGGGTACACGTCTAAACCCGTTCTCAACACTGCCAGGTTACGGCATTGATTACTGGCCAAAAGACGCAAAAATTGTTCAAGTTGATATCAACTCGGACCGTATTGGCCTAACCAAAAAAGTCACTGTTGGCATTCAAGGTGACGCAAAAGCAGTTGCTGAAAGCATTCTTTCCAAATTGTCACCATCAGCAGGCGATGCTGGACGTGCAGACCGCGAAGCATTAATTGCACAAACCAAGTCTTCATGGGCACAAACACTAACTTCCATGGATCACGAAGATGATGATCCAGGCACAGACTGGAACGAACGTGCTCGTGACCGTGAGCCAGATCGTATGTCACCTCGCATGGCTTGGCGCGCAATCCAGAAAGCACTACCAAAAGAAGCAATCATTTCTTCTGACATTGGTAACAACTGTGCGATTGGTAACGCTTACCCATCCTTTGATGAAGGCCGCAAGTATCTTGCACCTGGCCTGTTTGGTCCATGTGGTTACGGCCTTCCGGCAATCCTGGGTGCTAAAATTGCGTGCCCGGGTGTTCCTGTAGTTGGCTTTGCTGGCGACGGTGCATTTGGCATCTCAATGAACGAACTTACAGCATGTGGTCGCAACGACTGGCCTCCAATTACAATGATTGTTTTCCGTAACTATCAATGGGGTGCTGAAAAGCGTAATACGACACTTTGGTTTGAAGACAACTTCGTTGGCACAGAACTAAACCTTGGCGTGGAATACGCTAAAATTGCTGAAGGTTGTGGCCTGAACGGTGTCCAGGTTCGCACAATGGATGAACTAACATCTGCTCTGGACGCAGCTGTAGAAGGTCAAATGAAGAATAATAAAACAACACTAATTGAAGTTGTTCTTAACCAGGAACTGGGCGAACCTTTCCGTCGCGATGCGATGAAGAAGCCTGTTTCAGTTGCTGGTATTGATGCCAAAGACATGCGTCCTCAATAAGGCTTTGCCTGCTAATCAAATCCAAAGGGCGGTTCAGTTTATTACTGTGCCGCCCTTTTCTTTTAAGTAATACTGCTGATAAATAATCATATTAGAATCTCAAAAAAAGCGAGGATACCTTAATGTCTGCAAATCCATTCCTTTCTGAACACTTGCCTGTTTGCCCGGAAAATCTACTGACATTAGCCAAGCAAAACTCACCCGCAAAAACGGCAATTGTCCGCGCTGGCTCATCATTGCCAATGCAAGCTGCAAAAGCCGCCGTTGATGAAGGCATCATGGAGCCGGTATTTGTTGGCGAAGAAGCAGATATTAAAAGGGAAGCCTGTGAGATTTCATGGGATATAAGAGATTTCCAAATCGTTGATACAAATGGCGAAGAACAAGCTGCATATGAAGGCGCTCTGTTAGGTAATCGCGGCGAGGTTGATGTCATTATGAAGGGTAATCTTCATACAGACCAATTCATGGGTGCCCTCATCAAAAAAGACACAGGCATTCGCACCTCTAATCGCCTTGTGCATGTTTTCTACATCACAGACCCTGTCGAACAACGCCCTGTAATTGTCTCGGATGGCGCAGTCAATGTAACCCCTGACATAAAAACCAGACAGGCTGCTTTAACCGTCGTTGATGAGCTTGCGCGCAAGACCGGTATTCTACGTCCTAAAATAGCAATTCTATCCGCTACTGAATCGGCAATTCCCTCTGTTCCATCCTCAATGGAAGCAGCTGAATTGGCTGAATGGGCTCAGACAAACATTCCAACATCAGACGTACGTGGCCCACTTGCAATGGATCTTATCCTTTCGCAAGCATCAGCAGATACAAAGGGTCTTGGCGATGATCCGGTTGCAGGCAAGGCGGATGCGATTATCGTACCAGATATTGTGTCTGGTAATGCAGTCTTTAAATCACTCGTCTATATGGGCGGCGGTTGTGCAGCAGGCATCGTGCTAGGTGGAAAAATTCCGGTACTTCTTACAAGCCGCGCAGACCCGGCAGAAGCAAGACTTGCCAGTGCAGCTCTTGCAGCAATTATGCGATAAACAAAATCAGGTTGGAGAGAGTTTTCTTTGGTACTTTTTGAATAAAACAAAACCAAAAAGTACTGAGACAACCAGCAATATACCAGAAGCCAGAATCTGAAAGTTGGAACCAACTTCCACGCCAGCACCCAATAGCGCAAAGACGACCGTATGCGGAATATAACCAACCGCTGAACCCATAATAAACGGTAGCGCAGAAATACCAAAAGCCCCGGCAACCAAATTGGTCAGAAGATTGGAGCCTGCAGGGATGAACCGCCAGATCATCGTTGCAAAAAATGTATTGTTACTCCAGAACTCAAAAGCAAGTTTCAGCTTTCCTTTCAAGAGACCCTTGAAATATCCCTGAAATACTCTCGCAATTGAAAACGACAAAATACAAGCAAGTGTTGTTGCAATTACACCCAACAATATCCCCATCCACAATCCAAAAAAATAGGCCGCGAAAAAGCTGACAACCTGCCTTGGACATCCAACTGCAACAAGCAGGCTCGCACACACCAGATAAGCCAGTTTTCCATTCATCCAGCCTGCATCTGTATTTGTGAATGGCAGGGATTTAAACAGATTATCAAAATCCACTGAATTAAGCAGAAAACCAACTAACACAAGCACAACAGCAATCAGCAAGAGTTTAACCACACTTCGCCAGCTTGTTGTTCTTAATTGATTTCCAAAACCTTGAAGCATAAAATTTCCAGTTGCATTGCAATCCAGTTCCCCTAACAATCAGGAAAACCATTTGCAATGAAATTTAAATACCATGAACACTGCTGATCCAAATCAATTGAACATAAAATCCCTGGCTCCGTATCTGCAAGAAAAGATTGAAGGATTTGGTGAGCTTTTGCAGCTGGATAAATTTTCAGGCGGTCAATCCAATCCCACTTATAAAATCAAGACGACAACGAGTGAATTTGTTCTTCGGGCAAAACCACCTGGTGACTTGCTAAAATCCGCACACCAGGTTGATCGGGAATATAAAGTCATGAATGCCCTTCAAGATTCAAACGTTCCTGTTCCAAAAATGCTGCACCTTGCAGACGAAGAAACCAGTCCGTTCGGGAGAATGTTCTTTGTAATGGAATTTTTGGATGGCAGAATCTTCTGGGACCCTGCTCTTTCTGAACTACCGAAACAAAGCACAGAAGAGCGCTCCAAAATATATGACGCAATGAATGCATCACTTGCTGCACTTCATGATGTTAATATTGAAAGTGCAGGTCTGTCTGATTTTGGAAAACCGGGCAATTATTTTGCGCGTCAACTCTCACGCTGGACACAACAATATCATGCTTGTGAAGTTGATCGCATAGAACCAATACATCAACTGATAAGCTGGTTGGAAAAAAATCTGCCTTCCGATGATGGTATTGTCACACTTGTTCATGGTGATTACCGCCTCGACAACATGGTTTTTGCAAATGACAACACCAATGTGCTTGGAATTCTGGACTGGGAACTTTCAACCCTTGGCCACCCCTACGCAGATTTGGCCTACCAGTGTATGCAATGGCGCCTTCCCAATGTGGGCAGCTTCCGTGGCCTTGCAGGAGTAAACCGCAAACAACTGGGAATTCCCACGGAAGAAGAATACGTGAACGCTTATTGTAAGCGCAGGAACACGGAGAAAATCGAAAACTGGCCATTCTACGTGGCATTTTCATTCTTCCGTCTGGCTGCAATCCTTCAAGGCGTCTACAAACGCTCGCTGGACGGCAATGCCTCAAACCCTGAAAAAGCCAAGACATATGGAGCAGCAGTACCCGTCTTGAGTTTTATGGCCATGAAAATGATTGAAGAAGAATAGGGTAACTTGAAACAAATTCCGACTACGCCACGTATATTTATATATGATGTAATTAACGGGGATACGGGATGCTTTATAAAATTTGGCCACTAATCGCAGCAACATTATTTTCTTGTCTTCTGGCTTTTGCCCAGGCACAAGCTCAAACGTCAGGCAGTTCAGATGAAGTTGCCATCCAAAACGTCATTGATGACCAGATACGTGCATTCAAGTCAAAAGACCATGACCGCGCGTTCTCCCACGCAGCGCCCACTATCAAACAAATATTCAAAACATCCGATCGTTTTATAGGAATGGTCAAAAATGGATATGAGCCCTTATACAACCCTGACTCATATGCGTTTTCAAGAAACATAGAACAAGGTGGAAGCGTTTATCAGGAAGTACTTGTAACGGATCAAAACGGAAAACAATGGCAGGCTGTTTACACACTTAAAAAGCAAGAAGACGGCAGTTGGAAGATCACAGACGTGAAGATGGAACCAACACAAGGTGCAGCAACATAATCACGGTATATTTTAACTGAAAAATTTTTTTATTTAATTAATGAATAAAAATACAGTCTCATCCGTTTAACCTTTAACGCTGACCAAAGCGTATTTAAACTGGAGAAGATGTCATAATGAAACTTATATCAAAAGCAATTTTTGCAACATCCCTTATGCTGGCAACCCCGGCATTTGCTGAAAGCTGGAAATCTGTAGATGCAGAATCCAGCGTGGCCTTTGGATCAATCAAATCAGATACAGTTGGTGAAGTTCATCACTTTACAAAAGTAAGCGGTACAGTTTCTGATGCTGGCAACTTAAACATTAATATTGATCTGGCATCCGTAGAGACCAATATCGATATTCGCAATGAACGCATGGGTGAACATGTTTTTAAAGCCGGCACGGCAACCGCCACCCTTTCAGGTGAAATCGACATGGAAGAAGTCAACAACATGAAAGCTGGCGACACAAAAGTCATCGAGATTCAAGCAACGCTATCTTTTGCAGGCATAGACAATGATATTGATGCCAACATGCTAGTTGCGCGCCTCGATGAAAATCGCGTTCTTGTAACAACATCAGACTTCATCATGCTTTCAACTGAAGATCTGGGCATAGACACAGGCATAAACAAGTTGATGGAACTCGCAAGTCTTCCAGGCATTACTCGTGTCACACCCGTTTCAGCCCGAATGGTATTTGAAAAATAATTGCCTCGACAGACAGGAGCGGAGCCATCTGATATAATGATGGCTTCGCTTGAAACTATAAAACGTCAATATCACCCTTAACCCAACCTGCCTTGGTTTCAGCTATATAATCAGCATATCGTCCATGCTCAATTGCATCGCGAGCACCTTGCATGAGTTGTTGATAATAATGCAGATTATTCCAGGTCATCAGCATTCCACCAAGTGATTCATCGCACTTTACCAGGTGATGCAAGTAAGCGCGTGAATAATCCCTGCTGGCTGGACAATCAGAAGTTTCATCTATTGGACGATGATCTTCCTTGTGGCGTGAATTTTTCATATTAAGTTTGCCAAAGCGAGTAAACACCTGTCCATGACGCCCTGCGCGCGTTGGCATGACGCAGTCAAACATATCAACACCACGCGCAATACTCTCAAGCAGATCATCTGGCGTGCCAACCCCCATCAAATAACGAGGCTTGTTTTCAGGCAAGGCTTCAGCAGTATAATCCAGCACTTGAAGCATCACCTCTTGCGGCTCACCCACCGCAAGACCACCAATTGAATAGCCTTTTAAATCAAGTTCTGACAAGGCGGATGCAGATCGAAGGCGCAAGCGTTGGTTGTCACCCCCTTGAACAATACCAAACATCGCTTTTTCCGGCTGGTCGCCAAATGCAACCTTGCATCGCTCTGCCCAACGAAGCGACAATTCCATTGCCCGCTCCATTTCTTCTTCTTGGGCAGGCAGCGCAATACACTCATCCAGCTGCATTTGAATATCTGAACCAAGCAGCCCTTGAATTTCGATTGAGCGCTCTGGCGACATCTCATATTTTGCCCCATCAACATGGGACTTAAAAGTTACCCCATCCTCTGTCAGCTTTCGAAGAGCGGATAAAGACATAACCTGAAATCCGCCAGAGTCTGTCAAAATGGGACCTTGCCAGCCGCCAAACTTGTGCAAGCCTCCTAGCTTGGCAACACGCTCTGCACCAGGGCGCAACATCAGGTGATAAGTGTTACCAAGAATAATATCAGCACCAAGTTCTTTAACTTGATCCATATACATGGCCTTCACCGTACCGGCGGTACCAACAGGCATAAATGCAGGCGTACGAATGTCACCACGAGCCGTTGTAACAGTACCACGACGTGCCTTGCCATCTGTGGCATGAACCTGGAATGAAAATGGTATGGTCATTTAAAGTGCCTAAGACTGATTATCCTGGCGATATAACAGGCTTGAGTCGCCATAGGAATAGAAACGATATTTATTTTTTATTGCATGATCATAAGCTGCTTTCATGGTCTCTAAACCACAAAACGCAGAAACAAGCATAAACAGCGTAGACTTCGGCAAATGGAAATTTGTCATCAAAACATCAACAGCCTTGAACTTGTAACCTGGTGTTATAAAAATATCCGTGTTTCCTTCAAACGGATAGATTTTGCTATCCTCTTTTGCAGCACTTTCGATCAAACGAAGCGAAGTCGTTCCAACACAAACAACACGCCCTCCTCGTTCATGAACCGCATTAAGTTCATCCGCAGTTTCTTGGCTAACCACACCCCACTCAGAATGCATTACATGGTCTTGCGTATTATCGACCTTCATGGGCAAAAACGTTCCAGGCCCTACATGCAGCGTAACAAAATGTTTTGATATTCCACGTTCATTCAGCTTTTGCATCAACCCAGGTGTAAAATGCAATCCGGCTGTAGGCGCTGCCACAGCACCATCTTCTTTTGCATACATCGTTTGATAGTCGGATAAATCTTTTTCGTCAGTACCGCGCTTGCCAGCAATGTAAGGCGGCAAAGGCATGGAACCTGTTTGCGCCAGTTTCTGATCAAACTGGGCACCTGATAAATCAAACTGTAATTCAACATCACCATTTTCATGCTTGGCAATAACAGTGCAGTCAAGCGAGCCACAATGAACACTTCCAACCCCGAACCGAATACGATCTTTAGGTTTAAGCTTCTTTGAGCCTTTCACAAAACAAAGCCAACGGTCTGATTGAAGTCGTGTATGAAGCGTGGCATGAACCTGTGCAGTCACGCCATCACGCACCCTAACACCTTCAAGTTGCGTTGGAATAACCCTGGTATCATTAAAAACAATCGCATCACCAGGTCGCAGAATATCTGCCAGGTCACTCACCCGAGCATCAGACATAATATCATCTACAACCAACATTTTGGCTGCATCTCGCGGAACTGCCGGCCGAAGCGCGATGGCTTCTTCCGGCAGTTCAAAATTAAATAAATCTACACGCATATAGAAATATGCTACAAACCTTAAAGGTCAGCAGCTACCTTCATTGATATAATCACATCAGGATCGTGCACAGGCTCGCCGCGCTTGATTTTATCAACAACATCCATGCCATCTGTCACCTTGCCCCAGGCTGTATATTGACGGTTCAAAAAACTTGCATCGTCAAAACAAATAAAGAACTGGGAGTTTGCAGAATTTGGATTCTGCGAACGCGCCATCGAACACACACCACGAACGTGATTTGTCTCATTAAATTCAGCTTCCAGATCAGGCTTGGAAGATCCACCCGTGCCACGCCCGTCCGGACAACCACACTGCGCCATAAAGCCCTCTATTACGCGGTGGAAGACGATACCATCATAAAAGCCTTCACGTGAAAGCTCTTTCAAACGTTCAACGTGCTTTGGTGCAACATCAGGCATACACTCAATGACCACTTGGCCCTTGCTTGTTTCCATAACGAGTGTGTTTTCCGGGTCTGCATAATTGCTCATGAAATTATTCCTGCTTTAAGTTATTAAAAATTAAAATTGATCTGATGTACGGACCTTGATCATCTTGTCCGGATTTGCCGGTGGCTCACCCTTGGCAATATTATCAACAAGTTCCATGCCTTTGGTGACTTCACCAAAAACAGTATATTGATTGTTTAGAAAATGCCCCTCGGCAAACATAATAAAGAACTGGGAATTGGCACTATTGGGGTTTTGCGAACGCGCCATGCCCAAAACGCCACGATCAAAAGGTGCCTTTGTAAATTCTGCCGGAATATCTGGCAACTCGGAGCCACCACGACCAGTACCGGTCGGGTCACCTGTTTGAGCCATAAAACCAGGAATAACACGGTGAAAGATAATACCATCATAAAACCCCTTGTTGGCAAGTGATGTGATTTGCTCAACATGCTTTGGCGCCAGGTCTGGACGTAGCTTGATTTCAACAACACCATCTTTAAGCTGGATCATTAATGTATCAGAGGCAGCAAGTGCACTGCCCATCATAAGTGAAAAACCAACAACCAGGTTGGCTATAAAGCGAATTACGAATTTCATTGAAGTTCCTTCGGGTTCAAGAAGACAGTTTTGATTTCAGAGCCTTGTTTACAGCATCTGGTACAAAAGGCGAGACATCTCCGCCCATTTTAGCAATCTGCCGCACCAATGTTGCTGTAATATGGCGTGTTGCAGGTTGCGAAGGTAATAATACTGTTGTGATTTCTGGTCGCATTGTGCCATTCATGCCAGACATTTGCATTTCATAATCCAGATCAGTGCCATCACGAACACCACGGATTAACATGGATGCGCCTGCATCATGGGCAGCATCAACAACCAGATTATCAAAAGACTGAACAGATATCTTTATATCCATGCCGGAAGCAACAGCAGCGACAAGCTCGGCGCGTTCTTCAAAAGAGAACATAGGTATTTTACCAGGATGAACCCCTATTCCAATGACAATCTCATCAGCAAGCGTCACGGCCTGCTTTAACACATCCATGTGACCGTTCGTCATTGGATCAAAAGACCCCGGGTAATATGCAATACGATTCATAATTCCTTTTCTCACGGGTTTTCCAAAGGTGCAAGTTTCTTCTTTTACCATAACCAATTCGCATATGTGCCAAAATGCACAGAATCTCCTGATATCCTAGGCTATTTCTATGAACACAGATGAAAAACAAGGTTCAGAAACCATTCAGGTTAAAGAAACTAAGTTTTCGCAAAGGAGATTAGAAATGACTTTATTGATTATCGCTCTCGCAATGACTGCAACAATGGGCTTTTACGCACTGCATTTGGCAGAATCAGAAAATGTCAGAAGCAAGCGCCTACAAAAACGCTCAGACCGTATTGCAGGCTTTGCCGCTCTTTAAAGATTTAATTTTCAGGACAAGTTTATCCCTGTCTTGTTCTGGAATGATGCGCGGCGGGTTAGTATTGATCATCGTTCATAATGATAATACTACCCGCTACTGCCCCTTATAATAATGGAAATTCGTATTAGAAATCCAATGTGTGTCATATTGCACATCTTGCAATATAAAAATCATCTAATTCATTTTTAGAGACAAACAAACAATCATAATTAGTTGGGAAACATAATGATTTTTTTAATAGCAGCATTGGCAGCAAGTTCAACAATCGGTTTTTACGCATTGCACCTTGCAGACTCACTTAGCAACGCGCAAGCCTCCAGCTCAGTCGATGGCTTTGAATACGCTACACTTTAAGCATTGATTTTGCAGTCAGGCACGGCGAGTTAGAGCCAGCCAAACGCCTCCCCCTATAAGACAAATTCCACTACCAATTTCTGCGATCCTGACTTTTGGTGTGGTAAGCCAGCTGCCTGCTTTTCCAGCAAGAACTGCATATATACTGTCGCAAATTGTGGCAATGACCAGGAATATCATCCCCAATAAAACAGTCTGGCTAAACGTATCACGGCTTAAATCCACAAATTGGGGAAGAAAAGCGCCAAAGAAGAACAAGGCTTTTGGGTTTGACCACAAAACAAGAAAACCTTGCCAAAAATACCCTACTTTTGGTGGTTTTACAGTAGCAGCCTCTTCAATCCTGCCATCTGATTTAAGCATTTTATATCCCAACCAGATAAGATACGCCGCACCCGCAAGCTTTACCCAGTAAAATGCTTCTCCCACCATGGCCACAACTGTTTCAAGCCCGGCTGCAACAATCAAAACCATCAAGAAAACACCAAACTGGGTTCCTGCCACATTTAGCAGACCTGCCCTTGCCCCGGCACGTAATGAATTGGCAATAATAACAGTAACCGAAGGCCCTGGCACAATTGCCAAAAGAAAACTGGCAACCGATACAGTTAGAAGCGTGGTCATTGAAATCATCATTTTCTCCTTTGAAAACTTAAACCAAGTAGCGCATACATTTTGTTTTGCTGCAAACTTAACTTGTATAATTTTATAAAAAAATTGTGCGCTATCAATTTCCAATGGCTCGACTCTTTTCAATATATGTTACGAGTCGCAAAAGGGATTTTGCTCATGTCATTTGATAAGTTTTTGGATAAAGAATTTTGGCTAACACAATTCCAGGCAATATTTGACCAACTTGTTGCCTGGCTAATCAGCCCTCAGTTTTATGCCCAGGTTGGTGCAATAATAGCTGCAATATTCATTGCCAGGACAGCATCCAGTATGCTTCAAGCTCGTGTTGCATGGTTTGCAGAAGAGCCTGACAAAAAGTCCAAACTTGCTAAAGTACGAGGCTATTTTTACGCAGTCAGATCATTAATATATCCTGCCTTGTGCTATATTTTACTTGGGGTTGCAGCGCAGGTTGTCGTTTCTGTCTTCGGCGTTGACTGGCTAATCAGAATTGCCCGAAGCATTTCTGTTGTATTCCTGATCTACAAGGCAATAGATCTTTTCATTACTCATCCGTTGATACGTACAATTTTACTGTACCTTTGTATTCCAATAGCAACCTTACAGGCTTTTGGCTGGCTGGATGAAACAATCGCATTCCTTGATGGAATTGAGTTTGTAGCGGGCAACATAAGACTCTCGCTGTATTTCATAATCAAAACGGTAATTGTGGGTGGTTTCTTCTTCTGGGTTGGTTCCACTTCAAACAAGTCGGGTCAAAACATGATCCGGTCACAAAAGACCCTGGACATCGCGACACAAGAACTCATCGCCAAGCTTTTCCAGATTATCCTGTTTGCCATTATTTTTATCTTGATGCTTCAGGTACTCGGATTAGATCTTACGGCTCTTACCGTATTTGGCGGTGCATTAGCCGTAGGCATTGGTTTTGGCCTGCAACAAATCGCTTCAAACTTTATCTCAGGCCTTATTCTCTTAATGGAGAACAATCTGACTTTAGGAGATTTCATTGAACTCGAAGATGGAAGAAGTGGCATCTTAAAAGAACTCAACATGCGCTCGGCAACACTTGAAACCTATGATGGCAAAGAGATTATGGTGCCGAATGAAAAGTTCATTACAGGCGTGTTCATCAACTGGACAAGGGATGATCCGCGCCAGCGTTATGAAGTGGAATTCTCAGTCAGTTACGATACTGATATTAGAGGCTTGCCTGAGTTAATTGTTGCAGCTGCATCCAAACATCCAAATGTATTGCAAGAGCCAGAAGCGCCTGATTGTGAGCTTAGGGAATTTGGTGATAGCGGTATTAAGTTTGGTCTGGAGTTCTGGATTGAAGGCATAGATGATGGAAAGAACAGAATTTCTGCAGACTTGCTCACCATCATCTGGGAAACTCTTCGTGACAACGATATTAAAATCCCTTACCCCCAACGCGAAGTTCGCATTTTGTCTGATGAACCTGTGATCTCGGTCAAGCGTAAAAAAGCTGGTAGCTAGTATTCAGAGGACTCTAAGACCATGTCAGTTTATAAGTAGCAACCACAATTATCTGATAAGCTGTTTTGTTAAAGTAACCCGCAACTTACCAATACCCGAAACCTAGTCAGAATGATCATCTTTAGGGGAAGCGTCTGATGATGGTGGTGTAGAACTTGCTTCGTTCCCTGCGGTCATTTCACTTTCGCTACTTTCTTCCGCACCATCCTCATCATCCGTTTCAGTAATGCGTTCGACAGAAACAACTTTTTCATCTTTTGCCGTTTTAAATACTGTTACACCTTGGGTAGAACGACCAGCCACGCGAATGTCTTTAATTGGACAACGAATAAGCTGCCCACCATCCGTTACCAGCATGACTTCATCGTTGTCATCAACCGGGAATGAGGAAACAAGCTGACCATTGCGATCATTTACAGCCATTGCCGCAATACCTTTGCCGCCACGACCCGAAACACGGTATTCATGACTTGATGAACGCTTGCCAAACCCGCGTTCGGACAAGGTCAAAATCATCTGCTCACTGTCTTGCATTTGCGCAAAACGCTCGTCAGTAAGCGTCAGGTTTTCTGAACCTTCTTCATCTGTGTCATCTGAAACTGCTTCAATTTCTTCGCCATTCTCTTCACCGTTTTCAAGTGCAAGCAATGCACGACGCTGTTTGAGGAATGCAGTTCTCTCCCACGCCTCAGCCTTGGTCGGATTAAGAATGGTCATTGAGATAACTTCATCACCCGGTGCCAATTTGATACCACGCACACCAATAGAATTACGCCCCGCAAAGACACGAATATCCGTCACTTTAAAGCGGATAGCCTGCCCCTTGGCTGATGTGAGCAGAACGGTGGCATCTTCACTACATGTATCAACGCCAACAATACCGTCTTCACCTTCAAGCTTCATGGCAATCTTGCCATTACGATTGACTTGTTGGAAATCAGACAATTTGTTACGGCGCACAGTACCTTGCGTCGTTGCAAACATGATATTGAGATTATCCCAACTATCCTCATCCTCAGGCAACGGCATAATTGTTGTAATGGTCTCACCTTGTTGAAGTGGGAGAATATTGATCAGAGCCTTGCCACGAGCCTGCGGTGCAGACAAGGGCAGTTTCCAGACCTTGAGTTTATAGGCAATGCCACGCGTTGAGAAAAACAGCATTGGCGTATGCGTATTGGCAACAAAAATCCGTGTCACGAAATCTTCATCCCGCGTCGACATACCAGAGCGCCCCTTGCCACCACGACGCTGCGCTCGATACGTATCAAGCGGCACACGTTTGATGTAGCCGTTATGGCTAACCGTCACGACCATGTCTTCTCGCGCAATGAGATCTTCATCTTCCATATCAAAACCACCGTCGGTGATTTGCGTACGGCGAGGTGTTGCAAACTCATCGCGAACTTCAATCAGCTCATCTGTAATGATTTTCATTACACGAACACGGCTGGCCAGAATATCAAGATAATCCTTGATTTCTTCACCAATGCTATTCAACTCATCAGCAATCTCATCACGACCCAACGCCGTAAGTCTTTGTAGACGCAGATCAAGAATGGCACGTGCCTGCTCTTCTGAGAGGTTATATGTTTCATCATCATTTAATTTATGACGCGGGTCATCAATTAGCAAAACAAGCGGCGCCACATCTTTTGCAGGCCAATTGCGTGTCATCAGTTCAGAACGTGCCGTTGCCGGATCAGGCGCTGAACGAATAAGCTTGATAACTTCGTCAATGTTTGCAACCGCAATCGCAAGGCCAACCAAGACATGCGCACGAATCCGCGCCTTGTTAAGCAGGAACTTGGTACGCCGTGTAACAACATCCTCACGGAAAGCCACAAAAGCGCGCAGCATATCCATCAGGTTCATCTGCTCTGGCTTGCCGCCATTAAGTGCTACAAAGTTGCACCCAAATGAGGTTTGAAGCGGTGTATAGCGATAAAGCTGGTTGAGAACCACATCTGCAACTGCATCACGCTTTAGTTCGATTACAACACGGTAACCATCACGGTCAGACTCATCACGAATATCAGAAATGCCCTCAACACGCTTATCGCGGACAAGTTCAGCCATTTTCTCAATCATGGAGGCCTTGTTTACCTGGTAAGGCACTTCGGTAACGACCAGGGCCTGGCGATCTGCACGAATGGTCTCTTCTTCAACCTTTGAGCGCATCAAGACAGAACCACGCCCTGTTTCATAGGCAGAGCGAATGCCGCTTCGACCCAGGATCATGGCACCTGTCGGAAAATCAGGCCCTGGGATAATCTGCATGATTTCTTCAAGCGAAACTGCAGGGTCTTCAATTATTTTCAAGCAGCCATCAATCAACTCGCCAAGGTTATGTGGCGGAATATTGGTCGCCATGCCAACCGCAATACCACCCGCCCCATTAGCAAGCAGGTTCGGGAAACTGGCAGGCAGGACAACAGGTTCACGTTCAGAACCATCATAGTTATCCTGAAAGTCAACAGTATCCTTATCAATATCAGAAATCAGCTCATGCGCAGCCTTTGCCATGCGTGATTCTGTATAACGATAAGCAGCAGCCTTATCACCATCAATGGAACCAAAGTTGCCCTGACCATCTATCAAGGGCAGTCTCAATGACCAATCCTGCGCCATGCGTACCATGGCATCATAAATGGCGGTATCACCATGCGGGTGGTATTTACCAATTACATCACCGACAACACGAGCAGACTTGCGATAGGGCTTATTCCAGTCATTTCCATTCTCGTGCATTGAATAAAGAATGCGGCGGTGAACCGGTTTAAGGCCGTCACGCACATCAGGAAGCGCCCTGCTCACAATCACGCTCATGGCATAATCGAGATAAGAACGGCTCATTTCTTCAATGATGGAAATCGGCTTGATGTCGGAAGGATCATCACCTGAGGTTGGAGTATTTGCTTCGTCTGACAAGAATGTTCACCCAGATTGAAATAACTGAATTCATATTATCCGATTCCCTTTAATCAGCCAAATTTCAGCACAGAAATATGAATTATTTTATACTTCAATATCAAGCTCTTAGCACTATACAGACAAAGCCTGTAAAATAAACTGGGTAGCCTTTCCTCCAATAGACTGATATCGAGAATTTATGTTCGAATTTGATGCAATCCTGAATGCCTTTTTTACACTTCTTGTAACGATTGACCCGGTTGGTCTCGTGCCAATATTTATTGGTGTTACCGTAGGCATGACAAGCAGTGAACGACTATCAGTCGCAGTTCGCGCATGCTCGATTGCCTTCGGATTACTGGTGCTTTTTTTGGTCGCAGGCCAGATTATTCTGGATACCCTTGGCATAACCATTCACGCTTTCCGCGTTGCTGGTGGTTTGCTGCTTTTCTATATCGCATTCGAGATGGTCTTCGGTGTCAGACAAGAACGGAAAGAAGAGGCTTCAAAAACTGCCATCACCAAAGATCATATCGCCAATATTGCAGTCTTTCCGCTGGCACTGCCAATGATTGCCGGCCCCGGTGCAATTTCCGCCACCATCCTTCTTTCAACACAGTTTGATGCCGCCTGGGAATGGCGCGGCATACTTGTACTTGTAATCGGCTTCGTAATCGGCCTTGTTTTGCTGGCATTTATTGCCTCAGAATTGCTAAACAAATATCTGGGCAATACAGGTCGGATGATTTTAACAAGGCTCCTGGGTGTTCTTCTGGCAGCTCTTTCAGTGCAATTCGTAATTGATGGCGTTAAGGCATTGCTGGTTTAATCACCAACAACAGACTTAAAGCGTATAATATCGTCTTCCGCACCTTCAACACAAAACAACACACCCTCCGCATTAAATTGTCGGTCAGTAACAGTAAGGCCTGCCTGTTTAATCTCTCGCTCAACTTGCGATGATGAGGCGAAACCGGTTTGGTGTTCATGTTGAACAATGCGCTTCCATTCAACAAGGCTTGCCATTTCTATTGCCATATTAGACGCACCAGCATAAGCACGCGCCAAACCGCCTGTTCCAAGCTTTGTGCCGCCAAAATAACGCGTTACAATCATGCCCGCGTCAATCAGGTTTGCACCCATCAGGGTTTTAAGCACAGGCATGCCCGAAGTGCCGACAGGCTCTCCATCATCCTTGGCATTTTCACTAATCTGGTTGCTATCAGATATCTTCCGAAAAGCCGTTACATGGTGCGAAGCCTTGCGGTGTTCATCGCGTAATCGCTCCAAAGTCATTTCAAAATCGGAAATCGGAACAAGATGAGCAATAAATCGGGATTGCTTTTCTTCCAACTCTGCCGTGAATATGGTTTGGACTGTAAAAAGCTTCACATAATTATCCGTTCAAAGATAAAACTCTCAGCGACCGGGAAGAGCAATCTTCATCTCTTTTCCTCCAAGACCATGCACAAGATCATTGGCGCGTATAATTACACTTTTCACACCTTCGGGCACTATCGCACTTCCTAACCGCGTAAAGGGCTGCTCATTAACATGCGGATGCGCCAGAACGCGTGTCCCATAAACAGTGCCATCCTCACCAACGACTTCCCATCTATTTGCAAAATGCTCCCAGCCTGTATCTGCATGCTCAACTGTAACAGAGAAATTAAAAGTGGTTCCAGAACCACTAACCTTTACCCCGACAACATCAACTTCCCCTGCAAAAGCACTTGTTGATAGCGATAAAACAAAAAGAACACTGAATAGTTTGCGCATGATTTCCTCCATTTTTTCAATTGCCCTTGCGTAAAACTAAAGCCATGTGCAAAAACAGCACAAATCAAATTACAGTTATAGCGGATTCGGATACAGGCTCAAAACTATGGCATCAGGTTCAAAAAAAGTTATCTACGCAGCAATGATAGGCAACGGCCTTATTGCAATTGCAAAATTTGTGGGCGCGAGCATTACAGGCTCAGCCGCCATGCTCTCGGAAGGCATTCACTCATTGGTGGATACAGGCAACCAAAGTCTTCTGCTCTATGGTATTGCACGTTCAAAAAGGCCTGCTGATGAGAAACACCCCTTTGGTTATGCCTCTGAAATCTACTTCTGGGCCTTTATTGTTGCCATTTTGATTTTCTCGATTGGTGCTGGTATCTCGATTTATCACGGCGTTGAAAAAGTATTACACCCACACCCGGTAAGTGACCCAACAATCAACTATATCATTTTAATTCTGGCGATGGTTTTTGAGGGCGTTGCATGGTGGATTGCATATAAGGAATTTAACACTGTAAGAGGCAAAAAGAGCCTGCTTGAAGCCGTGCGGGATTCAAAAGACCCCACCATTTTTACTGTTCTGTTTGAAGATACAGCTGCAATGCTTGGCCTTATGGTAGCCCTGATTGGCATTTGGGTTTCTGTAACCTTCAAGTTGCCTGTGATTGATGGCGTTGCATCCATTATTATCGGTATCATCCTTGCAGGCACCGCACTTTTGCTTGCATTGGAAACCAAAGGTTTGCTCATTGGGGAAGCAGCTGCACCAGAAATCGTTGAAGACATTAAAAAACTCGTCAACGAATATGAAACAATCATTGCCTTGAACGAAATCAGAACACTTCATAGAGGGCCAAACGACGTACTTTTGGCACTCTCTGTTGATTACCGCGATGATGTTCTGGCTGGCGATGTGGAACGCACAAATACGCTTATTGAAATAGCCGTCAAGGACAAATACCCGGTCGTAAAACGCCTCTTCCTTGAAGTTCAGAGTGCAAAGGACCACAAAGAGGAAACCATACGAGCGAATGAAGCAAGAAAGCTTGAAGAATAAGCCTTAGGAAACAGTTTTGGTTTCTTGAGATAATGTTTGGTGTAAACAGCCAGTAGCAAAAGCCCTATCGGAAACGTTGCGCCGATTACACCACCTCCAATGCGACCACCGATGCCAGCAATATACTGGTTTTAAGTTAAGCGATGAGCTTCCTAGAACGGAATTTCGTCGTCTATATCACCCCCTGATGGACCACCGAATCCACCGCCCTGGCTACCACCACCTGATGGGCCGGATTGGCCAAAACTTCCACCACCTTGATCATAGCCACCGCCCTGACCGCCGCCCTGATTGTCGTTACGACCATCAAGCATGGTAAGCACACCATTATAGTTTTGAAGCACAACTTCCGTAGACCAACGGTCTTTGCCTTCATTGTCTTGCCACTTGCGTGTTTGAAGCTGGCCTTCAATATAGACTTTCGAACCTTTTTTGACGTAGTTCTCAATCACACGACAAAGACCTTCATTAAAAACCACAACGCGGTGCCATTCTGTCTTTTCACGGCGCTCACCTGTATTTTTATCTTTCCAGGTGTCAGAAGTCGCAATACTCAAGTTTGCAATCGGTCTGCCATCCTGCGTTCTTTTAATATCAGGATCTGCTCCCAGATTACCGATCAAAATTACCTTGTTGACACTACCTGCCATGATACTCTCCAAACCTTGAACGCCAAACCCGGCGCTTCTATAAAAAACTTTCGTGTACTTTGCCCTATTTACCTTGCAAACTCGACTGCCAGCTTTATCTTTCCACATATCATATCATTGATATAAAACTTATATGTTCCTATTATGTTCTCATTTATATAAGATTGCAACCAAGAATCACAATCTTCTTTCGTAGCGTGGATAATTTACATGGCCGACCTAAAAAATATTTCAGTACGTGGCGCTCGCGAGCACAACCTGAAAAATATCGATATAGACTTGCCTCGCGACAAGCTTATTGTCATCACAGGACTATCTGGCTCAGGCAAGTCATCATTGGCATTCGATACAATCTACGCAGAAGGCCAACGCCGTTATGTTGAAAGCTTGTCTGCCTACGCACGTCAATTCCTTGAGATGATGCAAAAACCGGATGTGGACCAGATCGATGGTCTTTCACCTGCCATTTCCATTGAGCAGAAAACCACCTCAAAAAATCCGCGTTCAACAGTCGGCACCGTCACAGAAATCTACGACTACATGAGACTGCTTTATGCGCGTGTCGGCATTCCCTACTCACCAGCCACGGGTTTGCCAATCGAAAGCCAGACAATATCCCAAATGGTAGACATCATTATGGCGCTTGAAAAAGGCCAAAGACTTTATCTGCTCGCCCCGATCGTTCAGGGGCGCAAAGGCGAATACCGCAAGGAACTCGCTGAACTCACCAAAAAAGGTTTTCAGCGCGTAAAGGTAGACGGCATCTTATACGAAATCGCCGATGTCCCTGCACTTGATAAGAAATACAAACACGATATTGATGTGGTTGTAGACCGTATTGTTGTACAAGATGATATTACAGCCCGCCTTGCTGACAGTCTGGAAACAGCCCTTAAACTATCTGAGGGTCTGGCAATCGCAGAACTTGCAGATAAGCCACTGCCGCCAGAAGAAACCGCCGCTGGTGGCTCCAAAAACAAATCCTTGAACGCCACACATGAAACCCTGGTCTTCTCCGAAAAGTTTGCTTGTCCGGTTTCAGGTTTCACAATTGCAGAAATCGAACCACGCCTCTTCTCATTCAACAACCCGTTTGGTGCCTGCCCAACATGTGATGGTCTTGGGACGCAAAAAGGCATGGATGCAGATATGGTTATCCCTGACGATACACTTACGTTACGCGGTGGCGCCATCCTGCCATGGTCAAAATCCTCAACACCTTCTCCCTATTATGCGCAAACGCTGGAGGCACTAGGCAAGCATTATAAATTCAAAATGTCAGACCCATGGCGCGAGATATCCAAGGAAGCGCAAGAGGCTATTTTGCATGGTACAGGCAAAACTGAAATCAAGTTCATCTACGATGATGGATTGCGCAAATATGAAACAAAGAAAACATTCGAAGGGGTATTGCCCAATCTGGAACGCCGCTGGCGCGAAACAGACTCATCCTGGATGCGTGAAGAAATCGAAAAATTCATGTCTTCATCTCCCTGTGAAGCCTGCCACGGCAACCGCCTAAAACCGGAAGCACTTTGCGTAAAGCTGGACGGCAAACACATTACGGCCATTACAACACTCTCAATCAAACATGCCGCACAATGGTTTGAAAATCTTCCCAAAACCATGAATGACAAGCAAAACGAAATTGCGGGTCGTATTTTGAAGGAAATTCGTGAGCGCTTGAAATTCCTGAACGATGTGGGGCTTGATTATCTCTCCATGTCACGAAACTCAGGCACTTTATCTGGCGGTGAGAGCCAACGCATCAGGCTGGCTTCGCAAATCGGTTCCGGTTTGACAGGTGTACTTTATGTGCTGGACGAACCTTCCATTGGCTTGCATCAGCGTGATAACGCAAGATTGCTTGAAACCCTTCGCCATTTACGCGATCTCGGCAATACAGTCATCGTGGTTGAGCATGACGAAGACGCGATCCTTACCGCTGACCACCTGGTTGATATTGGTCCACATGCCGGCATTCACGGTGGTGAAGTCATTGCCTCTGGCACACCAAAACAAGTAATGAAATCCAAACGCTCCATCACAGGCCAATACCTCACAGGCAAGCTGGCAATCCCGCTGCCAGAAAAACGCCGCAAGGCAGTCAAGGGAAAACGCGTTCGCATAAAGGGAGCAACAGGCAACAACCTGCAAAACGTCACAGCCGATTTCCCGCTTGGTATTTTCACAGCGGTGACAGGCGTATCAGGCGGGGGCAAGTCCACGCTTTTGATCGAAACACTCTACAAGGCTGCAGCAAGACGCATCGGTAGCGCAAGGGCAGCTCCTGCGCCACACGATTCAATCGAAGGCTTTGAACATCTGGATAAAGTCATCGACATTGACCAATCCCCAATCGGGCGAACGCCGCGATCAAACCCTGCCACCTATACAGGCGCATTCACACCGATTAGAGAATGGTTTGCCGGCCTGCCAGAAGCCAAAACCAGAGGCTATGCGCCAGGACGTTTCTCCTTCAACGTAAAAGGCGGCCGCTGTGAAGCCTGTCAAGGTGATGGTGTCATCAAAATAGAAATGCACTTCCTGCCTGACGTTTATGTCACCTGCGATGTCTGCAAAGGCAAACGCTACAACCGCGAAACGCTGGAAGTCCTGTTCAAAGGCAAATCCATTGCCGACGTTCTAGACATGACCGTGGATGAAGCAGAAGATTTCTTCAACGCTGTGCCAAGCGTGCGCGATAAAATGTCAACGCTCAAGCGCGTAGGCCTTGGCTACATAAAAGTAGGCCAACAAGCTACAACGCTATCAGGTGGTGAAGCACAACGCGTCAAACTTGCCAAGGAACTATCAAAACGCGCCACAGGCCGCACACTTTATATCCTTGACGAACCCACAAC
>CALFBM010000140.1 GCA_937951645.1 uncultured Rhizobiaceae group bacterium
CTCACCAATGCGACTGACGCACTGGGCAAGAGTGAAGCAGCTTTCTCTGATCTGACAGTAAAACTTGCTGATGAAAATGCCAGACGCAGTCAACTACAGCGCACATTGGAAGAGGCTCAAACGCGCAAGGAAAAAATTGAAGATCAGACAAAATCGGTAGAGACTGATTTGGCTACAATTATCGCAGAAATATCCGGTATGGAAGGACCCGCCTCAAAGCAGGAAGAAGTAACAAGACTTGAAGCTTTAACACAATCCGTTGAAATGGCTTTGACCACTGCCGAAGAAGCCACACAGCAGGCGCGCAACAACGAACAGGATTCGCGTGGTCCGTTGGAAATAGCTGAAGGTAACCTTCGCGAAATTGAAACAGAGGCGCGTACACTTCGCCAGATCCTGAACCGTGGGGGCGAAGATTTGTTCCCTGCTGTTGTAGAGCGCATGGATGTTGAGCCGGGCTATGAAGCAGCACTTGGTGCAGCTCTTGGTGAAGATCTTGATGTTTCAATTGAAGATGCAGCCCCGGTTCATTGGGGCGTTGCAGGCGATGGTTCTGAAGATCCGGCATTGCCGGAAGGCGTCAAGCGTTTAAGCGCGCTTGTAAAAGCTCCAATGGAACTTTCGCGCCGCCTTGCGCAAGTTGGTGTTGTTGACAAAACCCGTGGCGATGAAATTGCCAAACTCCTGAAGCCTGGCCAGCGTATTGTATCAATCGAAGGTGATCTTTGGCGCTGGGATGGTTTTGTTGCAAGTGCTGAAGCGCCAACTGCCGCCGCACTTAGACTTGCACAGAAAAACCGCTTGATCGAACTTGATAAATCATCCGTTGAAGCTAATGCGAAGGTAAATGCTGCACAATCAGCTTATGATACTGGCAAGCAGAAAACAGCGGATTTAATCGAAGCAGAATTACAGGCACGCGATGTAATTCGCTCTCATCAACGAAGTCTTGGTGAGGCGCGCGAAGCACTTACAATTGCAGAACGCTCTGTGAGCCAGCTGGCTGCAAAACGCTCGGCACTTGAAGAGGCAAAAAACCGTCTTGCGGACGACTTGCAAGAAACAACGAAGCGTGTTGTGGAAACCGATAGTGCATTACTGGCGATGGTCGACATGAGCGCTTCTGATGCAGAACTTGAAACACTCCGCACAAAAGTTGCGGAAGATCGTGCCCGACTTGCCGAAGCAAGAGCTGCATCGCAAGGTCTTTCCCGCGATGCAGAAGCACGTGGTCGGCGACTGGAGGTTATTCAGACAGAACGTCAGAATTGGCAAAACCGCCTGAAAAATGCAGGCAAGCAAATTGAGACACTTGCCAAGCGCCGTGATGAAACCGTATCAGAAATTACCAAGCTGGCCGATGCTCCTGAAGAGTTTGATGCCAAGCGTCGTGAATTGTTAAATCAATTGGAAAATGCAGAAGTAACAAGACGCGAAGCTGCTGATGTTTTGGCAAAAGCTGAAACAACTTTGGCGGAAGCCTCGAGAGCTGCACGTCAGTCTATTGATGATTTGGCCGATGCCCGCGAAAAAGTAGGGCGTTCAGAAGAGCGTGTAAATGCCGCAAAAGAACGTCGGGCAGAAGTTGAGGCGCGCATCCGCGAAGAGCTTGAATGCCATCCAGCAGACACAATGGCTATGGCTGAACTTAAAGCCGATGACAGATTGCCAGAAGTTGATAAAATTGAAAGCAAGCTTGAGCGCCAAAAAGCTGAACGTGAACGTCTTGGTGCTGTAAACCTGCGTGCTGACACTGAGCAAACCGAGATTGATGAAAAGCGTACTGCAATTATTACAGAACGCGATGATCTTATTGAAGCAATTGCCAAGCTTCGCTCTGGCATCCAAAGCCTGAACAAAGAGGGGCGGGAACGCTTGCTTGAAGCTTTTGAAGTTGTGAATACACAATTCAAACGTCTCTTTACTCATTTGTTTGGCGGCGGTACTGCAGAGCTTCAGCTGGTTGAGTCGGATGACCCCCTGGAAGCTGGACTTGAAATATTGGCACGTCCCCCTGGCAAAAAACCACAAACAATGACGCTTTTATCAGGTGGAGAGCAAGCACTGACTGCAATGGCACTCATTTTTGCTGTGTTCCTGACCAACCCTGCGCCAATCTGTGTGCTGGATGAAGTCGATGCACCGCTTGATGACCATAACGTGGAGCGGTTTTGTAATCTTATGGATGAAATGTCAGCCACAACAGATACAAAGTTTGTTTTGATTACACATAATCCAATTACGATGGCGCGTATGGATCGCATGTTCGGCGTGACAATGGCAGAACGTGGTGTAAGTCAGCTTGTTTCTGTTGACCTCGAACAGGCAGAAAAATTGCGTGAAACAGCATAATTTTGCTACCTGGTTTTCTAGTGAAATTCAATCAGGATTGCACCTGATAAAAGCAATAATCCAAACCACTGACTAAAAACCAGCATTTCACCAAATACAAAAAGCGCCAGTAGGGCAGTCACGACTGGCCCTATGCCACGCGCGATAGGATAGACAAGCGTGAAAGAACCGCGTAAAAAAGCTGCGGCTTGAAACCATTCGTATGCAATATGCAAAAGGAATGAGAAAAATAACAAAGGGATCAGTTGCTCGTCTGGAAGCGGGAAAACGAACAAGGCAAATGGCGCTGCCATCGTGGAATATGCCACATTGATAACGCCGCGATTAAGATAAGGATCAACACCGCCTTTATTCACTGCAGCAAAGATCGCATGTGCCAATGCTGACATCAGTGCCAGGAATAGTGCAAGAACTTCCCCTTGTGGTGTTCCCGCCATGGAGACAAAAATTTCGCCCATAAAATTATTTTTCCAAGTTCAATACATGTTTGTCAAAGACACGGAAAACTGTCAAAGATAATCGAAATAGATTTGAGGGGATCACATGGATATTAAGGCAATCATTTTTGATAAAGATGGCACAATTGCAGATTTTTCAGCAACTTTTAATCCTGCAACCAAACTTGTACTTGATGAAATTTGTGGTGGTGACCCTGAATTGCTCGAGCAGGCAGCGCAGGCAGTGCATTTTGATTTGGCGAGCAATAAAATCCTGGATACATCAATTATTGTTGCTGGTTCGGGAGTGGATATAGCTGAAGCACTATCCAGTGTTTTACCCATTGAGGATATTGAGGAATTTGGCTCTGGTCTTGATGAAATGTATGGCGAAGTTTGTCAAAATACCATTGAAGCATTGCCAGGCGTTGCATTGGCATTGGAGCGTTTGCATGATGCTGGCATTGTACTTGGTGTTGGAACAAATGATTCAGAAGAAAATGCCATTACGCAAATGGAAGCGCTGAATATTGAACATTTGTTTGAGAGTATCTCTGGTGCTGATTCAGGCTATGGAGCAAAACCTGAAAGCGGCATGATAGATGCTTTTGTTGAAACACTAGGTTTTAAACCTCATGAAGTGCTGATGGTTGGCGATAGTGTTCACGATATGCAAGCTGGAAAAGCAGCTGGTGTAAAAACCTGTGCAGTTGAGACAGGCCTTGCAAAGCGGGAAGTGCTTTTACCTCATGCAGATATGGTACTTTCATCACTCACGGAATTGGCTAATACGCTTAATGTGAAGTAGTTGTGCTTTCTTGAAGTAAGCTTAAAACATGTGCATAAGACTGAACAAAGCGGATAACGTTAGTGGGCGCTTCATCACCGCTCAACACGCGAATAACACCAGTTTCTGTATCACATACGATAAAGGCTAACTGATCACGTTCGTTAAATACATTCAGCCTGATGGCAGCAGCCCTGCTTTCTTTTAATCCGAAAAGTCCTGCGGGAACTTCAAACAAGAATTGACACCCTGCATTGTCGGCAGCTTCCAGTACAGCATTATTAAATTTACGAGAATTTTCAAACACTGGAACACAAGTTAATGCATTAGTATTTTTATGAGGTGATTGCGATAAATGATTGTATTGCATTATAAGCTCCTGGTTCACCCATCGATAAATATTCAGATTAAAGAAAAGACTTGCCCCGTGGCTATAATGGGGCGAAATAGAGGTAATTTTTAAGAATTAGAGTGAAATTTCCATGGTTGATTATTTTGAAGAACGCCGTTCCAAAGCAGCCATTTGGTGTCTGCGGTTAGCTTTATTCCTTGTCCCGTTCTTTGTGCTCGTTATTTTGCTTTATCGATTTACAAAGATAGATACAGTTCAAATGTTTATACTAATTGCATTTGGCCTGTTGATAGCACTTCTTTCATTGGTCTTTGCTTTTAAGGCAATCAGTGAGCTTTGGACAAAAGGCTATCGTGGCGGTTCGCAAGTGGTGCGAGGCATGATTATTACATTGCTTGTACTTTTACCTTTTGGTTATCAGGCTTTTTTGGCACTTCAATTTCCTCTGGCAAATGATGTTTCAACAGACATGCTGAACCCGCCTGAATATATAAATGCAATTAATTTAAGGGCAAACAAGGCAGATAAAGGTATGAATCCGGTTATTGAGTATGATGATGAATACTCAAAAAAAATGATTTTGGCTTACCCAAGATTACAATCGCGGCGCTATCCGGCCGGGCCAGAACGAGTTCTTGAAGCAGTTCGTGCCATTATTGATGATAATGAATGGTTGCTTACAGGTTCGCAAGGAATTCCTGAATTAAAGAATAATAGCGAAACAGAGAACACGAGTGAACTTGCCGATAATAATGCGCAGAATTCCGGACAGGAAGAGCAGTTAGAAGATAATTTTCAGACACCGGATGATATTTATATAGAGGTTCTGGAGCGTACTCTTGTTTTTGGCTTTGAAAATGATGTTGTTATTCGCATAGTCAGTGAAGATCGAAATACCTTGGTTGATGTGCGTTCATCAGCACGCTGGGGCAAGCATGATTTTGGTTATAATGCCAAGTTGATAGAAAGTTTTCTACAGCAGCTCGACACTGCTTTACTTGGTATCGCAGGCGAAGGCTAAACAGGTGTTGCCGTATAAATGCTATCAAGTGCTGGAGGTCCCTCACAAAGAACCTTGTTCTGGGTAACAAGATCCTCGATATGTGCAAAGACCGATAACCCTGCTGCACCGTGCAGTCGTGGGTCTGTTTCTTTGTAGATAACCCTCACTATGTCGGGAATGGTTTTGTCACCCGCACGAATACGGGAAAGAACAGCTGTTTCACGCATTTTTCTATGGGCACGAAGCGCACGAACAAACTCTGGAGCTTTTTCAAGTCGCCCACCATGGCCTGGAAAATAAATGGTTTCTTTTCGTTCCATCATGACACCAAGCGAATTCATATAGTCAGCCATGGAGCCATCAGGAGGTGCCACAATTGATGTCGCCCAACTCATTACATGGTCACCAGAAAACAGCATGTTTGTATCTTTGATGGCAAAACAGGCGTGGTTTTGTGTGTGCCCGGGGGTAAGAATGCTTTCCAGCGCCCAGTCCCTACCTTCAATCATATCGCCATGCTTTAAAAGTATGTCGGCTTTAAAGTCATGGTCAGCTGCTGCATCCAGTGAATTGACCTCACCCAAATGCAAATCTCTTGAATTGCGATGAGGACCTTCAGCATAAATAGGGGCACCTGTTTTTTCTTTTAAAGGGGCAGCTAGCGGTGAATGATCCATATGTGTATGTGTTACAATAATATGACTGACTGTTCTCCCCTTCAGCGTTTCAAGCAGTAATTCAAAATGACTATCAATTGCGGGGCCTGGGTCTATTACGGCGACGCTATCGCTTCCTAAAATGTAGGTGTTGGTACCACGATATGTAAAGGCGCTTTCATTAGGTGCGGTAATGCGTTGAATATTGGGAGTGACCTCAACAGCCTTGCCATGCTCGGGATCAAATTTTATTCTGAAAGAAGGTGAAACCATGAAATCTCTTAATGCAATTTTGAGTGCTTGATACGGATGGTATTAGCAATTATACATTTAGCAACAAATATTATTTTCAGGGAAAACAAATAATGTCTTCAAATGCACTCGCACCAAGTTCCATTAGTAATTCATCTTTGAAAGTTGCAATGCAGGCAACATTAGTCGCGTTTGGCGTAGCACTCATCGCTTTGTCTGCAAAGGTTCAAGTTCCATTTTGGCCTGTTCCTGTAACATTGCAAACCTTGGCCATAATGGGATTGGCAGCAGCTTACGGTCTTCGTCTTGGTCTGGCGACAATCACTTCTTATCTTGCCGTTGGTTTTATGGGAGTACCTGTATTTGCAGGGCCGGTTGCGGGGTTTGGCTATTTCGCTGGACCAACAGCTGGTTATCTGGCCGGTTTCGTGATTGCGGTTGCAATCGTTGGCTATATTGCTGATTGTGTCAGTTCAAAAAACATCTTTGCATTATTAGGCGCGACGCTGGTTGCTACTTTATTGATTTATGCATTGGGTGCTTACTGGCTTGGTTTTGTGTTTGTTGGTTCAAGTGGAAATCTTCTTGGTTTTGAAGGCGCATGGAAATATGGCGTTCAACCTTTTATTCTTGCAGACATTGTAAAAGCTGTTCTTGCTTCATTAGCAGTGCCAGCAATCAGCGGTTTGATGAAAAAATAGTTTCTCAACCCGACAAGATTTATAAACCCGGCCATGAGTCGGGTTTTTTTATGTGCTCTAGTGAGAAAGCTCTTTTAGCCCTTGATCCAATCCGGATAATGTCATTGGGAACATGCGGCCTGCAAAGAGCTGATTAATCATCTGTGTCGATTGCGTGTATTTCCATACGCGTTGTTCAACCGGATTGAGCCAAATGGCATTGTCCCACTTATCAAGAACGCGCCTTAACCAAACCTCACCGGATTCTTCGTTCCAATGTTCAACAGAACCACCTGGATAAACCACCTCGTAAGGGCTCATGGCTGCATCACCCACAAAGATAATTTTATAATCAGAACCATAAGTATGAAGTACATCCCAAGTTGACATACGTTCGTTGTGTCGACGTTTGTTATCTTTCCAAACACCTTCATAAAGACAATTGTGGAAGTAAAAATATTCAAGGTTTTTGAGTTCGATACGAGCGGCAGAAAACAATTCTTCAACCAGCTTGACGTGATCATCCATTGAACCGCCAATATCCAGGAAGAGTAGAACTTTTACGGCATTGCGGCGCTCTGGTCTGGTTTTTACATCCAGATAACCACTTTCAGCAGTGGCGCGTATTGTATTATTTAAATCAAGCTCTTCAGAAGCACCATCACGAACCCAGCGTCGTAACCGCTTTAAGGCAACTTTAATGTTGCGAGTCCCAAGTTCAACAGAATCATCAAGATTTTTAAACTCACGCTTATCCCAGACTTTAACTGCACGGCGATGGCGGCTCTCGTGCTGTCCAATACGAACCCCTTCAGGATTGTAACCATAAGCACCAAAAGGTGAGGTGCCCGCAGTCCCGATCATCTTGGAGCCACCCTGGTGACGTTTATGTTGTTCTTCAAGCCGTTTCTTGAGTGTTTCCATCAGCTTTTCCCAACCACCAAGAGATTCTATTTCTTTCATCTCGTCTTTGGAAAGATGCTTCTCGGCCATCTTGCGAAGCCATTCTTCAGGCAGATCAACTTGATCAATGCCCTCAGTTCCACCAATACGTTCAACCCCTTTGAAGCTTTCCGAAAAAATAACATCAAAGCGATCCAGATTGCGTTCATCTTTAACAAGTGCTGCACGCGCGAGGTAATAAAAGCCTTCAACATCGTAGGTCACAAGGTTTTTATCCATCGCTTCAAGCAAGGTTAGAAACTCCCGTAGTGTCACAGGAATTTTTGCTTCTTTAAGCTTAAGGAAAAATGGAATGAACATGGATACTATCTAGCGCATGGGTTTCATTTAAGAAAGAGGTACACCTTCAATGGTAATACGGTGCATTAAGCGGCGGTGACCGGCATAATCATTGATTGCCATGTGTTGTAGCGCGCGGTTATCCCATATCGCAAGTGTTCCAGGTTCCCATCTCACACGGCAAGTGAAATCAGCCCTGGAGCAATGGGCGTAAAGTTGATTAAGCAGGGGCTGAGACTCTTCTTTGGTCCAGCCCTCAAAACGCGTTGTGAAGTCACCGTTTACATAAAGACACTTCTTGCCCGATAGGGGATGTGTAAGAACTACAGGATGAAGTGCGTCTTGTTTGGCAGCTTCCTCATTACCAAGGCGGCCGTCTTTGTGGGCTTCTTCATCACTAAGATCAGCTCCAAATGCGTGACGTGACGAATGCCAGGCATTTAAACCCTCTAATGTTTTTTTCATACCATTTGACAGTGCAGAATAAGCGGCATGTTGTGAAGCAAAAGCAGTGTCTCCGCCAACAGGGGGTGTTTCAATTGCATAAAGTATTGAACACATTGCAGGCGCTTCATCATAAGAATGATCTGTGTGCCATGTCTCGCCAATTGCAGAGGTTTGGTCTGGTTCTTTAAGTACCGTTGCAATTTCCGGATAACCCTCAACAGGCTTGAAAAAACGGTTTACGTTAATCTCGCCCCATTTGCGTGCAAAAGACAAATGTTCTTCTGGTGATAGTTTAATCCCCCGAATTGCAATAACACTGTGATTCACAAATGCCTGCTTTATATCGTAAAAATCATTTTCATTATTAATGTCAGCTCCGTAAATATCTGCACCTACGGCAGGGGTGATAGGACGTATCTCGATTGCCATTTTTATCTCCGAGCAGTATTTTCCTGTAACCATGCATCAAGATTGTCTTTTGTGAAAGTGCCTGCTTCAAGGTTTGAATATATATGTCAACACCGGAATAAAATTGCATCGTTTTCCGGAGTAAAACTGCATCACTATGGTTGCAGAGGGTTGTCCATGGGCCCGCATTGCGTAGTGCCTTCCACAGCGACGTAGCTATGCGGGGCTGTGGTCAAGCCGCTTGT
>CALFBM010000141.1 GCA_937951645.1 uncultured Rhizobiaceae group bacterium
CTGTCAACACCGGAATAAAATTGCATCGTTTTCCGGAGTAAAACTGCATCACTATGGTTGCAGAGGGTTGTCCATGGGCCCGCATTGCGTAGTGCCTTCCACAGCGACGTAGCTATGCGGGGCTGTGGTCAAGCCGCTTGTTGTTTTTGTTTGATTATTTTTGCTTTGGAGTCTGGTTGTTTTTAAGTCTGTAACTCTCACCGTTCATCTCAAAGATATGAACGTGATGGGTCAGACGATCCAGCAATGCACCTGTGAGGCGTTCTGAACCGAAGACAGATGTCCATTCATCGAATGGTAGATTAGATGTGACTATGGTAGAGCCGCGCTCATAGCGTTGAGAGAAGGTCTCGAAGAGTAATTCTGCACCGGATGGCGACAGAGGCACATAGCCCAGTTCATCAATAATCAGCAGGCTGTATTTTGCCAGTTGCTTTTGCAAGCGTAACAGACGTTTCTCATCTTTGGCTTCCAGTAATTCATGAACCAGGGCGGATGCGGTGATAAACCCAACCGCCAGACCTTTCTGGCAGGCGGCCAATCCCAGCCCCAGGGCAATGTGTGTTTTGCCAGTACCAGAGTTGCCAACTGCAATGATGTTCTCGTTGCGATTGATGTAATCACACCTTGCCAGCTCCATGACCTGTAGCTTGTTGAGCGAGGGTAGAGCCTTATAATTAAAGCTATCAAGGCTTTTGATTGCGGGGAACTTTGCCTGTTTAATGCGCCGTTCAACCATACGGCGTTCGCGGTCGATCAGTTCCAGTTCGGCAAGGCGTAGTAGATAGCGTGAATGATCCACACCTTCAGCAGCACATTGCTTAGCAACCTTATCGTATTCTCGCAGGAAGGTTGGTAATCGCAGGGTTTTGAGATGATGGGAGAGCAATAATTGCGGAGTATCATTGATCTCTGCCATCAGTTTCCTCCCGATAACAAAGACATGTAATCACTTGGGTGTGTGGTTGCTACACGGGCTTTGGGTAAGTAGGGGTAGACGGTCATATCAAGTCGTGGCGGACGACGTTCAATCCGACACAATACCAGATGCTTTATAGCATCAAAGCCAACTGTCCCCCGTTCAAGTGCGCTTTTAATGCCAGCTTCAACATCTATCATCTGGAAAGTCTCCAGCAAGCGTAGAACTTGAACAAACTCACGTTTGCCTTTCTTTCCCATCCGCGCTTCCAATAAACGACGCAGGGTTGCAAACACATCAGGCAGTTCCCAATCAGCCAACGGAGCTGCCTGGTCTAGGGCATTGGCTTTTTGCTCAAGTAATGCCAGATAGTGTAGCGGATCAAAGATATAATCTTCCTTCTCCCATGACCTTGGATGACGGGCGACTATCGCACCGCCACAGGCAATCACTACTTCATGGACGTATCCTCTAATTAGAACCTGTTGGTGGCCATATTGGGTTGGCACGGAATAATCATTGCCCTTATAACGAACCAGGGACAGGGAACTGACTTTGACAGATTGCTTGTCACAAGCATCGTAAGGAACCGCAGGCAGTGGTTGTAACGCTTCAAGGTCAGCAATAAAGCGATCACCAATTGTATCCTTATGGCGACGAAGCCTATCGCCCATTCGTTTGAGACATTGATCTGCCAGATATGCATTGAGATCATCGAAGCTTGCAAAAACCGGCTTGGGAACCATGAAGTTACGGCGGGTATAACCAACCATGCCTTCCACTTTGCCTTTATCATTACCCTTGCCTGGACGGCCAAACCGATCCTTGAACAAATAATGAGAAACTAATTCCGAGAATACCCGGGTACGCTTGCGCCGCCCATCGCCCAGAATACGGGCAACTGCAATCTTGGTATTATCATAGAGTATCGAGACCGGCACGCCACCAAAGAACGCAAAAGCAGATATATGCCCATCACAAAACGCCTCTGTCGTCTCTGCCGGATAGGCCTTGACAAAGCAGGCATCAGAATGCGGCAGGTCGATCACCAGAAAATGGATCTTGCGTTCTACACCGCCAATCACAGCCAGAGCTTCACCAAAATCTGCCTGTGCATGACCAGGTGGATGAACTAATGGCACAAACATCTCACGCTGTTTCTGCTTGGCCGCACAAATGTAATCGCTGACAATTGTAATGCCGCCCTCAAAACCATACTCATCCCGTAATCGCTCAAATATCCGCTTACCCGTATGACGTTGCTTCTTGGGAACCTCTTTATCAGCCTCCAGTATCTGATCAATAATCCCAACAAACGGATCAAGCTTGGGGCGGCAAGCTCGCTTCCTGCGACGATAGCCAGGTGGAATTGAATACTTCAGCATCTTGGCAACCGTACGCGGATCAATCCCAAACATCCGTGCAACCTCGCGATTACTATAACCTTCAATCAAAACCTTATGACGTACTCGTCCATATAATTCCACGCGCTTCATCCCCGCCCTCTGCAAAACAGAAAGCTTATCACTGGTGTATTTTTACTCCGGAAATCCGAAGCGTTCAGTGAGGGATTATTGCACCGGGATTCTCAACTTCAATTCTATGGATTGTATTTGACTGGTTTTGGTTTTTGCTCATATCGATTTTTAGGTGGGTGACTAAGCCGTCTACATTGATGGAGATGATGATTTTATCTTGATGTAACTCAACCCGCTTCAAAAGCTTGGACAGCAATTTTCTTTGGGATACCGGATTGGAGTGATGGAGTTGTTTTGTAAGCTTGCATGCTCTTTTTGCAAGCGTTTGATGCTGTTTAATTGTCAGGTCAATTGATGGGAACATAGCACTCAGCTTGATTGGATCTGTCATATCATTGCTAAGAATGTTGAGTACAGACTGATCTATTTCTTGAGCTGGTATTCTCCAATCTGTTTTGGCTTTTGCTGAATCATTTCCATGGCTTATATCGTTGTCATCAAAGTTTGATTCATGCGTCTTAATCTGTGTTTTGACATAATAACTGTATCGGACACCTTTCTTGTTCGCATGACTGGGTGTCAGTCGATTGCCTGCACTGTCGAACAATAGACCCGTTAGCAAGTTTCTTGATTTAGTGTTCGTGCCAAGCTTCCTGTTTGCAGAATTGGACTTGAGCTTGGCTTGAACACCATCCCATAGTTCTTCATCAATAATTGCCTTATGCTGGCCTTCATAGACTTCCTGTTTGTGCGTGACTTTACCAATGTAAATTGGGTTGGAGAGAAGATGGTATAAATTGCCTCTCCCAAATGGCTTCGTCGTTTTGACGATACCGTTCTTCTGATGAACCACCCTGCCCGACAATCCATTGGCTTGTGCATTTTCAACTAGTTTCGTGACCGAACCAAGTTCCAGATACCGTCTAAAGAGATAGCGGACCGTTTCTGCTTCATCCGCTTCAATATGCAGTTTTCTGTCTTCCACTTTGAAGCCAAGTGGAACCTTGCCTCCCATCCACATACCCTTCTTCTTGGAGGCTGCTATTTTGTCTCTGATACGCTCACCAGTAACTTCTCGTTCAAACTGGGCAAATGAGAGGAGGACATTCAGTGTTAACCTGCCCATGGAGGTAGTGGTATTAAATTGCTGGGTTACCGAGACAAAAGACACACCCTTACCATCAAAGATGTCGACCATCTTTGCAAAATCCATCAAAGAGCGCGTTAGACGGTCGATCTTGTAAACAACAATAACATCCACCAAGCCTTTACGAATGTCTTCAAGCAGCTCCTGTAAGGCTGGACGTTTCATCGTACCGCCTGATATGCCGCCATCATCATATGGTTTTGATACTAACCTCCATCCAAGACTTGATTGGGAGGCTATATAGGCTTCACAGGCCTCTCTTTGTGCGTCCAGAGAGTTGAAGTCCTGCTCCAATCCTTCCTCAGAAGACTTACGGGTATAGATGGCACAACGTAGCTTTGATGTTTTAGCTTTTGTTTCAGTTCGAGATGAGGCTGTCTGATAAGTGTCAGCGGTTGTATCGGTGTGAATGTTCATGAGCCTGCTCCACTTGATAGTCCGAAGAACCTGGGCCCTGACCATTTGGTACCTGTTATTGCTTTAGCGATACTACTCAGTGAGCTATAAACCTCGCCTTGCCATTCAAAGCCTTTCTCCAATACTTCCACCTGGTGGGTTCGGCTATGCCATTCCCGCATTAATCTCATGCCAGGTTTAAGTTCAGGTTTTGGCATCTGCGGCTTATGCGTCTCTCCATTTACAACCGCTAGCAGAGCTTTGTGAGTTGCGCTTTTTAAACCACCAAACCGCTTTGCTTGCAGTTGATAAGCACCTGAGCGCACCAACATCGGGTTATTCATGCTCTTTGGTGGCAGACTTCCATGCATCTTGAGCCATCTAGAAACAAGTTCATCCCGAGGCAGTTCTTCAAGTGCTTCAATTTGCTGTTGAAGCTTATTTACTGAGGCCATCATCCTTTTACTCCTTCCCTTGGGTACCAAGGTCATTGACATAGGTGGAGAGTAGAAAAAGCTTCTTTGCGTCGTATAAACGTGGTTCAATTTCTAGTAAGGCACTTATGGCATTATCTGATCTGCCTGCCATTAAATCCTCCTGAGCTTGCTTTGCTATTGCATCCGCTATGGCTGTTGCTGACTTTAAGTCCTGCACAATCAGCCTGAGTAGCTTCGCCCTAACTTTGTTGTTTATTGGTTTCATCATCTGGTCTCCTATCTATTCAAGACCAAGCAATGCTTCCTTTGCCAAACAAGTCCAGTCGATAATCAAGAGAAACCCAACGTTCAATAATGAGAGAGGCAGATGGCGACAATTAGGGGATTGCGGCCATTAACTTAGATGCGACAAAAACCTTCTAGCGCGATGAAAGCAGACATTCGAGTGCCTTCGTTTAGGTCGCCAACTATTTTCCTTCAATTATATTTATTCAGCTCTCATCGTATCCGTCCGTTGAATGCGCTCTACTAATTGGCGTTGTATTTTCTTAGTGTCCGCTTATTTTAAGTGGATACTAAGGGGTTGTTGTTATGGCGGGTAAGAAGCGTCGTTTTTGGTCTGAAGAAGAGAAGCGTTTGATCTGCGAGCAAACGCGTGCCCCTGGAGTTTCGGTTGCGCAGGTTGCTTTGCGTTATGCGCTGAATACGAACATGATCTTTAAATGGTTGAGGGAGCCGCGTTTTGCTCAGGAAGTAGCTGAAGGCGAAGGC
>CALFBM010000142.1 GCA_937951645.1 uncultured Rhizobiaceae group bacterium
GGCACGTGTCAGGTTTGAGTGGCAGCAATAATGATATTCACTAGCTGCCAATAAAACACCTGTATAAGGGTCGCATCGGGTGCCGATAACATCATGCACAGAGCCGCCAAATTCATCCCAGCCATACCAGTCAAGCGTATCATCAGTAATGGTAGCCATGGGCCGCATGTATGGAAGATTGCTCCAGAGCCTGTCGCCCGTACTAACATGTGTTCCGTGAAGTGCGCGGGTTTTGCCGCTGAAAAACCGTTCGTTTAAATCATTTGCATTCCACAGGTTTAAATCACCAACCTGTGGCCCCTCAGGGCATGTAATACGAAAAAAATGGCCTGCAGGAACATTGAAGGTTTCTGCATCACGCGGGGCAATGATAATTTCTTCAATCAATTCCATTGAAGCTTTGGCATCTTCATAAAGGCCTGGATTAAAGGGAGGCAATGTATCAATGGGATAGCAAACAACAGGCTCAATTGCCTTGCGTTCTTGCGCATCTTGTGGTGCCGGATTCTTCGGTGTCGGTTTCATGGAAACATCCTTGTGAACAATATCATTTATACATATCCAAATCTGGTCTAGCCTTCTACAGAAATTTTTATAAAACTGGCACTATCAGGTTTTAATTCTGGTCTTTAGAGGTAGGAAAAACAATCAAGTAATTTGGTAACAGGGTATAAAGTTATGAGCATTAAATCTCCTTATCTTCTTTTCATTGGCGATGTTCCGGACGCACTTGCGGCCAAGACTGCACAAGGTGTTGTTGATTGGCGCCCTGAGCGTTGTGCTGGCCAGATGCGCATGGAAGGCTGTGGCGCTGACCTTGGTATTCCAGACATGAATATCGCAGAAGGTATTGCCGCTGGTGCCAAGACTTTTGTTGTGGGTGCCGTTAATGCGGGTGGCGTTTTAAAAGACACATGGATCCCGATTGTTGTTGAAGCAATCGAGGCTGGTTTTGACATCGCAAGCGGCCTTCATGTGCGTCTGCAAGAAGTACCTGAGATTGCAGAAGCAGCAGGACGTAAGGGCGTACAACTGCACAATCTTCGTCATTCTGACCGAACTTATGCAACAGGCAAGGGCACACCGCGAAGCGGGAAGCGTCTTCTTGCAGTTGGAACTGATTGTTCAGTCGGCAAGAAATATTCAGCCCTTTGCATTGAGCGTGATATGAAGTCAGCCGGGTATAATGCTGAGTTCTGCGCAACAGGCCAAACAGGCCTGTTAATTGCAGAGCGTGGTGTGGCGCTGGATGCTGTTGTTGCTGATTTTATCTCAGGTGCTGCTGAATATATCACTCCTGAAACTGACGAAAACAACTGGCAGATCGTTGAAGGGCAGGGCTCATTGTTCCACCCGTCATTTTCTGGCGTAACACTGGGTCTTTTACATGGTTCACAACCAGACGCATTTGTTGTTTGTCATGAACCAACAAGAACAACCATGCGCGGCGTGCCAACACCTTTGCCAACCATCCAACAGATCATTGATGCAACAGTGATGATGGGCAAACTCACAAATCCGAACATCAGCTGCGTTGGCATTTGTGTAAACACATTAGCGCTTTCAGATGATGAGGCAAAAGCTTATCTGGCCAAAACAGGTGAAGAATATGGCCTGCCATGTGTAGATCCTTTACGCTTTGGTGCCGAAGCTATAGTTGCTGAAGTTGAAAGCCAGTTTGGCAAGTAAGAATTCAGGTAAGAATTAATGGGTGCTGCAATAAGCGGCGCTCATGCCATTGCTGGTAGCTTGCCAATTCACTATAGACGATCAAGATCAGTTGATATTTCTTTTGCAAGAGCCTTGATGTCGATATTGGTGCGCTCAGAAGACAGCCGCAAACCCAAAAGATCTGATTGATAGCGCCGGGCAAGTTTTTCAGGTGTTTGTTCCTGGCTTATCAAGCCTTTATTCTGAGCTTCCAGAAAAAGATTTCCAAACTTGCTTTCCATGCGCATTAAATGGGCATTGGCTTTTTTGGAAAGCTTATTGTCTTTGCCTTGAAGTTCCATGAGTGTCTTGGAAAGCATACAGGCACGGACCGGAATTTCCCTGCCTGAAATCACTTCAAGCGGATAGCGCTTCAAGGTTTCAAAGGCACCAAGTCGTTGATAGAGTTTTTCAAGCCGGAAAAGCCCGTCCTTTGCATATTGGTCGAGTGCCAAAGAATAAAGCTCGTCCTTGGAACCAAATGCTGCATAAAAACTGCCCGGGCGAATATTCAGGGCGTTCTCAAGATCCTTCATCGAAGTCCCGGCCCAACCTTTGCACCAGAATAATTCTCGTGCGCGGTTAATTAAATCATCTCGGTCATAGGAAGCAGAACGTGGCATGTTGGTAATCAATTTATTTTGAACGATCACTCAATTATATATTTGAACGATCATTCAAAAAAGGGTAAATCGTAGCCATCACATAAATATTTTTTGGAGCTTATCTAACTATGACTGATTTTCCTTCCCACGAAATTGATACTGCACCTGATGAATCAAAGCCTTTGCTTGAAAAATCCATGGCCGCTTTTGGCAGATTGCCCGGGTTGCACAAGGTCATGGCAGAAAGTCCCCAGACTCTTGAGGCATATCAGGTATTGCACCATCTGTTCACGCAAACCGCTTTCAATGCTGATGAACTGACTGTGGTTTGGCAGGCGATCAATGTGGAAAATGAATGTCATTATTGCGTTCCTGCACACACAGGCATTGCAAAACGCATGAAAGTTTCAGACGAAATCGTTGAAGCATTGAGAAATGAAACACCTTTGTCAGATGCAAAACTGGAGGCACTTAGAACCTTCACGGTACGAATGTTGCGTGGACGTGGCAATGTAAGCGATGAAGCCATGAAAGAGTTTTTTGATGCAGGCTACTCTCACAGGGCAGTTCTGGATGTGATCCTGGGACTGGCACAAAAAACAATGTCAAATTACATCAATCATGTAGCCGAGACACCGCTGGATGAACCAGTTAAGCCTTTGGCGTGGAAGCGTGGAAACGAACCACTTACTGTATAATCAAAAATAATGCCGATAGCACCAACAATCAAAGTGCTATCGGCTTGACCAAAACCGGGTTCAAGGCAAGAGTACTGTCTGTCCTGTTGTCTTTCTACCTTCGATATCACGGTGTGCGGTTGCCACTTTTGCAAGCGGATAGGTCTGGTTTATCTGTATCTTGATCTTGCCGTCTGCAATCATCTTGAAAAGCTGACGTGCGCGTTTGTGGAGTTCATCGCCTGCAATGTAGTGAAACAGCGTTGGTCGCGTCATGAAGAGTGAACCATATGCAGACAAGTCAGCCATTTTGAAATTACTTGCCGGACCAGAGGATTGACCAAAGGCTACAAACATCCCGAAATTTTGAAGTACTTCCAATGAGCCTGGATAAGTATCCTTACCGACTGAATCATACACTGCTGCCACACCTTGCTTTTTGGTGAGGCGCATGGTTTTGGCAACAAAATCATCTTTCTTGTAATCAATCATGCTGGAATATCCGGCAGCTTTTGCAAGCTTGCATTTGGCAGAACCGCCTGCAGTTCCGATTGCATTTACACCTTTGTCCTTGAGCCATTGCCCAACAATAAGACCAACACCACCAGCGGCTGCATGAACGAGAACTGTGTCATCCTTTTTGGGTCTGTAGCAATCATGAATGAGGTAATGCGCAGTCAGGCCTTTTAGCATGACAGCAGCTGCCACTTCATCTGAAACCCCCTTGGGGATTTTGACCAAACGATCAGCAGTAATGAGACGATGAGAACAATAGGAGCCACCTGGAATGGTATAGGCAACACGGTCACCAACTTTCAAACCCTTTACGCCACTGCCCAAAGCTTCAACGATACCAGCGCCTTCACAACCAAGAATGGCAGGATGTCCGCCAGGTGCCGGATAAAGGCCTGAGCGCTGGTAGACATCAATAAAATTCATGCCAATGGCAGTATGTCTGATCAGCGCTTCACCCTTTTTAGGCTTACCAACTTCAATCTCGCGCTTCTTGAAAACACCTGCTGCACCCGCCTTATCGGCAACCATTGCATAAGCCATAAAATTTCTCTCCGGATTTAGAATCTATTCAGCCTTGAATACATCGTCTACAGGAACTTGCAGGGCTGTGACAAGATGATTGGTTTTTCCAGCCATTCCTATAATTGAAATAAGCTCACTATGTTGTGCTTCGCTCATTCCCTTGGCTTTTGCTGCTGCTGTATGGGAATGGATACAATATTCACAACCGTTTGCCGTGGAGACTGCGATATAAATCATTTCCTTGGTAACCGGATCAATTGTGCCAGGACCCATAATCTCTTTTAATTCTTCCCAAACCTTATTGAGTTGAAGAGGATCATGGGCAAGTGCGCGCCAAAAATTATTGATAAAATCTGAACCACGTGTTTCGCGGATATCATCAAACACGGCACGAACCTCTGCGGAAGCTTCTTCATCTGAAACAAGTGTGCGAACGGACATAACAAACCTTTCATATTGAATTGTTTAGAGGAGTCTTGACGAAAGCCTAATCTAATTGTCCAATGAAAGCCCAAATTCAGTTAAGGAGCAAGTTATGTGTGATGTATGTGTAATGAATGCCGTTAAAGAAAAAATGCTTTCAAGGCGAGACCTTTTCAAGGCTTCTGGCTTTGCACTCGCAGCAGGTGTTGCAATTGCATCTACAACAGCCGCAACCCCAAGTCTTGCTGAAGGTGCATCAAAAGTTGAAGACCTGACACATGACTACGATGAGACGTTCCCAACATATTTTGGCGAGCCTGGTATCAAAATTGAACAAAAATTCAAGTTTGCCGAAAATGGCTTTAACCTGATGAATTTGACACTAAACGAGCATACAGGAACGCATATGGACGCGCCATTGCATTTTTCTGCGGATGGTCAGGCCGTAAATGAAATTCCGGTCGAAAATCTGGTTGTGCCCCTTTGTGTCATTCACATACATGAAAAAGCCTCTGAAAACCCGGACGCACAAGTCACTCCCGATGATCTGAAAGCCTATATTTCCAAACATGGCCCAATCCCTGACAAGGCTTGTGTTGCCATGCATTCTGGATGGGGAAAGCATGCAG
The DNA here is from genome assembly GCA_937951645.1 of uncultured Rhizobiaceae group bacterium. GTDB lineage: Bacteria > Pseudomonadota > Alphaproteobacteria > Rhizobiales > Rhizobiaceae > JAALLB01. Next base: position 5,083 of record CALFBM010000142.1, read on the forward strand.
CAACAGACAAATTCCGCAATGTTGGTGATGATGGCAAAACCATGCATTTTCCTGGGTTTCATATTGAGGCTACAAAAATGCTATTGGAAGAAACAGGCGCAGTTGGCATAGCCTCCGATACACTTTCGCTTGACTATGGCCCGTCAGCAGATTTCGCAACACATTATGCATGGCTTCCGACAAACCGCTGGGGTATTGAAAATATTGCCAATCTGGACAAGGTACCTGCAGCAGGCGCGACCCTTGTAGTAGGTGCACCAAAACACAAAGGCGGCACAGGTGGTCCAGCCCGTATTTTTGCACTTGTTTAGGGTTGAGTTACATAAAAATTGCCCTTAGTGCTTGGCGTTAATTACAATATCATGCACCAAGGTGCGACCAAAGAAGGCTGTATAAATGGGAATGTTACCGAACAGACAAATCTGGACCTGGTTTGAAGGCGATTGGCATGAGGGTAATCTGCCAATTATGGGTGCTGCTGACCATGGCACATGGCTTGGTACACTGGTCTTTGACGGCGCACGTTATTTCAATGGCGTGATGCCTGATCTGGATTTGCATTGCGCACGTGTTAACGCATCAACAAAAGCCTTGGGCATGAATGAATGTATTGATACGGCAAAAATCATAGAACTTGCAGCGGAAGGTGTGAAAAAGTTTAGTGGAGAAACAGCGCTTTATATTCGTCCGATGTGCTGGTCCACGCAAGGTGGAGACTTGGCGGTAGATGCTGATCCCAATTCAACTGCTTTTGCATTATGCATTGAGGAAGCCTCCATGCCGCCGTTCGTGGGCACAACACTGACTACAACATCATTTACAAGACCCACACTTGCATCAGCTGTGGTAAATGCAAAGGCTGGCTGCCTTTATCCAAATAATGCACGCATGTTACAGGAAGCGCAAAGCAAAGGCTTTGCCAACGCCATCTGCTGTGACGCACTTGGCAATGTTGCAGAAACTGCAACGTCAAACATCTTTATGGTTAAGGGTGGCGAATATTTTACACCCGTTCCAAACGGCACATTTCTGGCAGGCATTACCCGCGCCCGTGTGATAAGGCTTTTGAAAGAGGCAGGTGAAATAGTACACGAAACAGTCTTGCAACTGGATGATTTCCGTACTGCCGACGAGATTTTTCTGACAGGCAATTACTCAAAAATTACGCCTGCTGTAAAATTCGAAACCCGTGACTTTGCAATCGGCGAGAAAACAAAAAAGGCCCGTGATCTATACATGAAATGGGCAGGGGCCTGAGGATAATTCACCTCAATTTTGTATGTATAATTAAAGATAATGCCCATGGGATTGGGCATTATCTTTAAGTTAATAACGCTCAAGTCAACCAGTGTGATGTGTTTCTTGCAAACCATAAACAGGTGTCGGTATGCCTTCCATCCGGGCTTTTATTTGCAGGGATAGAAACTGGGAATAATGTCGTGATTGGTGTAGGTTGCCACTATGAAACCATAAGGCCTCTTGTTGGGTAGGCTTCCACATGTTGCGTTGCTCACCCTCCCACGGGCCAGGGTCTTTTGGAGTGTCTGAACCAAGCCCCCAACACTTGCCAACCTTGTTGGCAACTTCCTGGCTGATCAGATCTGCTGCCCAGCCATTCATCGAGCCATAACCTGTCGCATAAACAATCAGGTCTGCTTCAAGTTTTGTACCATCACCAAGAATGACACCATCTTCAACAACTTCAGTAACTTGCCCATGTGCAAGTTTGATTTCACCATCAATAATGAGCTGGCTGGCGCCAACATCTATATAGTAGCCAGAACCCCGGCGCAGATACTTCATAAAGAGGCCTGACCCATCCGCTCCCCAATCCAGTTGAAATCCTGCTTTTTCAAGGCCTGCATAAAAATCCTTGTCAACCTCTTTCATTTGGTCATAAAGCGGTATCTGGAACTCATGCAAAATACGGTATGGCAATGATGCAAAAATCAGATCGGCTTTTTGGGTTGTCATGCCATTGGCTACGGCTTGCTCGGAATAGAGCGCACCAATACCAATATCCATCAGTGTATCGGAACGTACAATATGAGTGGTAGAGCGCTGAACCATAGTAACGTCCACATCATTTTCCCAAAGTGCTGCACAAATGTCATGTGCAGAATTATTGGAACCTATAACAAGTGCTTTCTTGCCTTTATAGGCACCTGGACCAGGATGTTTTGAAGAATGATGTTGATCTCCCTTGAACTTGTCCATGCCAGGAAAATCAGGAACATTCGCCTTGCCCGACATACCCGTTGCCAATATCAATTGCTTGGGCTTTAAAGTAACTTCCTTGCCCTCACGGTCTACAGCAACCACCCACTCTCCCTTTGCTTCATCATAAGTGGCAGACTTGCAAACGGTTCTGGTCCAGTAATTAAGCTCCATTATTTTAGTATACATTTCCAGCCAGTCGCCGATTTTATCCTTGGGTGAAAAAACAGGCCAATTAGGCGGGAAGGGGAGGTATGGTAGATGATCATACCATACAGGGTCATGCAGGCAGAGTGACTTGTAACGATTGCGCCAGCTATCACCCGGTTTGTCATTCTTCTCAATAATAATAGTCGGCACACCAAGTTGTCGAAGACGGGCGCCCATTGCAATACCACCTTGTCCACCACCAATAATCACAGTGTAGGGCTGTGTCTTGTAGCCAAGCTCACTTGCTTCCTGCTCCCGTTCTTCTTTCCAGTTAAGGCGGTTTTTGGCAGCACCATGCCTTGCACCTAACGGCCTTTCATAGCCCAAAGACTCCTCATGCCCTTTTAGCTCGGTCATGGAAGTAAGGAGTGTCCATATTTTACCTTCCTTGAGCCTGACAAGGCCATACCCTCGGGCAACAACAGTTTCAAACGCTATCCAGGCAGTGATGATGCCACCTTCTTCCGTAGCTGGCTCGCCTTCTGCGATTTGCCAATCAGAAGGTTTGACAGAAGCAAGCTGTGAATTCAGCATGTTGCGAATCTCGTCCTTGCCTTCAAGCGTTTTGATATTCCAGGTAAAAGTAACAAGATCTCGCCAATAACAATCATCAAGAAACAAGTCGGTTGCCGCATTTACATCACCAGAAGATAATGCGTTATTCAATTGATCGAGTAGTTTTGTAACTTCGAGACTAACAGTTGTATCGAGCATATTATTCTCCTCCAAAAGCCTCCCCATGTTTATAATATGTCCTAAAGCGCAAAAAAATCAATTTTGCTCCCATGAGCATGCCGGCATTGGATCAGAAGTAATCATGTATTAATTCTTGCTGGTAAAGTTTCACCAAATATAACATGATGTTTAAATGACAACCAAGACACGCTCCATTTCCATACTCGTTATTGCGCAAGTCTCGGCTTTAAGCCTCTGGTTTATCTCTTCGGCAGTTTTACCCGATATGCTTCGCGAATTTTCTATCAGCGCTGGCAGACAGGCGGCTCTTAACAGCGTTGTTCCCGCAGGGTTTGTGGTCGGTGCACTCGCGTCTGCCTTGCTTGGATTGTCAGACAGGTTTGACCCCAGGCGCCTATTTGTAATCTGCGCTTGTATTGCATCACTTTCAGGTTTTGGTCTGCTTGTCACTGAACCAGGCAGCAATGGTTCAATCTTCATGCGTTTTGTGACCGGTGCCATGCTCGCAGGAGTTTATCCCGTCGGTATGAAAATTGCGGTGGGATGGGGTAAGGAGGACAGGGGGCTTTTGGTTGGTTTATTGGTGGGAGCTTTAACATTTGGTTCGGCCTCTCCTCATTTGGTTGCCTGGCTTGGAGAGGCTGAGTGGCGCACGACTATAAAAATTGTGTCAAGCTTTACCTTGCTATCGGCGGTCTTGATCATGTTTGCAAAACTGGGGCCGCACCATGCAAAATCACCTGCTTTCAAAATGTCATCCATTTCACAAGCCTGGACAAACAAAAAAGTACGTTATGCTTATCTTGGTTACTTCGGACACATGTGGGAACTTTATGCCATGTGGGCATGGGTTGGCGTTGCCTGTTATGCATCTTACAGTTTATCCATGGCGCAAGATGCTGCCATTTCATTTTCAAAGATCACAGCTTTTCTGGCAATCGGACTTGGTGGTATCGCCTGTTTTTTTGGTGGTTATTGGGCTGATAAAATTGGCAAGGCAAGGGTCACTATTATCGCGATGGTGTTCAGCGCTTTTGGCGCTTTGTTCACAGCTGTCTCCTTTGGAGGTCCGCCATGGCTGACTTTCATTGCAGTTATTATTTGGGGTATTGCGATCATTCCCGATAGCCCACAGTTTTCTGCATTGGTTGCAGATAGTGCACCACCGGAAATTGCAGGTTCACTGATGACCCTTCAAACGGCAATAGGCTTTGCACTAACAATTTTTACAGTCCAGATTACGCCATATGTAGTTGAATGGACAAGCTGGCCAACTGTCATTTGCATAATGGCAATCGGTCCGCTGGTTGGTATTTTCTATATGCGAAAACTTGAAAAGCTGACCTAGCGCTTTTGTTTGAGTTTGTCCGCAAAGACTGCAATTGTCTTTTGATAATTGTCAGAGCGGTTCCACTCCTGGATCAAGCGATAATTCGATGTGCCCGGTAAATAACCACCGCCACGTTTCCAGCCGCGTTTTCTAAACCAGTTTGCTGTTGTAGCAAGGGAGTCTGGTGCAGAGCGATAAACATCAATTCCGCCGCCATCCCAATCAGTAGCGCCCAGCAAGAACCGCGTGGCAAGCAATTGTGTCTGCCCAATCTCACCCGCCCATGCGCCCTTGCGCTTTGAAAGATCAAGCAAGCCCCTGTCAATAATGGTCATTGCCGCAATCATTTCAGGAAAGAAAAGACTTTCAGAACGGCGGCAATCATAGGCAAGCGTTGCTATGGATTGAAGGATGTTTTTATTACCCTGGTAGCGGCCAAAGGCTGTTTCCAAAACCCAAATGGATAGAAGTACTTCAGCTTGAACGCCGTATTTTTTTTCCAGGGCATTGAATAATCTGCCATTCTGTTTCCACTTCTTGAGTGTCACACCAAGGGCGCCTTTGGTGCGTCTTTTATAAAAACTGTCGAATGAACCTTTAAAACTGCTTTTATTGGTGCGGTCGGATTTGATGATACCTGAATCATATTTAATGCCGTCAAGTTTTGCCAGCGTCGATTTCTTGTACTTGCCTGCATAATCCTCTTTGAAAGCTGATTTCCATTCAGCAAAACGCTTGCCATCATTAGAGCAGAATAGTTTTGCTTCTGCTTTATTTATGCCGGTAACAGGCGTGTTAAAAGGGGAAAAAGTTACCCCTATAGCCAAGGCAGTTGCAGTAAGAACGGATTTAGAAAACTTCATCTGGGGCTTCTCCTGTAAGTAATCGTGCAAATCAGAATCTTTTAAGATTATGCCATATACTGACGTAAGGACAAGCAGCAATTATACATTAGGCATACGAACCAGGGTAACACCATTGTATATCAGATAGGCACCAAATGCTGCCAATAAAAAAGCATTAAAATAGCTAATGTATTTAAACGAAATTTTAGCGCCTGCGCGTCCGATCATGCCCCAAAAAAATACACCGAACAAAAACAATGGAATGCCACTGAAATAGAAAAAAGCTATGTTTCCCGGCAAGCTGTCACTGATTTTGGCAGTCAAAAAACCAACGGGTAAAAGAATATAGACCTTCGGGTTTAGGTAGGTGACGATACACATATTCTTCCAGTTGAAATCAAATGCCTTGCCTGTTGTGATTTTTGCCCTGAGAACTTTGTAGGCAAGGAAGAAAATATAACAACCGCCAAGCAAATGCATTGCTGCAAAAATACGTTCATCTATGTTTGCAATTACGTCAGATAAAACGGAGCATACAACCGCAACAGGTAGCCAACCCAAAATCAGGTACAGGAAATAGTCAGCGTATAGTTTCTTGAAAGTGGTACCCGGCGCCGCTTCCATCGTCGCAATCCAAAATGGCCCGGCAGAAAAAACAAATGCACTCCAAAACAAATAGGTAGCTATAATGGTTTCTTGCATCGGTGTGGTTCTCGAAATTGGTTATCTGTCATGCTAG
>CALFBM010000143.1 GCA_937951645.1 uncultured Rhizobiaceae group bacterium
TGCGCGATGATCAGGGTTGTTCGCCCTTTCATTAAGCGGTCTAGCGCGTCCTGGACCAGCTTTTCGCTTTCTGCGTCCAGCGCGCTTGTGGCTTCATCCAGCAGCAGCACAGGGGCGTCTTTCAGGATGGCTCTTGCGATGGCCAGGCGCTGTCTTTGGCCACCTGAAAGCGTTACGCCGCGCTCGCCCAGAACAGTTTCATAGCCTTGCGGCATTTTTTCTATGAAGTCGTGTGCGTTGGCAGCTTTTGCGGCATTGATGATTGTCTCTCGTGAGGCTGTGGGCTTGCCGTAGGAAATGTTGTCTGCAGCGGAGGAAGCGAAGATCATCGTGTCTTGTGGTACGAGTGCGATTTGTGAGCGGAAGTCGTCTTCTGCCAACATTTTAATATCGACGTTATCAAGTTTGATTTCACCACTTGCAGGATCATAAAAGCGCAATAAAAGCGCAAACAAGGTGCTTTTACCTGCGCCTGATGGGCCAACGATGGCAACGGTCTCTCCAGGCTTAATGGCCATGGACAAACCTTCAAGGGTGGGTTGCTCCGGTCTTGTAGGATAGTTGAACGAAACACCTTCAAAAGCGATTTCGCCTTTGACAGGTCTGGTAAGGCTAACAGGGTTTACAGGTGCCGTAATCGCAGATTTTGTGCCCAGTAATTCAATCAGGCGTTCTGCTGAACCTGCGGCCTGGGACAGTTCGCCCCAGACTTCTGAAAGTGCGCCCATGGCACTGGCTGCTATTACTGCGTAAAGCAAAAATTGCCCCAGTGTTCCACCTGTTATTTTTCCTGCAAGGACATCATTGGCACCAATCCAAAGGACAGCAACAACGCTTGAAAAAATCAAAAAGATTGCAAAGCCTGTAAGGAGTGCGCGGGTTCTGATGGCAAGGCGTGCCGCATCAAAGGCAAAATCAACTGCGCCTGAAAATTTGCCGCGAACGTGTTTGCCATTGGTAAAGGCCTGCATGGTGCGAACAGCAGAAATTGATTCAGAGGCATAGGCGGTTGCATTGGCAAGTGTGTCTTGTGCGGCTCTTGAACGCTGGCGAACCTTGCGACCAAAGCCTACGATTGGAAGTACGATTAACGGGATTGCCGCAATCACGATGAGCGACAGGCGCGGTGAAGTATAAATCATCATTATAAGGGCGCCGCTGCCCAAAATGCTGTTTCGCAAAGCCATCGAGGCCGTAGCACCAACGGCTGACTTTATTTGCGTTGTATCGGCGGTTAATCTTGAGACAATTTCTCCTGAATGAGATCGGTCAAAAAATTCTGAGCTTAATCGTGTCACATTGGCAAAGACATCATTTCTGAGATCAGCCACGATACGTTCGCCTATCCAGATGACGAAATAATAACGACACGAACTGGCAAAAGCCAAAACCGCTGCAATTAAAATCAGAACCGTAAAATAATTGTTCACGAGTGCAGGGTCGCTGTCTGAAAACCCGTTATCAATCACACGGCGAACTGCTATTGGGAGTGTGAGCGTTGTTATTGCTGCCAAAAGCAGGAAGAAAAGTGCCAGGGCAACCTGTATCCTGTATTTTACGATGTAAGGGAAAAGCTTTGCCAAAGGGCGCAATGAAGAGCTTTTAACGGCGTTTTTAGATTCTGTTGTCATTGAGGCCAAACTGCACTTGTCTCTTGGTTGATTATGATGTACACCCTCGCCAACGGAAGACATAGGCTAGCCTATAGTTTATTCATTGTCAGACAATAAAATTCAAGTTTAGATTGGCAAATAAGCGTAAATAACGCATGCCAACGTAAAATACAGGACGAGATAACATGAAAAAAGATGTTCATCCGGATTATCACACCATTAAAGTCGTCATGACTGATGGAACAGAATTCGAAACACGCACAACCTGGGGTGCAGCAGGCGATACCATGAACCTTGATATCGACCCGACTTCTCACCCAGCCTGGACTGGTGGCAACCAGCAATTGATGGATCGCGGTGGTCGTGTTGCCCGTTTCAAGAAAAAATACGAAGGTATTGGTATTTAGTTTTCAAGTATTCATGAATGATTATAAAAACCCGGCCCTTGAGCCGGGTTTTTGTTTCTGCGGGAGCTACTTTGCAAACTTTTTTGCTCCTGCAACGCAAAATATCACGGCGATACAGATAATTCCCATTGTCATGGTAACGACTTCGTTCAGTAGAATGGCTGATAGTGCCAAACCCAGAAAGGGCTGAATAAGCTGAAGTTGTCCAACAGTTGCAACACCGCCCTGTGCCAGCCCACGATACCAAAATACAAACCCAATGAGCATGCTGAACAGGGACACATATCCAAGTGCAATCCATGCTGGTGGGCGAATATTGGCGAAGCTTGTTGGTGCGAAATAAATGGCAAGTGGCAACATGATAGGAAGCGAAAAAACAAGTGCCCAGGATATGACCTGCCAGCCACCCAGCGTTCTGGAAAGCTTGCCGCCTTCTGCATAACCTAAGCCACAAGCAATAATGGCTGCGAACATGAACAAATCCCCAAGCCAGGATGTGGTAAGATCCTGAGTAAGGGCAAATCCGGCAACCAGGGCACTTCCTGATACGGCAAAAAGCCAAAATGCAGGTCTTGGATTGTCGTCTGCGCGAAATACGCCAAAAATTGCTGTTGCAAGCGGCAAGAGGCCAATGAAAACTACTGAATGTGCAGAGGTTATATGTTGCAAGGCCAGTGCAGTTAAAAGTGGAAAGCCAATTACAACGCCGATTGACACAATAAACAAAGAGAATAAATCATCTTTTGCAGGGCGTTTTTGTGGAATGATCACAAGAAGTGCAATTGCCAACAAACCAGCAATCGTTGCTCTTGTAACTGTCAGAAAAACAGGGTCAAAATCTGCGACAGCGATGCGTGTTGCAGGTAGGGAAGCGCTAAAAATTGCAACGCCAATAAACCCGTTTATCCAGTCGCTTTTTTCAATATCCATTGTGTATGCCTGTTATCCAAATATCAAGCAGGCAACGGATTCAGGATAAAGCAAAGAACCAAACTGTTATTTCAGTATGTCCAGTTGTATTATATTATTTACTGTTTGATTGCACCAAAGGCTGTCGATAGCAGATCAATTTGCTGACTTACTGCGTTGACGTGGCGAATTTCTTCCTTGTGGGTTGTATGTCCATAAAGTTCTGCATCAAGGGTCATGACACGGTTTTGCAGGGCGAACGAGCGCGTGACGAGTTCAATGAAATCTACTGGCAAGTCACTCCAGGCCTGGTTTTGTGAACTGTCATTTTGTTCTTCCAGCCTGATTTTTTTCTTTTCTTCAAGAATTTGGTCTCGTGACATTTCGCCTTCATTTACGGCGCGTTGCAATAATAACCATGAAGCAAGTTGCATCAGGCGTGTTGTTAATCGCATTGATTCTGAGCCGTAAAGCATTGCAGAAGCACGTGGCAGACCCTTTGCATTATCACGGCCCGGGCCATCAAGATAGGCAGCGCTTTCTTCCACCAAAGACATTCCGTCCTGGAATAATTTCTTGAATTTGTCCGAATGAGCGAACTTTTCGGCTAGGTTTACAGTATTCGACACGCAACAACCCCTGCTGTAATTTTACTAAAATTTAACCTAATGCAGAAAGGTTTTGCCGTAAAGCTCGACGTTTGCAACTAGGTTAATATCAACAGGGAGCAAAAATTATGCCAGTTTTTCTCTAAAAGGACTTGCAATTAGCCAAAAAAAAGAGCCGTAAAGAACGGCTCTGAAAAGTTAACAGGGAGGCATCAGATTTGATATAAATATAAAATCTGATCACCAGAAAATTTCTGGTGATATATTAATGTCCCATAAACCTTAATTTCGGGTTAACAACTCTCAAAAACTTGTAAATACTGGAGTTTATGGGCGTAAAGCTAGGATTTAAACAGAGCTTCTGCGGCAGAAAGATGTTCGCTTTTGTTAGACTTGGCAGCTTTTAACCGTTTGATTTCAATTTCCAGGGCTTCAATTGTTTCGCTTATTTCATCTACAGACAATTCCGACAGATCCTGGCTGATGGTGTATTGTGCAATTCTTTTTGCCTTGTCTTCATCCTCATTCATTTTGGCACACTTTCCTGATTTTGTTTGCAAGCATCGTTGTAAAAGAGTATAAGTTATCAACTTTCATGACAACGTAATCATTTTTCCCGAAAGGGAGCCACCCAAAATCCGGGCCGGCACTCAAGAGAAATGTAACTTTGAGAAAATGTAATTTGAGGAGATTTTAAATGGCGACACCACTTATGCCCAAGGCAACTGCTGTTTGGCTGGTTGATAATACATCACTGACTTTTGACCAGATTGCTACATTCTGTGCATTGCACCCATTAGAGGTCAGGGCAATTGCAGACGGGGAGAGCGCACAAGGCATCAAAGGCATGGATCCGATTTCTGCGGGTCAATTAAGCCGTGATGAGCTTGAAGCTGCGCAAAAGGATCCAAACCACAAATTGAAGGTTGCTGTTTCAAAGGTTATCGTGCCGCCGTTAAAGAAAAAAGGCCCGCGGTACACGCCATTGTCCAAACGTCAGGATCGTCCGAACGCGATTTTGTGGCTTGTTCGTAGCCATCCTGAATTAAAAGATGCCCAGATTATCCGTCTTGTGGGCACGACCAAGACAACGATTGAAGCAATCAAGGAACGTACACACTGGAACTCTGCAAACCTGCAGCCGATGGATCCGGTGACACTTGGCCTTTGTACGCAGATTGCGCTGGATGCCGAGGTTACCAAAGCTGCCAAATGGGCACCTGTTAAACCGGAGCCTGCTGAAGGTGAGGGTGTTGATACAATTCAACCCGCAGAAGAAACACAAAACTATACGCTTGATACAACACGCCCAGCGCCAGCTGAAGAAGAAACAATCAGCGCTGATGACGTATTTGCCAACTTCCAGAAAAAAGACGGCGACGAGAGCTAGGTTAGTTTCTGATAAATTTGACATGAAAAAGAGACGCTAATTGCATCTCTTTTTTTGGTTGGGTATGGGGAGTAATTTTTA
>CALFBM010000144.1 GCA_937951645.1 uncultured Rhizobiaceae group bacterium
TTTCAAAACAACCACCCTGGTCAATTGCAACATCCACCAGTACAGAACCTGGCTTCATACGGGATAACATGGAACGACTGACAAGTTTGGGCGCAGCGGCACCAGGTATAAGCACGGCACCAATAACTGCATCAGCAGCAAGGCATTCTTCTTCAAGAGCCTCTACCGTTGAATAACGCGTCTTTGCAGTATTGCCAAAGATATCATCCAACTCACGCATACGTGGTAGCGAGCGATCAAGAATAGTCACATCAGCTCCAAGGCCAACAGCCATTTTGGCTGCATGAGTACCCACAACACCACCGCCAATCACAACAACTTTTGCAGGTAATACCCCAGGTACGCCACCCATTAAAACACCTCGGCCACCATTAGGTTTTTGTAATGCTGTTGCCGCACACTGAATTGCAAGACGCCCCGCAACTTCACTCATCGGCGCAAGTAATGGCAAACCACCTTCATTATCGGTAACAGTCTCATAAGCTACTGCCGTACAGCCAGACTCAATCAAGCCTTTTGTCTGCGCAGGATCTGGAGCCAGGTGAAGGTAAGTATAAAGAATCTGGCCTTCACGAAGTTGAACCCACTCACTTGGTTGTGGCTCTTTTACCTTTACAACCATTTCTGCAATATCGAAGACTTCCTTTGCAGTACCTAATATTTTTGCACCAGCTGCTTCATAAACGCCATCTTCAGCACCAATTCCAGCACCAGCATTTGTTTCAACGTAAACTTCATGCCCACGCGCAATATACTCGCGAGCAGAACCTGGTGTCACACCAACCCGAAATTCATTATTCTTTATTTCTTTAGGAACCCCAATGCGCATGATTATCTCCAATTTAATGCACTACAAAATTTCCATAAACATAGTGCGAAACCGATAATGTGTCCTTGCAAAATAGAGCTTGGAAACAAGCTAAATTAGTGATTTATTGCGAAAATAGAAAAATAACAGGATTTTATTGCAAAAATGAAGCTAGATAAGATAGATACGTCGATTCTAATTGCTCTACAAGAAAATGCACGTATCGCAAATGTAGAATTGGCAAACAGGGTTGGCTTATCACCGTCTGCTTGCTCCAGACGAGTAGAGCATTTAGAGCAATCAGGCACCATTGAAAGTTATCAGGCTGTCATTTCAAACAAGGCCTTGGGGCAAACAATCACCGCGATTGTCCACATTACGCTCGACAGGCAATCCGGTGCAGATTACGAAGAGTTTGAAAAGGCAGTTGAAAATTGTCCCTATATTGTTGCCTGTTTTTTGATGTCAGGCGAACACGATTATGTAATTCGCGTTAATGCAAATGATATGGAACATTTTGAGTATATTCATAAAAACTGGTTATCAACGCTTCCAGGTATTTTACGGATTAATTCTAGTTTTGCGATGAGAACTGTTGTAAACCGTGCCAATATTGACGTAACGGCAATGGAACACAGATGAAGAAGTATCTAAAATACACATCCCTTATCATTGTTTTTGCATTGATTGTATTTGCACTTGGGCCAAGGCCAAATACACAGGCAGAAATAACCTTCAATTCTTCATCCATTGATGAAAGCCTTGATGTCTACTTGCGCAAGGCTGAAAGTAATATCGTAGGCTTGGTAGAAGGTGCAGAAAAAGAAATTATCTGGGCTGACCCTACGGCAAAATCACAAACTGATATTTCCATAATTTACATACACGGCTTTTCGGCAACCAAACATGAGACTCGTCCTGTAACGGACAAGATTGCTGAAGCTCTAGACGCAAATATTTATTATGCACGCCTTAAGGGGCATGGTCGTGACGGCGATGCCATGGCAGAAGCAAGCTTTCAGGATTGGGCAAATGATTTTGCAGAAGCCATTACGATTGGTGAAAAACTGGGCAAGAAAATCATAATCATGTCAGCCTCAACAGGCAGTACATTGGCAACCTGGGGGATTACACAGCCCGACTTTGCAAAAAATGTTGCCGGCTTGATCATGATCTCGCCCAACTATGAGTTACATGGCATTTCAACCTGGCTTGCCAATATACCATGGGCTGAAACAATTCTCCCGGCAGTTGCAGGCAAACAACGCTCCTGGGAACCACTTAATGAAGAACATGGAAGATGGTGGACTACAAGCTACCCAAGCAAAGCTATTTTTCCAATGACATCCATGTTGAAGGTTTTAAAATCCATCGATAAATCAAAAATCAAAATACCGGCATTTTTTATCTATGCACCTGAAGATAAGGTAATTGTTTCAAAGGAAGTAGAGAGAGTCGCCGCGCAATGGGGTGGGCCCACAAAGATTTTGAAGATAGAAGAAACATCAGATCCTTTTAAACACGTTATTACTGGTGATATTTTAAGTCCTGAAAACACAAACCGGGTGACTTATGAAATTATTGCCTGGCTTGTCCAAAACGAAAGACTAAATTTGCCAGAACTGTTTCGGGGTTCGGATAACGCTTTCTAAGGCTTGGCATCTTTTGCAAATGAATAAGCAAAAATCGCAATAGCCACCAAAACAGCATAGAATATGAAGAGTGCTTCATATTGTGCTTCTGGCACCCCTTCAATGGCATAAGCTTCAACAACTGGTCCACTAAGCCACTGGAATATACCTGCGCCACCGATTGAGCAGAAATTAAGTAACGTTACACCACGCCCTGTAAGATGAGCTGGAACAAAAGCTTTGCCATGTGCCATTTGTACAGCATAACTTGCCCCGAAAAACCCAATGACCACAAAGGCAATTATGGCCCAGAACGGGTCAGTTGGCAGTGCAATAGCCATAGAAACACAAGTGGCAAGAACAATAACATTACCTGCCATTACAACCCATTTACGCGTCTTGAAAATACGGTCCAGTGGACCAAAGAAAAGCGTACCAAGCGCAATGGCAATAGACATATAAAGCGTTGCACGGCCAATCTCCAAAGTATCATAGCCAAAAATTTCTTCATAAAACGGACCAATCCACGAGCCGCGCAAACCTGCAGCAACCATATATCCACCAAGAATAATCGGAAAGATTGGCCACAAGGCTTTGATTTTAAAAAGTGTTAAATACCCACCACCTTGATCAACAGATTCCACATTCTTCGGATCTTTTAATGTTGCAAATATCCCAACACTAATAAGCAAAACAACAACACCAACAGCCTTTGCTGTATCTCGCCATCCCCAAAGTTCGATGGCTGCAGCCAGTGGTTCTGAACTGCCAATGTTTCCCAAGGTTCCAACGGCAATAAATACAGACGTCAAGGTTGCAAGTTTTGCCGCATCATAGTTACGCACAAAAATATAAAAAGGCGCCATAAGTGCTGGCGAACAACCAATACCAATCAACGCAGTCGCTATTATAATCATCAAGGGTGAGCTTGCATAAGCAAACAGGAACATGCCACCACCTGCAAAAATCATGAATATATATCCGGCAGTCCTGCGTGGCCCAATTGTATCCAGTAAAATGCCTACAGGAAATTGAAACAATGCAAACGCCATAAACCATGCACCTGACGCATAGGCCAAATCAACAGATGTCATCCCCAATTCTGAAGTAAGTACCGGTTTTAAAACCGCTAAAAATGCACGTGAGAACTGACTAAAAACATAGGCCAGTGCCATAATAAAAATACCAAGCATAAAGCTCCCCAATATATTGCCTTCAAGACCTACGCCGCTTCACATTCAAAGACAAGAAAAATGGTGAACACAGTGTCCACTCATCAACGGTTTTCCTTTATGTCTCAAAACGATATGATTTATGGAACCAGGAACGAACCAGAGAACCCAATGTTAAAAGAGATAAAAGGACTGCATCACATCACCTCAATGGCCAGTGATGCCAATTTGAATAATCAATTTTTTACAAGATTATTGGGGCTTAGACGCATCAAGAAAACAGTGAACTTTGATGCACCTGATGTATATCATCTTTATTATGGTGATGAAATTGGGAGCCCAGGCTCTGTAATGACATATTTTCCCTTCCCCAACATGGCCAAAGGAAGTGTTGGCAATGGTGAAGTTGGCACAACGGCATTTTCAATTCCCAAGGGTTCTATTTCATTTTGGAAAGAACGGTTTCTTGCTTCACCTTATAACACCATAAACCTGGAAACTCGCTTTGGTGAAACTCGATTGGAAATTTCAGGCCCCGACAAGGAAAGTTTTGCGCTTATTGAAACAGATGACACAAGGACACCCTGGTTAGGAGGCAATGACATCCCTGAAGAAATGGCCATCAGAGGCTTTCATTCAGCCAGCATTCGGCTTGCAGATGATGGCGCAATGCGTGAACTTCTGTCATTTATGAATTATCAGGCTATAGAAGAAAAAGACGGCATTACACGTATGATGATTGATGGTGGAAATTCGGCCAATATTATTGACCTGGAAAAAAGAGAAAATGCAAACAAGGCACAGCAAGGTGCAGGTTCTGTCCATCACATTGCTTTTGCTGTCGAAAATCGTGAAGCCCAGCTTAATGTTCGTAAAGCGCTTATGGACACTGGCTATCAGGTAACACCTGTTATTGATCGTGATTATTTTTGGGCAATTTATTTCAGAAGTCCCGGCGGTGTTTTATTTGAAATCGCAACCAATGAACCAGGTTTTGACCGCGATGAAGACACGGCACACCTTGGAGAGGCTTTAAAACTGCCCTCACAACACGAGCATTTGCGCGAGACCTTGGAAAAGCATTTACAACCCATTGAAGACTAAGCTAGTTTTCAAATATGAAAGTATCTCAAGCATTAGAGTCCAGAATGTCCGTACGGGCATTTACCGACCAACCAGTTTCTACCGCAACCGTAAAACGTGTTTTGCAAAAAGCAGCACGTGCACCATCTGGCAGTAACTTACAACCTTGGCGCATGGTAATACTCTCACCTCAAAAACTGACTGCACTAAATGCACTTATGGAAAAGCGCCTAAATGGTGAAGCCAATCCAAATGGCGACGCAATGGAATACAATATTCACCCTGACAACCTGAAAGAACCATACCGCACTTCCCGGTACGAAGTTGGCGAGGATATGTATGCATTGCTGGGAATAAGCAGGGATGAAAAACCAAAACGGCGCGAATGGTTTGCAAATAACTTCAGGTTTTTTGGTGCACCAGCAGCAGTGTTTTGTTTTGTGGACCGTATTATGGGGCTGCCTCAATGGTCGGACCTTGGCATGTACTTACAATCAGTCATGTTGCTATTCCAAGAAGAAGGCATTGATACCTGCCCGCAAGAATGTTGGGCCATGTATCCAAAAACGATTCATCAGTTTTGCGACATGCCTGATGAACTCATGTTGTTTTGTGGAATGGCAATCGGATATAAGGATATAACCCATCCAGTAAACAGGCTTAAAAGCAAACGCTTGAATAGCAGTGAATGGCTGAAAGTTCTTTAGCCAAATGTACTGCCAACTTCATTGGGTGACATTCGAATTAAGCGAGAGTTTTTAACAGCAGCATTCCGGTGTTTTACCGCCAATTGATATTCTTCATCCTTCACCATTTCAATAAATGCATCAGAATTTGGATATTCGGCAATAAACGCTATATCC
>CALFBM010000145.1 GCA_937951645.1 uncultured Rhizobiaceae group bacterium
GCAAGGAAGTCAGCGTAGATGAAGTACGCAGAATTGAACCTGCGCTTACACGTAATTTTATTGGTGGGCTTTATACCGTTAGTGATTTTACAGGCGATATTCATTCTTATGCGCGTGGCTTGTCTGATGCCTGCAAGCGACGCGGTGTAGAATTTTATTATGGTTGTGATGTGGAAAAGTTGAAACATGGTGATGACGGTGTAGAAATACAGTGGTGCGATGATGATAAACTTCGTGTCCAAAATCAATACGACGGCATTGTCATATGTGCAGGTGTTAGAAGCCGCGAGTTGGCAAACCAACTTGATGATCGTGTAAATATTTATCCTGTTAAAGGTTATTCCATTACCGTTCACTTAAATGACGCAGAAAGCCAGAATGCTGCACCTTGGGTTAGCCTACTTGATGATAAAGCCAAGATTGTTACAAGCCGCTTAGGTAAAGACCGTTTTCGTATTGCAGGAACCGCCGAGTTTAATGGCTATAATCTTGATATTCGTGATGACCGCATAAAACCACTAACAAAATGGTGTGAGAAACTCTTTCCTGATGTCTCAACAGAGTATGCCACACCCTGGGCTGGCCTTCGTCCAATGATGCCCAATATGCTGCCAAAGGTAGGTGCCGGCAAAAAACCCCGCGTCTTCTACAATACCGGTCATGGACATCTTGGATGGACACTATCTGCAGCAACTGCGGAACTGGTTGCAGAAGAAGTTCTAAAAGCAAGACAGAGCAATTCGGCAATGGTTGCTTAGGGCGAAACTTAAAAATATTACTGTTCCTCTGCCCTGCGATTTTTGACAATTTTGATGAAATCAGCAGGGCTAACATTACGGGTATAACAATTTTCAACATTACTGATACGGCTTGAAATGCTGATTTCAGGAAATCCTATTTTTGCCATGTCATTTCGCATCGCAGAAGTAACGGCTTCCAGTTGTTCCGCGTCATAATTCTCTTCATCACGCAATCTTAAAATTGCGATGCAATCGCTTACACTTTCATTCATTAGATGTTCGGGGCTGTTGCGCGGTGGATGCGGTTGATCAACATCGCCTGTTTGGTGATGAGCACATTCATGACGGTCAATAAATTTTTGAAACTGCATGGGCGAAAAAGCATAATTCATTCGTAAAACAAAAGGGGTTCCTTCACCATCGCGGTTCGCCATTCCGGCAGCAACTTTTAAACGTCCTCCTGTTCGCTCCCTAAACTCAACCATCTCTCCCTTGTTATTGGTACACTTAGGAGGTTCGACAATCTTGTATTGCTTAGGTTTTTCTTGCGCGGAAGCACTAAAACCAAAAGTTAAAATCACGAAAAATGCGGGTACAACGAGTTTCATGTTTGCCTCAATCCAGATTGATCTTGCCACTTCTACTTTTTTTAATCGTGCCGCATTTTGCCTTGCTTTCAAGTCTGCGCTTTTTGGCTCCAAGAGTGGGTCTGGTCGGAATGCGTTTCTTTGGCACAAAAGCTGCCTTGCGAATAATCTCTTTAAGCCTGCCCACTGCATCCTTGCGATTTGCTTCCTGAGTGCGAAAGCTCTCGGCAATTATAACAATCTCGCCCTCTTTGGTGAGGCGGGAATCACCGCTGTTTATAATCTTTAATTTCACATATTCGGGCAAGGATGGAGACTGCACCACATTAAAACGCAATTGAACAGCAGAAGATACCTTGTTGACGTTTTGCCCACCAGGTCCACTGGAACGTACAAACTTCTCCTGCAGCTCATCTTCTCCAATGGAGATGGCATGGGTGATGTGAATCTTGGTCATAGGGACAAGTATAAAGGATTCGACGCTAATATCTAATAGTTACGGGAGCAAAACAGGCTCTGGTCGTCCCATACGACAAAGATCACAAATTCTCACTGCTTCTGTAATGCCTTTTTCAGCAAGTTCTCTGAAAGAAGGAAGTACAAAATCATCTGCTGCATCAAAATTGACTGAGTAACCCATATCTTCAAGCGCTGCCAAGGTCAGCCTGCTCAGTGGTCGATTTTCACCTGACAGAAAACCCGTCATTAATTCATCGCCAAAGACAAGCTCTCGCCAATGGCCTTCTCGGGTGCCCGCACCACCTGTATTGGCAATCGGGATAGATCTTGGGTCATCTACATTTAGCAATTCACTATATTCTTGCATTGCTGAGCTACCAACAAATTGCGGGTTGTTTGTTCCACTGGCTTCAACAAGATTAAATCTGCTCCATAAGGTTCCAAATCCGATTACATGCCCCATTTCGTGAATAACAACATCTGCAAATGCGCTTTCCCTTTCCAGCCTTTCAACATCAGCTGTATCAAATTGCATAATGCCTTTTGCAGGAAGTTCCGTACCGTTTAATAATATGGTTGGTCCTGCTTGTCCCAACACGCCTTGTTCGCCGTCAATCGGCTCTATTGATGCCTCAATAAGCAATCCATCCAGTGTTTCATTATCCACTTCAGTTGACGGGAATGAAGTCGTAATTACTTCGTCCCAACGTTCGGCAGCACGTAAAAATATGTCTTTTCGAATTTCTGTAATGGCAGTTGAAAATCTGACGGTAATCATCTGAATTCCTATTTGCGTGAATGAGGTAAGTCAGAAAACCTTACAATCTGATTTGGCCTTCAATCCGGCAAAGATATGATGATTGCAAGATAATGCCACTTTTAAATGTTAGGTTTGCCAAGTATAAAATTAAAGGAGTGTTACAATGAATGCAGTTGAAATTCATGATTGCGCCCAAAGACTTTATCGAGCGCATGGCGACAAGGCAGAATATGAAGCCGCCAGAAATGTACGTAAGTTAAAAAAAGACGGACAAGATAGCGATGCAAATGACTGGAACCGCGTCAGGCAGGCAATCGCACAATTGCGCGGTTCGCATTACAGCTAGGGTTTACCCAGCTTATCTGCAATTAAGGAAATCATTTCAAACATCACAGCGCCTGCCGAAAGCGCTGTGATCTTATTACGGCTATCCTTGGTTGGCATCATGCAAACAATGTCTCCGCCAATAATATTCAAGCCTCGCACAGAACGCAAAATCGCCATGGTCTCATCCATCAAGAAGCCCTGTTCACCCGGCTCAAGATTTGAAACGCCAGGCGCAATTGTCGGATCGAGGCAATCAAGATCAAAGGTTATATATAACGGCGTATCGCCAATGATGTCCGGGATCATTTCCAACCAGTGCTGCAAGGCCTTGGCGCGGTATTCAGCCATGGTCACGACATTATAGCCATAATCATAAGAACCTTGAAGCCAATCCAGTGTTCTTGGGTTTCCGCGCAAGCCAATCTGCACGCTTTTAGTCGGATCAACATGTCCTTGATCCGCCAAATAAGCACCCCAATGGGCAGCACTTTTTTTGGCTCCCAAAAAATGATCAACTGAAGTAAACACATCCGTATGAGCATCCATGTGAAGCAGTGCTACCTTCTCACCTTTGGCAAGGTTACTTCCCTTACCACCAAGTGCCTGAAGAATACCCCCTGTTATTGAATGATCTCCACCAATAGAAATCGGCCTTGCGCCCTTTTTATCAACATCGGTATAAAAATCAGTAATCTGCTGAATACTTGCTTCATTATCATTGGCTCTTGGAAAAGGTACATCTCCGATGTCAGCAACATTAAGAATTTTCCAGGGGTCAATTCCAAAGTTCATGTGAACTCGCCGCTGAACGGCTGAAACATTGCGAAGAGCACGAGGCCCTAAATGTTGATCACGCTCAGTCGTTCCGTTTCCGCCACTATGGGGAACACCAACGAGCGCTATGTCCAGACCTTCAGAATCTGTTTTATGTTCAGTTCTGAATAAGGTTGGAATACCCCACCAATAGAGCGCAAGGGTGAAGAAGTTCCGCTTGAGCCACGACCGATTGAGATTCACGAAATTGAGCTCACCGATTTTTCGTGGCCTGATTTCCGATTGGCCATCCGCTGCGGCAGCGGGACTTACGTCCGTTCACTAGGCCGCGACATCGCATTGAGGCTTGGCACACACGCCGTGATGACCGAGCTGACACGAACAGGGATTGGCCAGCAAAATCTCGACAACGCGATTGAATTGGACACGCTCTCCCGTGAAACGATTCATGGGCAATTTCTGCCGGGGCAATCTTTAATTGGCGATATGCCTCGAACTTTGATCGAGGACGAGGAGATAATTTCACTCTCCGACGGGCAACCGGTAGAGAGAAAGTATCCGGGCGGAGCAGCGGCTCAAGGCGAAATTGCTGGCATCGATCGCCAAGACAGACTGATTGCGATTCTCCAACCATGGAGATATGACTACTTCACACCCCGGCTCAACTTCTCCAAGTACTGGAAGAACCTTTCGGCTTCC
>CALFBM010000146.1 GCA_937951645.1 uncultured Rhizobiaceae group bacterium
AATTGGATTACGGCTATGAACCAGTACAGTCTGCATCCAGCCTTTTAGCCACCTTGTCCTTTGTTTAATCCATGGTACCAGTTTTGGAGGTGCTTCTTCAAATGTTGGCAGGCTGATTGTGCTACATCGGTAACCCTCACGACAAAGTCTTATACCAAGATCCGCATCTTCAGTAACATTGAACGGATCCCATGCTCCTACATCTTTTAAGACGCTTGTTTTAAAGTGCGGTGTTAGGTAGCAAACGCAGGAACTTTATAGCTGAATATACATGACTGATTTGCTAATGTGAATCCCATGACGCAAGTAACTACCCATTATCTGAAAACAGGTGATAAACCAAAGCCTGTAAAGCACTCTGACTATGAACATACGATATCAGGATTGCTGCATAAGCGCGTTGATCTATTCCACGAAGCAGAACGGTTGCGTGATAGGCTGGCAGAAATAAAGAACGATATTGGCGCATTAGACCGTGTACTTGATACATTGGGCTATGAAGGTGATTTTGATGTGCTAATGCCACGTGAGAAGCGCCATGTTATCTTTGGGCGTGGTGAACTGACAAAACAGGTGCTTATGATCTTACGCCGTAATGCAAAGCCTATGACAAGCCGTGAGATAACGCAGGAAATGGTGTCCAATAGCGGTTTTGATGCAAGGGATAGGAAGTTTGTATCGGAACTCGTAAAGCGCGTGGGGAAGGCTTGTAGGCAATATCCAGAAGGGACTATTGTTAAAGCGACTGATTCAAAAGGAAATGTTTTATGGTCTACAAAGGTATCTTAATCGCAGCGCTTCTATTCACGCCTGTTGCAAATGCACAATCTATAACAGGCGCTGTTACACATATAAGGGATGGTGATACTTTTGTGATTGGCAATCAACCCATAAGATTATGTGGAATTGATGCGCCAGAAAGCAAAACAAACGCTGGTAAAAGGGCTACACAATTCATCACACAAGCGATTAAAGGCAAGGCCGTTAAATGCGTACCAGTTGGTGAAGGAACGGTCTGTGATGGTCGTTCAAGACGTACCAACCACGATAGGATAGTTGCCCAGTGCTTTGTGCAAGGCCGTGATATAGCTGAACTGCTTATACGTGCAAGACATGCTTGTGATTGGCCTAAGTTCAGTGGTGGCGCTTATCGCGTTGTAGGTGGGTGTTCGCGTTAAGGCTACGGATGATAAGGGCAATGTTGTTTGGAGCGTTTAACTATTCTGCAACAGCGCTAGCAGGAGGCTGGTATTCTATTGGACACCTGATCGGTGTTCCCCCATCATCGCGCAAAATAACCTGAGGCATAACACATTTAATTATATCGTCTTTTATTAGCTTTCTTTTACCGTCTGCAATTTTAGCAATCTTGGTTGATATTTTCTTATTTGGCGGCGCAACGGTAACAAGCTTCTTTTTCGGATATTTTGCTTTTAGAAACCTTGCCGTTGCTGTTTGGTCTGAATCAGCACTGATAATATAAGCCCAATCAAACTTGTCTTCGCTAGCGTCAGATAATACGCTTAGTGCAAGGTTTATATCAGATTGTTTTTCGTTTGCTTTTTCACCGCCAACGCCACAGTTCCAGCAATTATCCATAGGTGCATTAACGTAATGGCCTAGTATATAATCAACGCCATAATATTCCAGTGCCTCTATATATTTTTGGTGGCGGACTCTTTGTTCGGTAGAGTTCTGCTGATATGCGGTACAATATGTCACAGAGACTAAATCATGCTGTCTATCCTGACAGATTAATTCACCCAAAGCCCATAAATTTAGCCATTTAAGATGGTTTTCCCCTAACTCGCATAGCGGGTGATAGAGGTTAAATCCATCCACATATAGTGATGCTCTCATTAACTCTATTTTCTTTTATTCTTGATTTATTAACGGTTGACACGTATATAAATCATACATCGTTGGTTCGCCAACAAGCCCTCAGGTTACGGTCTGGGGGTTATTTTTTTGGTTTTTCAATAACTTGAATCAAGTATCGGTTGAAACTTCTAGCATTATTTATTGATTCGTAAAAGTATTAAACGGCCTTACGTTGCCAATAACCTTTCCAATTACGTGATACTGGCGCAAGCATTGCACTTGCTACAATCTGAAAAGCATTCTGACCATTTGAATTGCGACGGTTATCTTCTAGCCAAGCCGCATGGTTCGCATACTGATGAAGGTATTGAGGGCTTACATGATGGTGTTGACCTGCAATCATGCGGCGCAAGCGTGAGAAATAGCTTTCAACCCAGTTTGTGTGCTTGCCATGGTCTGAATAAGCTTCGCTATGATTGATACGGTCAACTTCCCAGCCAGCGTGTAGCATATCCCAATGACTTGCCTCATCAGCCGCCATTGTAGCCATGCGTGAGACATTCTCGTTAGCCAGTGCAACGCCTTCGCTTTCAGACATAGTTACGAATGGTACAGTACGACCGAAACGCTCACGAAGCGCAACAACTACGCGGCGGCGATTAGAGCGGTTTGCTTTCTTACGACGGTCTACGCGGTCAATTTCAAAGTTCTTAGGGCGAACGTGACCGCCAACGTAACAACCGTCAATCTCAACTTCACCATCCAGAATTTCGCCAGTGTGAACCTCGTTTGAAAGCGCTTCACGTAGCTTATGAGCCAAAACCCATGCAGTCTTATATTGAACATCGAGATCGCGTGAGAATTGAACGCTAGACATACCCTTTGAACCGTTCACGAATAGGCAAATAGCAGCTAGAAGGTCAGTGAAGTCCATCTTACGCGATGCAAAGATAGTTCCAGAAGTAACGCTAAACTGATGTTTGCAAGCCTTACATTCAAACTTACGGCGCGACTTGATATTATAAGACTTGTCGTGACCACACTTAGGGCAAACAGCTTCGCCATTCGTATCAGCCCAACGCATTTTACAGAACACCGCATACGCCTTATCTTCACCAGCCTTATAAATTTCTTTAAGACTTAGAGTACGAGACGCTGCTGATAGTAAAAAGTGTTGAGCCATTATTCTTTCCGATTTGTCATCATTTGTAGTGCTTATAAACTATAATTAGTGATAAATTATAATCTTGTCAAGTGCGAAAGCATTATGTATGATGACACAAACATCACGGGGAGTGACGAAATGCCAGAAAGAACGGATTGGGAAGCCAAAGCAAGAGGCATATTACGTGCTGAAATGGCAAAGCATAATATCAGCTACGCACAGCTAGTTGAAAAACTGGCGGCAATAGATGTTCAAGAAGATGAACGTAATTTAAGAAACAAAGTAAGCCGTGGAAAATTTACAGCAGCCTTTATGCTTCAATGTATGGAAGCTATTGGAGAGCGAGAAATTAGGCTTTAGTACTTGAACCTATTGACATATTTAGTTGATACGCCTTGCCCACTAAATGTATTCCAAGCTTTATACCTTATAATTGAATTAGCTTTTTCCTCATTATCTTCAAAATATCTAAGAAGAATGCGAAATTTTTTATAAGCTAATGAATCATCTGAATTTTTTATTGCATTCACTTGCTTTGACCAATGCTCTGATTTTAATAAATTATGATCAAAAGCAAGTGAATAATCGAATTTATCAGGATGGTATTTTTCTGGAAACGTTACCCAATGCTTTAATTTTTTTTCCCACTTATCAAAGTCTTCATGCCATGATTTAGATAATGGTAATTTAGAAAGGTTATCGGCGTCTAGTTTAATTTCGTGCGTTAACGGCTCGAAAAACTGCAATTCAGCTTGGGCATCGTGCATTTCTGCCATAGCCCCCATATTGATTGCCATCATATCTTTTAAAGTATCTATTCTTGAGTTTACGGCCTGAATTTTATGATTTTCAAGCTGCTCTAATCTTTCATCAATCACCTGCAACGCATCCGTTGCTGTAGGGGGTGATGTTTCAAGATCATCAACTACAGTTACATCTTTTTTTGCTGTAGTTATCAAACTTGTACTGCTTTGTTCATCATGAGCCCGATTGGATATCAATAAAGATTTAGAGTCATCAATTGTTTGGATTTTTGAAATTGGTTTAAATATTCTGAATAGTGCCAAGG
The DNA here is from genome assembly GCA_937951645.1 of uncultured Rhizobiaceae group bacterium. Lineage (GTDB taxonomy): Bacteria > Pseudomonadota > Alphaproteobacteria > Rhizobiales > Rhizobiaceae > JAALLB01. The sequence continues at coordinate 4,056 of CALFBM010000146.1, forward strand.
AAGCTGTAACCGTCAATACCGTTATAAGTGCTAGTGCAATACCAATTAGAATATACGCTGGCCAAGTTAAAGAATTTAATATTGGTAGCTTAGCTAATAACCAAGTGAAAAAGGCACTCAAGAGTAAATACCCCCCGTACCAGTAACCCAAGCGGTCAACCATTCTATCGATAATTTTTGCTGCCTTCTTTGCCATGTCGATTTACATTGCATAAAATTAGTAATTTGAATAGCGCGAGTTTTTCTTCGCACCGTAATTAAAATGTTATCATCTAATTTTTGATACAAAAGGTTTAGTTTTCCTGTTGCGGATTTGAAACTATTCATAATGAACCTCGATTGAGGTGGTTTGAAAAGTTTCCTGCTTTTGATACATAACACCGTTAAAGTGGTTGGATGTGCCGCCCAATGGAATGGGGACATGCCACTTGGCTAAAACAGGTAAAATTCCGTTAAACAAGGTGACATACTCAATCGCAAACATTGCAGATAGCCAGTTTTGCTTATGATTATGAATATGAAGTGGTGCTTGCAGACAGGCCAGTTTTTCATCTTCGCTGCTAAATTTCAAAAAGGCTTCTCGTAATTGGCCAGATGATGGGTGGTCTTCTGCATCATATAAAACCAGATACTCTCCCTTACAAAGTGGGAGCGCATAATTGAGTGCTTTTGGTTTTGTTCTGGGGTTTGTTGGCAAGACTTGAACCAGCTCAAAACAGGACGGAAGCTTTGCATCTACTATAGCTTCTATTGTCTCGCAATCATCTGCTTCACAAATCAATTTTATATCGAGTTTGTCTTTGGGCCAGTCCAGTTGCCACAAGTTTTGAGTCAAGGCATCTATTTGGTTTGCTTCTTTATAAAGCGCTACCAAGACAGAATATATTGGCAGGTCTTCATCTTTTCTTGCAAGCAGGTCTTTTGTTGGAGAAATTGCCGGTTGAAAACTTGCAAGTAGCAGGCCGCGCAAAAAAATACTGGCCATATAGAAAAAGGTTAAAACCATGAAGATGGCAAGAATTGCATTTTGATAATTGATATAAAGAAACCAACTTGTGGAAATTACAAAAAACCCGATAAAAATAATCTGCCAGCCTGTAAACGTTTGCTTGGCTGAATAATGGGGCAAGTTATCGCTTAAATTGGAAATGGATTGATTAAGAAGAAGTATCTCTTGTCTTCTTTTACCAATTACTCTTTCTCTCTCATCTGATAAATGGTCTTGTGCATCAAGCCAGGTTTCCAGGGATATTACTTTTGCTTTAATAAGAATTTCATATGGAGCAATTTGATGTTGTTGAGAAAGTTTCCATGCTGCTTTCAAATATGGATAGCCAACACCGTATCGGTTGAGTATTAATAACTCAGCGGGCAGTCTTGTTTTGGAGTAAGATGTAGAGTTTGAGATAAAGTTTTCTACAAATCCTGATGGACTTGCAGAATTGTTTATTTGATTTAAATCAAGATCAGTTTCTTTTTTTAATAAATGCCTACCCAAAAGAGCTGCCCCCACAGCATCATACAAAAGTATATTTAAATAAATATATTTAATCTTGGATACTAATATTAATGAATATAAAAAAACCAATTAAAATAGCTTTATTTGCATTATTTATTCTAAGCTCAATTAATCTTGTGTTTGCGCAAAGTGTTAAGATTCCAAATTTTTGGGACAAAAACGAACGCTTCATAAAACCGGAATTATCCACACTTCCAAGAATGCGTTTTTTAACGACGACTGACTTTCCACCGTTTAATTTCATTGACAGGAAAAAGCGTTTGAGTGGATTTCATATTGATCTGGCTCGTGCCATTTGTGGTGAGCTTGGCGTTTTAAACCGTTGTCAGATTCAAGCTTTACCTTGGGATGAATTGCAACCAGCCATGGAAAAAGGCGAGGGTGAAGCAATTATTGCAGGGCTCGCTATAACAAAAGAACAAAGAAAGACTCTGGATTTTTCCAGAACCTATTTACACATTCCAGGTCGTTTCATAACACGCAAGAACAGCGGCTTGGTTCCGCCTGTTTATGATGCGATTTTCAAGAAGAAAACAGGTGTGGTAAAAGATACAGCGCATGAAGCCTATTTTGCCAAAATCTTTGCCAACCGAACCGCTGAAGTTTACGCTACAAAAGAGGCAGCCTTTGCAGCTCTTCAAAAAGGAGAGGTGGAAGCGGTTTTCTCTGACGCGTTATCGCTTTCTTTCTGGTTAAGCTCAACAGCTTCAAAAGATTGCTGTGTTTTCCTAGATGAGGCCTTCCAGTCAAACCACTATTTCGGAAATGGTTTATCAATTGCCTTATCAAAGGAAAACCCTGAACTTGTGCATGCCATGAATTATGCCTTGAAGGAAATAAGCCAAAATGGGAAATTTGCTGAATTATATCTAAGGTATTTTCCGTTGGGGCTTTATTGATGGGGTTAGCGCTGTTTGATAAATGGAACCTTCAACGACCATAACAAGTTCGTTGGCCGCTCATCTTGCCATTCACCCAGACCAATCTTCATGTCCTTATGGCCTGCTGCTGGCTGATCAATATAGGTTCCAAATAACCGATCCCAGATAGCCAAATTAAATCCATAGTTTGAATCGGTTTCATTATGAACAATGGAATGATGAACACGGTGCATGTCTGGGGTCACGATAATTAATCGTAATAAACGATCTACTCCAAGTGGCAGTTTTACGTTTGAGTGATTAAACATTGCAGCACCATTGAGTACAATTTCAAATATTAAAACAGAAACAGCAGGTGCACCAAGTGCTATGACAATAACCATTTTCCAAAGCATCGAAAGAACAATTTCAATTGGGTGAAACCGGATAGCGGTTGAGACATCAATGTCCACATCAGAATGATGCATACGGTGAACAGCCCAAAGCACCGGGACTTTGTGAGATGCAAGGTGTGAAAACCAAATGGCAAAATCGAGTACTATAAAGCATGCAATAACACTGATGATTTTAGGAGCTTCAAATATATTGAAAAGGCCATAACCATTTGCTTCAGCCCATATGGCAACGCCTACTGCTGCACCTGTAAAAATCAAACGCAAAACGAATGAGTCGATAATGACAATCGCCCAATTGGTAAGCCAGCGTTTGGCTTTGACATGCTCTAATTCACGGCGAGGTGCCAAAAATTCCATCATGGCCAAAAGTACAAAAAGCCCAATGAATATGCCAAGTCGGATTTGCGGTTCTGTAAATTCAAACATATCCAAGATTTAGAACTTGCCCGGGAAAAGGCAATTCACATTATAGTTTACTATCATTAAAGCTCCCTGTGTCGCGCTCTTGCACCACGTTCTATTGCAGAACAAATCAGTTTATCTATGTTTAAGTCCTGTCTGAAAATCTGTAATAACCGTAGCTCTTCTTGTTCTACAAAGAGGTCAGCAGCAGCCACTTCAACGGCAAGAGCATAAGCAGTTTCATGTAATTCATCAGGCAAGATGTCTCGTGTGTTTTTGATGATGGTTGCGAGACCATTTTCATTTTGAAGAATTTTTCTGCAATCCGTCGCGTCTTCGATTAGTTGATCCTCATCGTATCCATTAAAGATAGGTAGGGATTGGATAATATTTCCAATCTTGGAAAGCTCCTTGTCTGTCATGCTGGTATCTGCAGCCGACATGGTAACCATAACATGCACAAGTGCTTGATGGGGCGTTATTTTAGCCATAATTCTTGCCTTCTTTTGAATCGATTTTCCTTTAAAGAAAGTAAGCATAGAAAATGCCTTGCGCAACCCGCTTGGAAATTCTTATTAGATGCTATAACAAACCAGAAATATCTCCCTTTAAGGCAAACACATTATGACGTCTGATACGCAAGAAGCAGCACAATCCTCCAAAGCCTGGCCTTTTGAAGAAGCACGCAAGGTTGCCAAACGCCACGAGAAAAATGGCTATCCGGAAACGGTGCTGTTTGAGACAGGTTACGGTCCATCAGGTTTGCCGCATATTGGTACCTTTGGCGAGGTTGCCAGAACATCCATGGTGATGAATGCCTTTCGCGCGCTGACGGACAATAAAGTTGATACAAAGCTTATCTCATTTTCAGATGACATGGACGGTATGCGAAAAGTCCCTGGTAATGCGCCTAATCAGAAACTGCTTGAAGGCGCCCTTGGTTTACCGCTTACAAAAGTACCCAATCCATTTGATAGCTGCCATGAAAGCTTTGGTCATCATAATAACGCACACTTGCGTAATTTCCTGGATCGTTTCGGCTTCGAATACGAGTTTAAAAGTGCAACAGAATATTACGAGTCTGGCAAGTTTGATGAGGTGTTAAAACTGGCGTTGAAAAATTACCAGGCCATTATGGATGTAATGTTGCCAACTTTGGGCGAAGAACGCCAGGCAACCTATAGCCCGTTTCTGCCAATCTCTCCAAAGACAGGTCGTGTACTTTACGTGCCCATGAAATCAGTAGATGCAGAAGCTGGCACAATAACCTTTGATGATGAAGAAGGTGAAGAAATAACTATTTCTGTCACCGGCGGTCAGGTGAAGATGCAGTGGAAACCGGATTTCGGCATGCGTTGGGCCGCACTTGGCATTGATTATGAAATGTATGGCAAAGATCATCATATTAACTCACCTATATATGACCGCATTTGCCGTATTCTGGGACAACGCCCGCCAGAACATTTCATCTATGAATTATTTCTGGATGATAAGGGTGAGAAAATTTCCAAGACCAAAGGTAATGGCCTGACAATTGATGAATGGCTTTCCTATGCGCCAACCGAGAGTCTTTCATTCTTCATGTATCAAAAGCCAAAGACGGCAAAGCGTTTGTTCTTTGATGTGATTCCGAAAAATGTCGATGAATATTTTCAGCATTTGGCAGCCTATCCAACGCAGGATAAAAAAGCGCAGTTAAACAATCCTGTCTGGCACATTCATAATGGTAATCCGCCAGAAATGACCATGCCAATCAATTACGCAATGTTACTTAATTTGGTAAGTGCAGCAAATGCATCGGACAAAGAAACGCTTTGGGGTTTTATTTCTCAATATGCTGAAGGCGTGACACCGCAAACCCATCCAATGCTGGATGATTTGGTGGGCTACGCCATCAGATATTTTGAAGATTTCGTAAAGCCACATAAATCTTTCCGTACGCCAACGGACGCAGAGCGAATAGCACTGGAAAACCTTAGAGGCAAACTCTCCGCATTGGATAAATCAGCAGATGCAGAAAGCATCCAGACAGAAGTATTCACAGTGGGCAAGGAAGCTGGTTTTGAAAACCTGCGCGAATGGTTTCAGGCTTTATACCAAATCCTGTTAGGCCAGGATCAGGGCCCAAGGTTTGGTTCTTTTGTGGCGCTTTACGGCATTGGTAGAACCATCAAGATGATTGATGCAGGTCTTGCCGGTGAGTTGGCACAAGATTAGTTCAGTCGATCAGTCAAAACAGGCGCGATGTTAAATTCATTGCGCCAAAGAACATAGGCTAAAACGCCTTTGTCATGCGTCTGCATATTATGAGGCTGGTTGCCGGCATGAAAAACCGTATCACCGGGTTTGAGCAATTTAGGTTCATTGCCTTCAGTTGCAAAACTCGCTTCGCCCGCGATGATGAAGTAAAGCTCTTCTGCAGGATGATGATGCCAGGGGTAATAAAGATTGGCATTTGAATAGAGTAAGAAACCTCTCATCTTTTTGGTATGGAAATGTCCTTCATGGCCAAAGAATTCATAGCAAGCAAAGCGAGACAAGAAGTCTTCACCAATATTTGTATCACGATAGGTCTCACGCCAATTGGCTTCCTGCCAAAGTGCAATGAAAGTATCCCGCAAGGATTGATATGTGTCTGTCTCAAGTGACTTATCTTGTGCCATAAGCCTGGCACCGGAAATTTGGTGTCGAGGCAATTCTTGCCATTCAAAATCATCAGGGAAATCGGCAAACTCGCGAACAATTTTAGTGCTTTGATGCAGTTTTATGACTTCTGCCAATGTTTTGTCAAAGAGCTCTTTCATGGCTCTAGTCCAATGTCACAACAATATTGCCAGTATGCTTTTTATCAATAAAGGCTTGTTGTCCTTCATTAAATTTCTCAAGTGGATAAGTTGCGGCAAGGGCAGGTTTTACTTCGCCTCTTTCGATGTATCCTATCAAATCAGGAAAGACATTCGTCGTGGTAATTGTGCAGCCATGAAATGTCAGGTCTTTGAGATAAAGCGTGCGTAAATCAAGTTCTACGATGGGTCCTGCAATTGCGCCGGATGTGCCATAACGGCCGCCGCGTTCAAGTACATCAAGCAGGGTCGGAAAATAATCACCACCTGCAATATCAGCAACAATGCTGACTGTATCTTGACCGATGGCTTCTTGCAGGGCTTTGGCCAGGTTTTGAGGCGCACGCGGCAAAATGGCAGTTGGTTCAAGCTTTGCAACATCGGCGTGTTTGGCTTCGCTCGCCATGGCGATGGTTTTTGCTCCGCGACGTTTTGCAAGTTGAATGAGCGCAGACCCCACACCGCCAGACGCACCTGTAATGAGAACCGTATCACCTGCCTTGCAACCAACACGGTTAAGCAGATTTTCTGCTGTTGTGTATGAACAGGAAAATGTTGCAAGCTCGGCATCTGAAAGATTTGAATTCACAACCTGAATATTATGGCGATTTGCTTTTGTATATTGCGCAAAGCCGCCATCGCATTCGGAGCCAAAATACCCGGTTGAGTTTTTATTCTCAGGATTATCCCAATCACGCAACCAGCAATCTGCCATCACACGCTTGCCAATGATCTTCTCGTTACCATTATCACCAACAGCAACCACAGTGCCAACAATATCAGCGCCTTGAATACGTGGAAAGGTAATTGGTGCACCGCCCCAGCTTGGGTCTTCAGTATCTATCGCTTCATAAGCTCCACCCGTTGTCGCCTCTGATACAGCTTTTGAATACCATCCAGTGCGTGTATTAACATCAGTGTTATTCATGCCGCAGGCATGAACCTTGATCAGCACTTCATCCGGGTTTTCAATCTGTGGTATTGGCCAAGCCTCATGATATTCATTGGCTTCTAAGTCGCCATGGCCTTTCAAGACAATTGCTTTCATGGTTGCTGGAATATTGTTCATACTGTTTGGCTCGCTGTTTGAAGTTCAACAGTCAGAATATTGCATGGCTTTGGGGTTTCTTAAATAGTTTGTAACGGCATTTCTTTTCGTGTTTGTTTCTTTGGTGGTTATGGCAGATCCGGCTATGGACGTGAAAAGGTAAGTGAAGCACTCTGGAATTATGTGCAAACCAAAAATGTGGCTATTAAATTATGACAGGCTTTATTGACTGGCCCAAACAATGCGGGCAACCCATTCAAGTTCATCAGGGCTGAACTTCAAGGTGTCATGCTCAGGATTAATTGATTGTAATTCGACGATGTTGGAAGTTCTGCGCTCGAGTGTCTTTGCCAGTACTTCTCCCTCACGAGTCTTGGCAACAACACGATCCCCTTTTCTCACTTGCGCTGTTGGATCAACAATGATGATGTCGCCTTCTCGGTAAAGCGGCATCATGGAATCCCCTGATACTTTCAAGGCATAGGCGCTTTCACTGGCGCCTGTCGGTGGAGAGATTTCTTCCCAACCCTGACCAACAGGAAAACCACCATCGTCAAAAAAACCACCAACACCTGCTTGGGCAAATCCAATCAAAGGTACGGAATTTTGCGCCGCTGTTTGTGTATAAAGCCCTGATGGATAGCTGCTCTTCTTGCTGTCGAGTGCAACCAAATCCATAAATTCAGAAACAGAGGTTCCCGTAGCTTTAAGGATTTTTGCGATCGATTCCGTAGAAGGCCAACGTTCGCGTCCTTCATTTGTAAAGCGTTTTGAAGGATTGAAGCTTGTAGGATCCAAGCCTGAATTACGTGCCAAACCAGATGCAGACATGCTTACACGACTGGCGAGTTCATCAATCGCATCCCATATTTGTTTGTGGGTAAGCATATCCATCAGTATACCTCAAAAAGGAATAATTTCCTGTTTAATACACTAAGTATCTATTGTCCAGTTTTTCAGCGAAAGTCTGTATTTTAGACATCGGATGAAAACGCAGGCCTTCCCGAGGTAATCATTTGTTCCAGATATTCCAGTCTGTCTTGCCCCCAAAATACTTCACCATCATAGACATAGGCAGGCGCTCCAATCGCGTCTGCAGCAATTGCGTCTTGCGTATTCTTTTCACGCAATTGAGCAATATTATCTGTTTTGGAGAGTTCAATGATAGCTTCTGCATCATGGCCACATTCTGAAAGAAGCGATGATAGAATAGTTTCATCAGCGACTTGAAGATTACGCTCCCAAACAGCTCGGCCTACTTCCAAAGTGAAATGTGAGGCATCCTTGCCATCATTTGTAAGTGCTGTAATACATAGATCAGCTGCCACAGGGTTGGTTGGAAAGAACTCAGGAGAAGGGTTCATGCAAGTGTCGCGCATTATGGCTGCCCGCTGTATTTCTATTTTGCGATAACGCTGGCGTACAGGTGGGCGTTCAGCAGGAGGCTGGGCACCAGATTGTTTCCAAACACCAAAAATATCAAAAGGCTTAAAGTTAACCGACTTGCCATGTGTTCCGGCAATTTGCATCATCTTCTTGTGTCCGAGATAGGCAAAGGGGGAAACACAGGTAAAATAATAGTCAATTGAAGTGCCCATAAAAATCTCCTTAAAAGGTGGGTTATGATTGCACTGAAAATTATTTGCGGCAATAGTAAGTATGGAGGGTGGCATGATTAAAAAATCAAATTCAAGTAAAGAACTATTAGCGCGCGCTTATGCACTCTCAAATGAAGCGGAAACCAAAGGTCTTTATAAAGACTGGGCTAAAACTTATGATAATACCATGCTTGACGGTTTATCATACCTGACTCCCCAAAGGACTGCCAAATTACTTTCCAGCATTCTGACAGAAAAAGACTTGCAAATATTGGATATAGGTGCGGGTACGGGGCTGGCAGGTCAAAACCTTGCAGAACTTGGGTTTACAAATATTGATGCGCTGGATTATTCAACTGCCATGCTTGATGTTGCAAGAGCTCGCGAACACGGTGGAAGCTGGGTCTACAAAAAATGTATTCAGGCTGATTTAAACAATCCCCTTCAATTGGAAACCGATACATATGATGCTGCCATTTGCACGGGACTTTTTACCCATGCGCATGTGGGAGCAGATTGCCTGCCTGAAATACTCAGGCTTTTAAAAAAGGGCAGTTTCTTTGCCGCCACTGTTCACAAGGATATCTGGATTTCTGGGGGTTTTGAGAAAACAGAAAAAGAGCTTGAAGCGGCACGTATTTTACGTATTCATTCCAAGACAACGGACATATATTTTGAAGCTGACAAAGAGCCACAAGGTTATTATATTTTATGGGAGTGCTTGAAGTGAGTAAACTTGCACTTGTAACAGGTGCTGCGCGCGGTATCGGCCTGGCAACCACAAACCGTTTTCTGGAAGAAGGTTGGAAAGTGGTTATGGTTGATTGGGATGGCGATGAACTTCGAAAAGTCTCCAAACCGCTTGTCAATGCCTTTGCCATTACAGCTGACATTTCCAAACAAGATGATGTTAAAACCTTCATGTCAGCAGTTGATGAGAACTTTAGTCAATTGGACGTTGTGGTTAATAATGCAGGCGTTGCAGATTTTGGCTCTATAGAAGAAACAACTTTTGAGCGCTGGCGAGCTGTTATGGAAACAAATCTGGACGGAACGTTTCTGGTAACGCAGGAAGCAATCCGCTTGTTAAAAATAAAAGGCGGCGCAATCGTCAATATTGCTTCAATATCAGGTTTGCGAGGTTCAACACTTCGTACGGCTTACGGTACTTCCAAAGCTGCCGTTATCCAGTTAACCATGCAACAGGCAGTAGAGCTGGGTGAATTTGGAATTCGTGTAAATGCTATTTGTCCAGGACCAGTGCGCACCAAACTTGCCATGGCTGTTCACACTCAGGATATTATCGACGCTTATCACGATGCAATACCTTTAAATCGCTATGGCAATGAAGATGAAATTGCTAATGCAATTTTCTTTCTTTGTTCACAGCAGGCAAGTTACATTACTGGGCAAACGCTGGCAGTTGATGGTGGATTTGAAGCCACCGGTGTTGGTTTGCCTGCA
>CALFBM010000147.1 GCA_937951645.1 uncultured Rhizobiaceae group bacterium
AAGCGTTTGATCTGCGAGCAAACGCGTGCCCCTGGAGTTTCGGTTGCGCAGGTTGCTTTGCGTTATGCGCTGAATACGAACATGATCTTTAAATGGTTGAGGGAGCCGCGTTTTGCTCAGGAAGTAGCTGAAGGCGAAGGCAAAGCCGGGGATATATTTTTGCCGATTGAGGTTCACGAACTTGGTATATCTGCTACGTGTGATGCTGATTTGGCTGGTTCTTGCATTTCGAAAGTTGGGGGACAGGTCATATCAGCCAGCCGTATTGATATCACGTTGTCGGATGGTCGGCGTATTTTGGTTGAAGATAATACGGAACTTGATACGGTTATTGGTCTGGTGAAGGAATTGATGGCTTGATCCATGTTCCTTCCAATACGCGGGTGTGGCTTTGTGCCAGTGTGACGGATATGCGCCGTGGGTTCAATACATTGGTAGCCCAGGTTGAGGATAGTCTAAAGGGTGATCCGTTCAGCGGACATTTGTTTGTATTCCGTGGGCGGCGGGGCGATCTTCTCAAAATAATCTGGTGGGACAGTCAGGGCGCATGCCTGTTCTCCAAGCGTCTTGAGAATGGCAAATTTGTCTGGCCCGCTGCAAAGAATGGCAAGGTGTTTTTATCAGCCTCCCAATTATCGATGCTGCTTGAGGGGATTGACTGGCGGATGGTGAAGGAGACATGGCGTCCATTGCAGGCGGGATAGCCACATCACACAGACGGATAATTTCCGGTTTTTTAGTTGTTTTGGATTCCCTTGGTATGGCTGATCCGGTATAAGTTTATTCATGCTGGATAGATTTGAATCGCTGCCTGAGGACCCTGCTGAACTTCGTCATGTGACGGAACTTCTGGCAAACGAAGTCAAGTCGCAGGCACTTTTGATTGAGAAACTGAAAGCTCAATTGTCTGCACACAACAAGGCGCGGTTTGGACCGAAAGGCGAAAGCCTTGACCAACTGGCGTTGGCTTTTGAGGAAGATGAAGAAGTTGGCAATGCGGCAGAGGTTCAAAAGACTTCCCCTGATACAAATGACGATGTAAATGCTGCAAAACGCAACCACAGTCGCACGCCCTTGCCGGATCATCTGGACCGGCAAGATGAGGTGCTTTTAGCAGGTGATAAGTGCGAGGATTGTGGCGGTTCCCTCAGGAAACTGGGTGAAGATGTGACAGAAGAGTTGGAATATATTCCGGGTCGTTTCATTGTACGCCGGATTATCCGTCCCCGCATGGCCTGTACGTGTTGTGAAGTAATTACACAGGCTCAACTACCCAGTCGTCCGATTGAGCGAGGTCGTCCCGGACCGGGATTATTGGCGCATGTATTAGTCTCGAAGTATGCTGATCATCTTCCTCTTTACCGGCAATCTGAGATTTATGCCCGTGAGAAGGTTGATCTTCACCGTTCCACACTGACGGATTGGGTTGGGCGTTCAACAGCCTTGCTGGAACCTCTGGCTAATCATATCGGCAAGCTGGTACGCTCCGGGCCTGCACTTTTTGCTGATGATACTCCGGTGAAGATGCAAACCAAGGGAAAGACAGGTAAATCAAAAACAGCCCGATTATGGAGCTATGTCAGGGATGAACGCCCTTGGTGCGGACCGGCTTCACCGTGTGCATGGTACCAGTTCAGTGAGGATCGCAAGGGTGAGCACCCGTGCAATCATCTGTCTGGCTATACCGGCTTTATACATGCAGACGGGTATGCAGGCTTCAATGGATTATTCGGACCGGATAAAGCCAGCGAGCAGGCTTGTGTGGTTCATGTACGGCGCAAGTTTGTGGATGTTTACGAAGCGCAAGGGTCTACCATTGCCGCAGAGGCAGTCAAGCAAATTGCCATACTTTACTCGGTAGAAAAGGAAGTCTGCTACAAGCCAGCTGATGAACGCGTTGCCCTGCGTCAGGAAAAAGCAAAACCGGTCTTCGATGATTTGCAAGAATGGCTGGGACAGCAATTGCCGAAGATATCGGGAAAGTCCAGATTGGCCGAGGTCATCCAGTATGCGCTCAACCGTATGCCAAAATCAAGAGCCTATCTGGAAAACGGCCAGATGGAACTGGACAACAATATATGCTAACACTCAATCAGACCCATTGCCTTGGGACGCAAGAATCATCTATTCATGGGATCATCGATAGATGGAAAAGCTGCTGCAATCGCATACACCCTGATTGAAACCGCCCGAATGAATGATGTCGATCCCCAAGCTTGGCTCACAGATGTCCTAAGCCGTGTCGCAGATCACAAAATCAATGCAATCGGTGAACTTATGCCGTGGAATATGATAGATGAGGAGTGATAATGAGTAAGGTAATGACACCCGATGCCGCACGACTGCGGATTACATTGCTTGATCTTGACCCGGCACCATGGCGTGAAGTCGAAGTGCCATTATCCATGACCTTTAGGGCCCTGCACGACACCATCCAAGTCGCATTCCTGTGGTTCAACTGCCATTTATGGGAGTTCGACTTTGATGGCAAACGATATGGCATTCCGTTTGAAGAGGACTTTGGGGGTGACAAAATCTACAATGCCAAGACCACCCGATTGACGAAATTGCGTAACAGTAAGGTTACTGAGTTCATCTACACCTATGACATGGGTGATAACTGGGAGCATCATATCGAAATACTTGATCTGTTCAATATGCCATCAGGTTCCCGTTTGCCTGTCTTCATTGATGGTCAATGGCGCACGCCGCCAGAAGATGTAGGGGGAACACCAGGCTTTGAAATATTCCTTGAAGCAATCAGCGACCCAAGCCACGAGGAATATGAGAACCTTATCGATTGGAATGATGGCCCATTTAACCGCGAAGACATCGAATCGGAGATAATCAAAATCCAGATGAACCGTCTGGCAAACATGCGAAGACCAAAAAAATAACAGATCAACTTCTCATCGGACGCTTACCTTGCAACGTCGAGAAGGCTTTTGCTCCCGCTGCCAAGTGGTGAGCGCGGATGACGGTACTGTCAATCATTTGAACTTGATCAGGCATCTGACCACTATCATTAAGAGCATCAAGGATCAGCTCCCAAAGACCTGCAAGTGTCCATCGCCTAAACTGTCGATAAACACTTAACCACTTGCCAAATTCTTCCGGCAAATCCCGCCAAGGTGAGCCTGTTCGCGCTATCCAGAATACTGCATGCAAAATTAAACGATGATTTGTAGCGGGACGACCACCACGACCACGTACACCTGTCAAAAAAGGCTCAAAGAAAGCCCATTCTGTATCTGCAATTAACAAGCGAGCCATTATAGCCTCCGCAAAAGCTATCTTGAATCATATTCGCGGGCTTTTGGTAATCCAGTTTGTCAACATGACCTAAGTTTAGTTGGCTACTTTTAATCGCTCAATAATGCTGTCTAGTCTTGGCCGACCTATTTTTTTAATTTTGGTCATTACTTCAGTTAAATGTGCTTGCCCCTGCCAAACAAAACTAGAATCTGGAGTTTTCCAATTTGGGCCAAAAGTAAGTTCAACAACTTCTTCTGCCAATGTCGGTATTTTAACTTTTTGTCCTTCAAGTTCCGCATCTTTAAAAGATAGTGGGGAGGACAAATTACCGACTACACCAAAGTAAGTATTAAATTCAAATTCATTTGTTCCCCATGTTAAAAAAATATCCAATAAAGGGCCAGTAGAACCTTTTTCTCTGAAATGAATTTGTCCTGTTTCGATAAGGTCAACCCTATGACCTTCGTCTATCAGACTTTCAACAATGTCATAGTATTTGTCTACGATTTTAATTAGGCTACTATCATATATTGCGATAGAGAGATCTACGTCATCATCATGATCAATAAACTTCCCTTCACGTACTAAACCTAATAATGTTCCATAATGTGGAAACGCAACTAATCCTCGGCGATCAAAAAAATCTATGGTACGCCGCATTTCTTCAGCGTACCTTTCTCGTTTTTCGGATTCAGCAGAAAATGGAATCTTTAGCGCGCCCCATTTATCCACTAAATGCCCTTTAGCAAGCAATTCCAATAATGCCGCTCCTTCGTCAGTAGCAGACCCTATTGGAGATATTAACGCAGTTTTTGCTATGGGCAAAGGCCTACCATCAGCATCCTTAACTTTTAGAATTGTATTTTCAGGAATCAACTTTACTAAAGATGGGTGAATTGCAAACCAAAAACCAAGTATATCAGAATCTATTACATTAAATTTTCTATTTAAATGGGCGGGTACTCGACGCAAAAAAGTGTCTTCAAAGTATATTTCAATATATCTTTTTGAAAGATCTTTTGTACTAACGTAACCAGAAATTACTCTATTGGTATTTTGTTCTAATTTTGATTTAATCATGTTTGAGACTAACTTTTAAAGTATAATAATAAATGCATAATTTAATATTTTAGGCGCAGTTCTCTCTTAATATACATCGCAAAGTCTTTAAGCTACAATTAGTTTCTGACTTTATTGACATAGTTTCCCACTACATTAAGTACTGGGTCGTATTATGGTATGGACTCAATTGATCCAGCATCTGACTATCGTGTACATTACCGCCTGAAATAACCAATCTTAGTGACCTGCCATACTCATCTACAGCCGTGTGAACCTTACTTGTGCGACCCCCGCGTGAACCAATGCAGACAAGCGAAGCATCGTCGAGAAGCGTCCAATACATTCTGCCAATTCCCCTTCCCCTTATTGACCCAGCCGCTGTGCGGTGTGCCTTCACAATTGAACCATCAATGAAAATCAGACTATCTTTGATTTCCTCTGCCAAGGCATCAAAGACTGATTTCCAAACACCTTTTCTACCCCATCCATTGCCCGGCAGGCAATTGCGAAGCAAATGCAGAAAGGGATACGTATTGATTATAAACCGTGGTGCGAGGGCCATATCGCTCTGGCAGGTCACACCAAGGCGTACCAGTTCTCAAAATATAGAAGATACCATTGAGAACTTTGCGATCATCACCACGCCCTTGAACAGGTAGTAAAGGCTCAATTATAGCCCATTCTTCATCAGATAAATCAAACCTTGCCATCAAAACCTCCATCAATGAACGTATTGAAGCTGATTTGTTAAAGTAGATCAATAATATGAATTGGGTTCACATTTTAGTTAAGCCTGACTCGAGCGGATTTAGTGATCATTACCGCAAATAATCAAGTTTCTGAATATGAAAATAATATACGAGCCACATGCGCATCATCAGATTTGTATTTTGCCATACCCAATCCTTGAACCTGGTATGTTGCTACCAAAGAGTGTTCTTTTGCACTATCAATAGCTTCTTGCATTCCTATATAGCGACGATAATGCTTGTCTGTGACCTTTATACGCTCTTTATCTTCTGGTGTCCTAAATTCAAGCGCTAAACATCCACCATACTGGGACAGAATTTTAGATGCGAGAGTAAATAACTTTTCTTGTGCAGACTCATCAACAGCATGTAGGAAAAACCGTGAATATAATAGAATACCTCTTTCGTATCCTTTAATTTTTTCAATGATAACATCATTGAGTTTAGGATCCGAAATATTTGAACAAACAAATGATGTATCATGGAGGTACTCCTCCATGGCTTTAGCTATGCAACTATCTACAGCACTCTGACTTGCATCAATGCCAATAACGGGCAACCTTCTTCTTGCAAAAAATAAGCTATCGCGACCGTTGCCGCAGCCGATATCAACCACAACAGTTGGTGTTATTTCATTAGCGACAAATACCGCAAACTGCGATGGCAATAATGGTACATCTTTAACAGCGTAATAGTTATTCCAATAGCCTTTTTCATTGTCATTATTTTTTGTATTCATATCAATACTCATTCTTCTACTACGCTTAGATAAATTAATTCAGTCATCACTATTAGGTTTTTATTATATGTCAATTGCTTTATGTTATTAGATCAAATTTTGTGTCCCATCAACGCCTATTGGACAGATTGGTCGAGTTGCTTAAGGGAGTGATTTTGGCTCATCCAAACCTTCCTGCCATTTCAGTGGTTACCTGCTCCAGAAATCTTGCAGAGGCAACAGGGATTGTTCGCCCCTTGAGATGCCCGACAAAAATAAACCCTTCTGGCACATCAAGTGGATTAATCGGTACTGCCACCATGCCGCGTTCTTCCAGATTGTCAGGAATATTAATTTGAATATCAAATGACAATTGATCATTCTCTCGTTCATAATTTATAAGAAAGCCCCTTGCATCAGTTTGAATAACCGCCCTTAGGTTAATGCCAAGGCGTATGGCAGATTGTTCCAGCAGGTTGCGCACTCCCCAGCTTCGTTCTGTCAGGATTAACGGATACTCCGCGCATTCATATAGGCGCAACTTTTGTTTTTTCGCCAATGGATGAGACTGATCCATAATGCAGTATACCGGCTGGACAATATTGTAGATGGTCTGAAAATCAGCAAGCTTCACGGGCTCATAGACAATACCAATATCTGCATCATGCTCAATAAGAGCCCTTTCAACATCACCACGAAATTTCTGCTGAACCTTGAAAGTAACCCCTGGAAATTCTGATTGATACTTTCGCACTTCGCTGGCCAAAAAAGAACCTAATAATTCGGGACTTGCAGCTATAGAAACATTACCTCGCCGTTGACCCGACAAATCCGCGATTTGAGATTGTACCCTTGCCATGTCTGACATCTGGTTTCTGATGTGTTCCAGTAGAATTTCACCTGCCGTATTTAGACGAACACCCACGGCCAGACGTTCAAAAATTTGCACACCTAGCTCATCCTCGATTGTCAAAAGTCTGCGGTTTAAGGCTGAGGGCGTTATTGCAAGCGATTCTGCTGCTTTGCGAATTGAGCCTGCCTTGGCAATTTCTTCAATATATTTATAGGGAAGCAAATGCCTCATGAATCATTCTCCAGCAAGAAAAATAAAGAGTGGTGCATTTTTTGCACCACCCTTGACTGAAACTAACAGCAGACAAGGCACACTGTCAAAGCCTAGTTCTAGTTATCGGGTGCTATGTGAATAATCTGCTAGCCCCGAATTTGAACTTCTAACCAAGCTGAAGGAAATAAGATGAATATCATCATGGCAATCATAAAGCCGTTCAAGCTGGATGAGGTCCGCAAGGCACTAAGTGAAGTTGGTGCAGAGGGTCTTACAGTGACAGAGGTAAAGGGGTATGGGCGCCAAAAAGGTCATACGGAAATTTACCGCGGTACAGAATATGCAATCAACTTTCTGCCAAAAATAAAAATTGAATTGGCAGTGGATGAAGGTGTCACAGACGCAGCAGTTGAAGCAATCGCCAATGCAGCGCGGACAGAACAAATCGGTGATGGAAAAATATTCGTCTATGACCTCAAGCATGCAATGCGCATTCGTACCGGAGAAACCGGACCGGAAGCACTTTAAGCTTTTCAAAAAATTACAGGATAAATACCATGTTAAAATATAAACTTCTAATTCTGGGATCGGCATTTGCTGCAGGTGCAGTTATCTCAGATGCATCAATGGCTCAAGAGGCCACACTGGAAAGTGTCAAGGCAGAAACAGCATTTGTATTCAACACGATGCTTTTCCTGATTGGCGGCTTTCTTGTCATGTTTATGGCGGCAGGTTTTGCCATGCTTGAGGCGGGTCTGGTTCGTTCCAAAAACGTTTCCATGCAATGTTTGAAGAACATCGCACTTTACTCAATCTCAGGCATCATGTTTTGGGTTGTTGGCTACAGTCTAATGTACACTGGCGTTGATGGTGGTTACATAGGGACACCTGAACCTTACAGTTGGCCTGCTGCTGGCGAGCTTAATGAGGGTGACTATTCAGTTGGTTCTGACTGGTTCTTCCAAATGGTGTTTTGTGCTGCAACAGCATCCATTGTTTCAGGCACAATCGCTGAGCGCATCAAGCTTTGGCCTTTCCTTATCTTTGTAGCTGTTCTTACCGGCATCATGTATCCGATTTCAGGGTCTTGGCAATGGGGCGCCGGCTGGTTATCAGAAATGGGCTTTTCTGATTTTGCAGGCTCTACAATTGTACACTCAGTCGGTGGTTGGGCTGCATTAACAGGTGCAATCATCCTAGGTGCCCGCAAAGGCAAATATACAGAAGATGGCCGTGTTGTGCCAATGCCTGGTTCAAACATCCCACTTGCAACGCTGGGTACATTTATCCTTTGGCTCGGTTGGTTTGGCTTTAACGGCGGTTCGCAACTGGCACTTGGCGATAATGCAAATGCTTCTGATGTTTCACGCATCTTCATCAATACAAACCTTGCTGCCTGTGGCGGTGTAATCGTAGCAATGATCCTGATGCAATTCATGTATAAGAAGATTGATGTGACCATGGCTCTTAACGGCGCACTTGCTGGTCTTGTTTCCATCACGGCAGAACCGCTAATGCCTGGTCCGCTCCTTTCCATCATTATTGGTGGTGTTGGTGGTGCAATCGTTGTGTTCGCAGTGCCAATGCTCGACAAGTTCAAGATCGATGATGTGGTTGGCGCAATTCCGGTTCACTTGATTGCAGGTATCTGGGGAACATTGGCGGTCGTATTGTCAAATGATGGTGCAAGCCTTGGAATACAAATCACTGGCATCCTTGCTTATGGTATCTTTACTGCAGTTTGTTCGGCAATTCTATGGTTTGCACTCAAGGTAACAGTCGGCATTCGGGTTTCAGAAGAAGATGAAGCACTTGGGCTTGATAAGGTTGAAGTTGGGGTTGAAGCATACCCTGAATTCTCAAGAGGGTAATATTATAATGGCAATCGAAAAGCTCTCATAAGCTTTACCTCCGATTACTGTTTAATAAACCTGAGACAAGAGTGGCGTGGGCAACTACGCCGCTTTTTTACCAATTATACAAAAATACAAAACATCACACACAATAGTGACACGTTTTTTAATGAAAAGACTCTCAAACACATATATGAAAAAAATAACTTAATTTCATGAAAATATAAGGAAAAATTTCATGGCAGGATTACTACCCAACATCGATCCTAATGGCCTACTTGAATATTCGGTCGTGTTCACAGATCGCTCACTCAATGCCATGTCAAAGTCATTTCAGCGTGTGATGAATGATGTATCTGCCATGCTCAAGGATGTTTACCAGGCTGATGCTACGGTTCTTATCCCAGGTGGTGGCACTTTTGCAATGGAAGCAGTCGCTCGTCAATTTGCTACTGACAAAAATGCCATGGTTATACGCAACGGCTGGTTTTCATATCGTTGGACACAAATTTTTGAAGCCTGTAAAATGCCTGCGAGCTCTACTGTAATGAAAGCACATCACTCACAACACAATCGCGAGGCACCATTCACGCCAACACCTATTGCTGAATTGGTTGAGCGCATCAAAACAGAAAAGCCAAATGTTGTTTTTGCTCCTCATGTAGAAACCTCTGCTGGCATGATGTTGCCCGATGGTTACATTAAACATATTGGTGATGCAGTTCACGCTCATGGTGGATTGTTTGTACTGGACGGTGTTGCGTCTGGCTGTATTTGGGTAGACATGAAAAAACTGGGTGTTGATGTGTTCATAACGGCGCCACAAAAAGGCTGGTCGTCATCGCCTGGCATTGGTGTTGTCATGTTGAGTCAACACGCACTTGATACGATGGTCGATACAAAAAGTACCAGCTTTGCTGTGGACTTGAAAAAATGGCATGACATCATGCAAGCATATGAAAATGGTGGCCATGCCTATCACGCAACCATGCCAACAGAAGCAATCGTTCGCTTCCGTGACATGATGATCGAAACAAAAGATTTTGGTTTTGACAATGCCAGGCAACAGCAATTCGAACTAGGTAAGGGCATTCGTGCGGCACTTGAGGCCAAGGGGTTTAAAAGTGTTACAGGAGAAGGCTTTCAGGCACCAGGAGTTGTCGTGAGTTTCACTGATGATCCTGCCCTACAAAACGGCAGTAAATTCGCCACCAACGGCATGCAAATCGCAGCAGGCGTTCCGCTTATGTGTGATGAAGGCGAAGACTATAAATCATTCCGCATCGGATTGTTTGGTCTGGACAAGCTGAAAGATGTTGACGGAGCAGTTAAGCGTTTTAAAGATATTTTGGATAAGGTTGTTTCCTCTTAAAAATCACTACGACTTTTAATGGCAGCCATCAAAGTACCTTCATCAAGATAATCCAACTCCCCACCAACAGGGACACCGTGCGCAAGACGGCTGATTTTTACATCCAGACCTTCAAGTCGGTCGGTGATATAATGTGCTGTAGTTTGTCCTTCTACGGTAGCATTCACTGCCAGAATAACTTCACGTTTTTTAGACTCTTCACTATTTTGCTGAACAAGCGGTTCTGCCACGCGATTAATCAAAGCGTCTATTGTCAGATCTTCCGGACCAATGCCATCAAGTGGTGAGAGCGTTCCACCCAAGACATGGTAGAGGCAATTTACAGCCTTAGCACGCTCCAGCGCCCAAAGATCTGCTACATCTTCAACCACGACGATAGTGGTGATATCACGACGCACGTCAGTGCAGATGGTGCAAGGATTAGCTGTATCGACATTGCCACAAGTTTGACACTCGCTCACCTTTTCGGCTGCATCGGAAGCAGCATTTGCAAGTGGGCGCAAAATTTGATCTTTTTTCTTGATCAGGTGCAGTGCTGCACGGCGTGCGGAACGCGGCCCCAATCCTGGCAATTTTGCCAAGAGTTGGATGAGCGTTTCAATTTCTGGGCCTGTAACGCGATTTGATGACATAGCCTAGAATGGCAACTTCATACCAGGCGGGATGGGCAACCCCGCTGTTAATTCCTGCGTCTTCTCGGCTTTAGCCGCATCCAGTTTTGCCTTTGCATCATTGTGTGCCGCCATCACCAGATCTTCAACGATATCACCTTCATCCTCTTTAAGGAGACTTGGATCAATTGTAACCGATGACATGATACCATTACCGTTCATAACCACTTTGACCATATCGCCACCTGCAGAGCCTTCAATCTCGAGATCAGCAAGTTCGTTTTGCATGTTCTCCATCTTGGACTGCATTTCTTTTGCCTGCTTCATTAAACCCATGATATCTTTCATGACTTCCAATTCCTTATTCCAAATTCAAACTTTGATACAATAATAAACTTATTCAAAAAACTCGCCCAACGCGTCTTCGTCTTTTTCTTCTGGTGCAGGCGGTAGTGTTTCTTCTTCACGTACGCGAATATCAATAATACGGGCACCTGGGAATTGAGACATGATGGCTTCAACTGCAGGATCCGCTTTTGCATCATCCATGCGCGCTTCATTTTCAGATGCTTCCTGCTCTGCCAATGTTGGTTGTCCCTGTTCAGAGCTAATTGACAGCATCCAGCGTTTGCCAGTCCATTCCTCCAAACGCTTACCCAAAGTTGCCAGAAAATCTCGCGGAGCGTTTTCAACCAGATTCATCTCCATCCGGCCATCAATGAATGAAACCAGTCTAACGTGCCGCTTGACCATCGTCTTTAGTGCGAGATCACGTTTGTCTTCCACAAGGAAAATCAACTCATCGAATGTGTTGAGTGTTTTGAAGTTTGTTGGTGCTTCTATGGGGGTTTCTTCAATTTGTGGAACAGGCTCGGGTTGTTTCATTGCAAGAATATTACTGCTGCCAGTTTCAGAACTCATTGTTGGTTGCTGGGTTGGCTGCTGGGTTGATTGCGAGGTATTGGATGTCGCATTTGCTGATACAGTTGCATCCGCACCCGGAGCAGCACTTGACGTAGCAGGTGTAGCAAGTGGTGAAGTACGAGTTTCATTTCCAGATTGCATTTCCTTCAAAAGCTCATCTGGTGTCGGCAAGCTTGAAGCATGTGCCATGCGAACAAGTACCATTTCTGCAGCTGCCAATGGACGCTCTGATGTGCTGACCTCACCAAGTCCCTTCAACAGTAATTGCCATGCACGTCCCAAAATACGAACAGAAAGCTGGTCGGAAAATTCCTTGCCTCGGGTTTTTTCGATCTCCGTCAGTGAACCATCATTTGCAGTATCAGGCACATATTTAAGGCGTGTCACCAAATGGATAAAATCGGCAAGATCCGTCAAAACCAGCTCAGGTTCAGCACCTGTGTCATATTGTGATTTTAATTCGCTCAGACTGGAAGCAATATCGCCCTTCATGATGAATTCAAACAAATCCACAATTCGCGCTCGGTCTGACAAGCCCAGCATGTCACGCATGGTGTCCGAAGTGATACCTTTTGCATTGGCTTCTGCACTATCGCCCAATCCGTGTGCGATTGCCTGATCAAGCATGGAAAGCGCATCACGCACAGAACCATCTGCAGCGCGAGCCACCATTGCAAGCGCATCGGTTTCTGCCTTTACATTTTCCTGTTCACAAATTGAACCAAGATGATCAGTTAAAGTACCAGCTTCAATGCGCCGAAGATCAAACCGCTGGCACCGTGAAAGAACAGTCACAGGCACTTTTCGAATTTCAGTTGTAGCAAAGATGAATTTTACATGCTCTGGCGGTTCTTCCAGTGTTTTCAAAAGGCCGTTGAATGCACTCTTTGAAAGCATGTGCACCTCATCAATAATGTAGACTTTATAACGTGCAGTAGCGGGGCGATATTGTGCTGACTCAATCAGGTCGCGCATGTCATCAATACCGGTATTGGAGGCAGCATCCATTTCAATGATGTCCATATGCCGTCCTTCAACAATGGCACGGCAATGTTCACCTTCTTCTGCAAGATCAATTGTGGGCTGGTCAACGCCTTCTTTTTTATAATTTAGAGCGCGCGCCAAAATTCTGGCTGTTGTGGTTTTACCAACTCCCCGCACGCCGGTTAACATATAAGCTTGTGCAATACGGCCTGTCTTGAACGCATTGGAAAGCGTTTGCACCATAGGTTCTTGTCCGATCAGATCATCAAAGTTCTGCGGACGATATTTGCGAGCTAATACGCGATAAGGTTGTACGGATTTATCTTCACTCATAAGGACTGTTATAACGCGATTACACACGCGAGACATAGAGGGAATTGGCTTATTCAGAAGATTTATTTGGGTGACTTATTCACAGCCAAAGCTATTTGCTTCACGTGATCCATAATTCGAAGTTAAAAATTGCGCCAGATTCGCGCATTTTGGGACATGATTTAATTATAATGGAAACGTCATATTTCTATCGCATGTCTTTATCTTTTTCGTATTCGATGAAAAAGCGACAAGCTAGAGTGGAAGACCGGATAAGATGACCCGAATAAAATCTTAACTGGGCTGCTTCCTTCCGGATCTGACCCATTGGCAAAGGAACTCGTCCATCACCGATCTTCCAAAATTTATATCGTATTTTTAGGCATAGAATGCAAGGGGTGAATTGAATTTGGTAGTATCCAGGAAAAACAACTTATCAACACTTGCCATTTGGAATTGGGTCAAAAAGTTGAAAAATTGCATAAACCTGCAATACTGACCAGATTAACAACTTAATTATAGTTGCATATTTGGCTCAGTCAATGCTGGGCATCCAGCGGGCCTCTGGTCTTAGCGAAATCTTCCCTGGCACGGTAGCGCGGGCGCGCTCCATGGGAGGCATGGATTGGTGCCCGTGGTCCCGTAGGGAAAAATGGCTCGGAAGAGGCATCAGTGGATTCGTCCCGTTCTTTACAGAACTGCACTGCCCGGGGATTTTGCCCGGGCTTTTTACTACACAAAATTCCAGAAAATGCGCACTATTTTAATAACCCTAAATCCCAAGACCTGGTAATTTTACTGTGAATAAAAACGTAAAGCTGAGTTGCATGACTCAAGAATTGTTACGCGACATCATTTGCCCTTCCCTTGCGTCTACGCCATCCCTGATATTCACCTATACCTGCCTCGAACTTTCCGCGTCTCCTAAGCCCTCGTCGTTGTGCGTGGCCTTGCCCTCAGAATGCGTACAGCGGCTGCCGAAGGTGTCAGATCATCGGTCTGCCTAACAATCTGATCTTGCTCAACACCGTCCTCCCCGTAATTCGCTCTTCTTTGCGCCAAAGCATT
>CALFBM010000148.1 GCA_937951645.1 uncultured Rhizobiaceae group bacterium
CTTGTCGGGAAATTTATCAGCGACATACTCCAAAATTGCCAGACTTTCCCAGACATTGATATCGCCATCATTAATTGCCGGCACTTTTCCTGTTGGACCATGCTCAAGCATACGCTCTTTGGTATCATCCTTATACATCGCAATGACAGTTTCCTCGAAAGGAATATCAAAAGCGCGTAAAAGCATTCCGGCCCGCAAAGACCAGGATGAGTAAAGTTTGTTTCCAACTGCAAGTTTCATTATGTAAATTCTTTCCGCCTAAACCAGCGACTTGCCTTTTTCATCAATTGCAGAACCAACCACTTCATCCGTTGCTTCATCTGGTAGCAACATTTCATTGTGGGCCTTGCCTGATGGAATCATAGGGAAACAATTGGCGAGGTTGGCAACACGGCAATCAAAAATTACCGGACGCTCTTCTTCAATCATCGCCATGATTGCATCATCCAATTCATCAGGCTTTTGGCACCGAATGCCAACTGCACCGTAGGCTTCTGCCAGTTTAACAAAATCAGGCATGGCTTCTGTATAAGAATTTGACAAGCGGTTACCATGCAACAACTGCTGCCATTGGCGAACCATGCCCATATATTGGTTATTCAGAATAAAGATCTTAATCGGAGCACCATGTTGAATGGCCGCAGACATTTCCTGAACACACATTTGTATGGAAGCATCGCCCGCAATATCAATCACCAGTGCATCAGGATGAGCAATCTGAACTCCAAGGGCTGCAGGAAGACCATATCCCATAGTACCCAGGCCACCTGAAGTCATCCAGCGATTTGGATCTTCAAAATGGTAATATTGTGCAGCCCACATCTGATGCTGCCCCACTTCAGTCGTTATGTAAGTCTTTCGATCCTTGGTAAGTTCATACAAGCGCTCAATCGCATATTGCGGCATGATAACGTCTTTGTTTTCCTTGTAACCAAGTGAATCGCGCGCACGCCAGATATTGATTTGATCCCACCATGGTTTCAAATCTTCTGCAGTGGGCTTTTTGTCCAACGCACGCCACAAGCGAACCATATCTTCAAGCACATGCTCACAATCACCAATGATCGGCACATCCGCATGGACATTCTTGCCAATGGAAGAAGGGTCAATATCAATATGAATTTTCTTTGAGTTTGGAGAAAATGCATCAATACGGCCTGTAATACGGTCATCAAAACGTGCACCAATACATACCATCACATCGCAATCATGCATCACCATATTTGCTTCATATGTACCGTGCATGCCCAACATGCCAATCCAGTTATCGCCACTGGCAGGGTAAGCACCCAAGCCCATCAGGGTTGAGGTAATGGGGAAGTCGGTCAGTTCAACCAACTCACGCAACAAACGACTGGCTTCATCACCAGAATTAATCACACCACCACCTGAATAAATCACTGGGTTTTTGGCAGTGGCCATCAATGCAATTGCAGCTTCAATCTGGGCAAGGTCACCAGAGACTTTTGGCTTATATCCGGAAAGATCAGCCTCTTCAGGCGGAAAATATGTACCGGTTGCAAACTGGACATCCTTGGGAATATCAACCAAAACCGGGCCTGGGCGACCATTTTGCGCTACATGAAAAGCTTCATGCAGAACCTGCGCCAGTTCATTAACATCGCGAACAAGCCAGTTGTGTTTGGTACAAGGTCGCGTAATGCCAACCGTATCAGCTTCCTGAAACGCGTCAGAGCCAATGAGAGGCGTCGGCACCTGACCGGTAATACAAAGTAGCGGAATTGAATCCATCAAGGCATCCTGCAAGGGCGTGACGGCATTGGTTGCACCAGGACCGGATGTCACAAGCAGACAACCAACCTTGCCAGTTGAACGTGCATAGCCTTCTGCTGCGTGCCCCGCACCTTGTTCGTGCCGCACAAGAACATGGTGAACTTCTTCTTGCTGAAAAATCTCATCATAAATTGGCAGAACCGCACCACCAGGATAACCAAACAGCGTATCAGTACCATTATCCTTCAAGGCTTGAACCACCATTTCAGCGCCAGTCATTTCACGTTTTTTACTCATAGTCTCTCTCAAATTTTTTGCTTATCTTCGTTTACAGGATTTTGGACATAAAAAAAGCCCCCTTTGGGAGCTGTTGTCGGCGCACACGCTGCTTTCGCGATGGTTCTATCGATCCATCACGCGTGTACGCACCATAACCACCACGAGTCTTTGCAACATTATTTTGGCTACCTTCTTAAAATTCTTTCGAAATATTAGCCATGTGACGGGATTTCGTCAATGGGGAAATAATTTGTAATTATAAAATTATGAAAAGTTAATTTTAAAGTTAAAACCCACGACCAAGGCGTATGTATAAAGCTTCTGCACCAGGGTTGTTGCTACTCAAGCTGGCATTCGATTTATGAGAATACCCTATTGCAACATCATAATTATTATCAAAATGGTAGCCGACAGCAACTTGTGATCTAAATTCAATTGTATGATCAAGGTCAAGTTCACCAAAAGCCTTGTATGCACCTGCCAAAAAACTTGCTTCAATATAAAAAGGGTCTTCGTCAAATACATATTCAGTGGATATTCCAACACCAGCCCATGCACCTACTTCAGATAAATCAGCACCCATTCTGAAACGTAACCCGGTTGGCCCGTGAAGGACAGAACTTGCCGCTTCAATCATTCCATAAGCCGATACATCAGTACCCTTGCGCTCACTTAGATTATCTACTCCGGCACCAATATAGACACGCGGGCCGGATATTCTTTCATCAATATCAAAAGCCTCGGTTTTATTGATATCATCTGCAGATAATGCAGTGCTTGCGAAGCCCGCAGATAATACTATTTGCATTAAGATGATGGTGGCTAATCTGGTCATTTTTTTTGATTCACTGAGTTGGGGCATAGGCGTGAAACTACTAGAATAAAATATAAAGTGTCAATAAATTAAATCCCTTATCATGATATTTTTACATCATATGAACTCAAAAAATCGTGACTTAAAATTTCTCCCAACCCCCACCAAACGAATTGTTAAACCAGGTACTTTGACGCTTGGCATATTGGCGGGTAGCAGCCTTTGATTTTTCGATTGCCTCATCAAGTGGTATTTCACCATTTAGATGTGCAGACAATTGCGGAACTCCAATTGCTTTCATAACGGGTACTGTTGGTGCAAAATTCTTGTCAAGCAAGGTTTCTATTTCCTGTAAAGCTCCCTCTTCAACCATCTTGTCAAACCGCATGTTAATGCGCTCATGAATACTGGCGCGTTCAGGCATTATCAGATATTTCTTCACACTTACGGTTACAGGAATTAAGCCGTCACCTTTTTCCGCTTGCCAATCTATGATGGATTTTCCTGTAGCTTGATAAACTTCCAAAGCACGTATGATGCGCTGCCTGTCACTTGGGCGCAGTTCCTTTGCAGCTTTTTCATCCAGCATCCTGTGAAGCTCTTGGGACGAAGCATCATCCATTGTTCGAAACTTTTGACGAATGTCTTCATCAATATCAGGCATGGGTGAGAGACCATCAACAAGTGCATTAAAATACAGTCCTGTCCCGCCAACAAAAATCATCTTTCTTTTTTGCAAAAGAAACCTGTCCACTAAAGGGCGGACATCCTCCAGCCAATGCGCAACAGAATAGGTTTGTTTACCACTCATATGTCCAAACAAAAAATGCGGTGCCTGGGCAATTTCTTCGTCAGACGGACGGGCTGAAACAATTCGCAAGTCCTCATAAACCTGCATGGAATCCGCATTGATAATCACAGCATCACTGGTCTGCGCAAGTTCAATCGCAGCTGATGTCTTGCCACTTGCAGTAGGGCCGGCAATCAGAATAATGTCTTCATCAAGTTTCATGATTGCCAACTAACACAAAGCAAGGCCCTTTTGCCATGATTGATTTGCCTGATTTTCATCTCAAAACAAAAAGACTGATTATCCGAAACTGGCAAGAGGAAGATCGCGAGCTTTTTCATTTTATAAACTCCGATGATACCGTCATGGAATTTTTCCCTTTTCGCAGAGACAGGGCTGCATCTGACAAAATGATGGACAACCTGCAGGAAAGCATCACAAAAAACGGCTATGGTTTGACAGCATTGGAACTCAGAAATACAGGAGAATGTATTGGTTTTTGTGGATTGGCTGATGCTCATTTGGAAGATGGTCTGGAAGAAAACAATATAGAAATCGGTTGGCGATTATCACCACAATATTGGGGCAATGGCTACATAACTGAAGCAGCAGAACGCTTGATTTAATATGGATTTGAAACCCTGGAGCTTGATGAAATCATTTCTTTCGCCGTTAAAGGTAATCAAAAATCCTTTGCCGTCATGGAACGAATCGGTATGAAACGTGACACGGCTCGCGACTTTGACCATCCACGTGTACCAGACACACATCAACATCTAAAACCGCATCTATTTTATTATATGGAAAATCCGGATAAAAAGGGCGGATAAACCGCCCTTAATCTTCAGGATAAAACCTTATGTATAAATATAAGGTTTGAAACTATTCGATCAGAACAACAACAAAACGAATGTCACCTGTTGGCGACGCCACCATCAGGAGTGCATTTTTACGGCCCTGTTCTTTAAGATCCGCAATTTGTTTTTCTGCGTCCGCCAATGTTTCAACAGGTTCCTGCCCGATTTGCACAACCACTTCACCTTTTTGGATACCCTTGTCTTGAGCAGCAGAACCCCCTTCAACATCGGTAATAAACAAACCTTTCAAATCTTCTGAAATTTTGGCTTCTTTTCGTGTCTTGTCATCAATCTCTGAAAGCTGAAGTCCAAGCAGGGTTTTGGTTTCCGGTTTGTCATCAACCGGATCCTTACCAGTTGAAAGAGACGCAAGCTTCTTTTCGCCGTCTTCAAGGCGGCCAAGCGTTACACCAATTGTTTGCTTCTCGCCCTTGCGAAGTACAAGAACTTCAACCTCCTTTTCAACAGGCGTGTCGGCAACGATAATTGGAAGATCGCGCATTGCAGCAACCCTCTTGCCATCAAATTCCAGAATAATATCACCAGAAAGAACACCGCTCTTTTCAGCAGGACCATCTTTTACCACACCACTGACAAGCGCTCCTGATGCTTCTTCAAGACCTAGGCTTTCCGCAATTTCATCTGTAACCGTTTGAATTTGCACACCCAGCCAACCGCGGCGTGTTTCGCCAAACTCAACAAGCTGATCAACAACCTTGGTTGCAAGGCTGGATGGAATGGAGAACCCGATACCAATTGAGCCCCCTGACGGAGAAATAATCGCCGTATTAATGCCGACAACTTTACCATCCATGTTAAACAGCGGCCCACCAGAATTACCCCGGTTAATTGATGCATCTGTCTGGATAAAGTTATCATAGGGACCGGAACTGATGTCACGACCAACAGCAGAAACAATACCCAGCGTTACCGTGCCGCCAAGGCCAAATGGATTACCAATTGCCATTACCCAGTCGCCAATACGTGCCTTGTCAGAATCACCAAACGATACAGCTGTTAAGGGCGATGTTGGCTTAACGCGAAGAACGGCAATATCCGTCTTGGGATCGGTTCCTACAAGTTCAGCGTCAAGCTTGGTGCCATCACTAAAATTAACGGTGATCTCATCTGCATCAGCAATCACATGATTATTCGTGATGATGATACCACTTGCATCCAAAACAAAGCCTGAACCCAGCGAACTGCGTGTTTTTGGAGAACCGCCACGATTACCGTTTTCACCTTCACCACGCGGGAAAAGGTCATCAAAAAACTCTTGAAACGGAGAACCTTCCGGAACCTGCGGAATAGGCAGGTTTTTACGCCCGCCACGATCTGCAACTTTTTGTGAAGTGGAAATATTGACAACCGCCGCCATTAAGTCTTCGGCCAAGTCCGCAACAGATACAGGCCCTTGCGCATGAACATGGCCATGCGAAGGCATTGTAATTGCAGGAGCCGCGACAATTGCAGTTGCAAGCGCAAATGCGACAGGAAGCTTGATTGCTGATTTGAAAATACTTTTAGAGATCATGAAGACCCTCCACTTGTTTGTTCGAGCTTTTATAGTTGCCCGCTAAAAACGTTTATCTACTTTTACCACCAAAACCGGCTTTTGTATGGAAATTTTTTCCAGGTCACACACTCTTGTAAAGGGTGTTATTAAAACAACGAAAACAATCTGAAAATTGTTGCAAGGCAGATTTCATTCAACCTCTTACTGCCCAAACGATTGCAACACCAATGACGAGCGCGAAAAGTCCGACAGTGCGCAAATTTGAGTCTGGAAGTTTTGTGATATCCTCGACCATTTTCCGCATGGCATTGGGAAAAGCCGCATAAAGCAACCCTTCAATAACAAATACCAGACCGATACCGACAATCAGGTCAGACATGATATCTGACCTGATTGGATTTTTTTACTGAGCATTTTCAGACGACGCATTACCGTTAGGGTTTTGGAAATAACGGAAAAAGTCTGAGTCTGGTGATAACACCATGGTCGTACCGTTTTGTTGTAATGCTTTTGTATAAGCACTCATTGAACGGTAAAACTCAAAAAACTCGGGATCGCGACCAAACGCATCGGCAAAAATACCATTACGTTCACCTTCACCCTCACCACGAAGAATTTCAGCATCACGCTGGGCTTCGGCCTTGATCTCGATAACCTGACGATCAGCACGTGCCTTGATACGACGAGCAGCCTCTTGCCCTCGGGCACGTAACCGTTCAGCAACCGCCAGACGTTCCGCATTCATTCGGGCAAAGGTTTGGTCTGAAACTTCAGCCGTTAAATCCGTACGACGAATACGCACATCTTCAATGGTAAGCCCCAAAGATGTAGCATCAGGACGTAATTGATTACGAACTTCCCGCATCATCTCAAGACGTTCTTCAGAAAGTGCTGCCTCAAAGCCACGAAGAGAGTAAACACCGCGAAGAGCTGAATCAAAACGTGTTCTCAAGCGCTGTTCGGCAAGTTCAAGACTACCTGAGACCTGACTACGGAACCGGCGAGCATCAGAAATTCTATAAGTAAGAAAAGCATCAACTTCATAAAACTTGCCATCAGAAACCTGCACACGCATGTCATCAAGATCAAACCGCAACAAGCGGTCTTCAATAATCTGAACGGCATCCAGTCCGACAAATGTAAGCGGTGCCTTAAAATAAAGCCCGGGCTCGGTCTTTACACTTTGGATTTCACCAAAGCGCAAGATAATGGCTTGCTGGCGTTCATTCAGAACGAAAAGCGAATTATATAATACGTAAAACCCTAGCGCTAAAATAACCAGAAAAATTGGACCACGATTTCCCATTAGTTCGCTCCCCCTGTGCTGTTTGTTGCATTTGACTGTCTACGATTGTTAATTTCCGGCAGTGGAAGATATGGCACAACGCCTTGTCCCTGCCCCTGTTCAACAATCACCTTGTTTGCATCACCAAGAACCTTTTCCATCGTCTCAAGGAAAAGTCGCTTACGGGTTACATCAGGTGCTTTCGCATATTCATTGTAAACAGAGATGAAGCGTTCAGCCTCACCCTTTGATTCTTCAACAACACGACTTTTATAAGCAGCAGCATCTTCCAGAATTTGAGCAGCTTCACCGCGAGCAGCACCCAGTATTCTGTTTGAATATCGATTTGCTTCCTCAATAAACTGATCTTCATTTTGTTCAGCACGCTGAACTTCATCAAATGAATCCGCAACTTCACGCGGCGGTGCAACATCTTCCAGTTTCAAACCATTGATCTGGATACCGGCGCCGTAACTTTCCAGCGTTGCCTGAGTGATAGATCGAACCTCTTCCGCAATACCGTCACGGTCATTACGAAGGGAATCATCAGCAGGCCGCTTACCCACAACTTCACGCATCGCACTTTCAGCAACCTGACGTACCATGCCTTCCGGATCGCTTACATTAAACAGATAATCATTTGGAGAAATCACCTGATAAAGAACAGAAAAAGTAACATCAACAATGTTCTGGTCACCAGATAACATAAGACCTGTATTCGTTGAGCGTCCTGTAGAACCAATGTTAATTTGTTTTTCACTGGTTTCTACAATTTCATAGCTCTCAATTGGCCAAAGGTGAAAATGCAGACCCGCTGTAGAAATATCCGGTTTTGGCTTGCCAAAGCGAAGCTCAACACCAAGCTGGTCTTCCTGAATCGTATAAAAAGCCTGTGTAAGGTAAAGCCCGGCGACAACAACCAAGCCGATTAAGGCTGTGGCACCGTTAAAGCCGCCGCCACCAGGAAGCGCTTTCTTTATCTGGTCTTGGCCTTTACGAATGATGTCTTCCAGATCAGGAGGTGTTCCACCGCCTTGGCCTCCGCCATTATTGGGTGGTCGATTATTTCCACCACCACCCCAAGGGCCGCCTTTACCATCATTATCGTTATTGCCACCATTGTTTCCGCCGCCGCCCCAAGGGCCGCCGCCTCCACCACTTTGATTACTCCAAGGCATATATTATCCTTTATACATCGGGAAAAATTCATCTGTACTCGTTATAGGGATGCAAAGCCCCGCTTTCAATGTCGAGAAGGCGCTATTCGTCACAACAGTTAAGATAAATCGCAATTCTCACAGAAATTTTAATAAAAACATGGTTTTAAAAAGCAAAATTGAATCAGGTTCTAAACACGTTCATACACCACATACAACGTTTCGGCTGTATCTTTTTCACCCATCGGCACTTCTTCGCGATCAATTGGGCGCCATTCTGCATCCAGAATCTCCGGAAATTTGGTGTCGCCATCAGGTTCAGCCATAACGTGTGTTACATAAAGCTTGCTGGCCAATGGTAAAATTGCAGCATAAATTTGCCCTCCGCCAATAACACAAATTTCTTTTGACTTGTTTGCCTTGGCCCAACCTTCAGCCAAAAATAATGCCGCATCAATACTATTGGCGTGGACTGTATCATCAGCCACAAACTCCGAACGGGAAATTACAATGTTTAGCCGACCAGGAAGCGCTTTGCCAATACTCTCGAACGTCTTGCGCCCCATGATAATCGGCTTTCCCATTGTATCACGCTTGAAACGCTTGAGATCTGTCGAAAGCTTCCAGGGCATATCACCATCCATTCCGATGACATTATTCTTGGCAATTGCCACAACAAGGGAGATTGGAAGTTCACTCATACCGCGATCGGAGCCTTTATATTCGGATGGGCTTCATAGCCTTCCAGAGTAAAATCTTCATACGTAAATTTGAATAGATCTTTGACATCCGGGTTCATAGCCATCACAGGCAACGACAAGGGCGTGCGGGACAGCTGTTCCTTGGCCTGCTCAAAATGATTATGATAAAGATGTGCATCTCCGAATGTATGAACAAAATCACCAACTTCCAAATCACAGACCTGCGCCAGCATCATGGTAAGAAGCGCATAAGAGGCGATGTTAAACGGAACACCAAGGAATATATCTGCTGATCGCTGATAAAGCTGGCAAGACAATTTTCCATCTGCCACGTAAAACTGAAACATCGTATGACATGGCGGCAAAGCCATATTATCAACCAACGCAGGGTTCCACGCACTCACGATATGGCGACGTGAGTTCGGATTTTC
Organism: uncultured Rhizobiaceae group bacterium; assembly: GCA_937951645.1. Lineage (GTDB taxonomy): Bacteria > Pseudomonadota > Alphaproteobacteria > Rhizobiales > Rhizobiaceae > JAALLB01. The sequence goes on from CALFBM010000148.1 coordinate 9,565, forward strand.
CTTCAGGCTTTTTATCAACCCTTTGATTTGGTCAATACTTTCCCCATCAGGCGCAGGCCAGGACCGCCATTGATAACCATATACGGGACCAAGATCTCCATTTTCATCTGCCCATTCATCCCAGATGGAAACCCCGTTATCCTTGAGCCATTTAACATTGGTCTCACCTCGCAAAAACCACAAAAGCTCAATAATGATTGAACGCAGATGCAGTTTCTTGGTGGTTGTAACAGGAAATCCTTCACTTAAATCAAACCGCATCTGATAACCAAAAACCGAACGCGTACCCGTGCCCGTTCGGTCACCACGATCCGTGCCATTTTCAAGCACATGAGACATAAGGTTCAGATAAGCTCTCACGTTAAATATATCCGTAATTTGATGATTCTGATTATTGGCATACTGCGTAACTTATACAGACAAAATCAAGCATATTGCATATCACGTTTTGGATTAATTTGGGAAAAAGATAAAATCGGAACACGAATCATCAATTTCATAAAAAAAACAAGGTGATTTGAAAATCTGAATAAGTAGTTTGTTTTTTGAGCAGGGCAAATGAAACAACCAGAAGAATGCCGAGTAACCAAGGCAGTAATTTGGCTTGACTATTTTTATGATAGTCAGCTGAAGTTTTTCTGTGGCTTATTTTTAGCACTGTTTTTCACAACATGCAGTTTTTTGAACGCAGCCAACGCACAGACTACAAGTCCCGCCACCATCAATGCTGGCAACCCAACAGGTGTAAATAATATTGGTGGCACAACAAATCTTACACAAAACCCGGGAACCCTTGCCGGACTTGGATTAAATCAGGGAGAAACGTTCACATTTACTGGTCAGCCGACAGGTATTGGGCGTTGGAACAGCGGGTTTCGCTTTTTAGATACCCAAATCCTGCAATTTCAGGCAAATCGCAGCCGTATCCCCGGCAATGGAACCAATTACGAATTAAATTTTACAGATGATGTCTACGGCCTGCAATTCCTTATGGGTGGCCTTGATAACGGAGATGAAACCACAATTACCTTCTACAGGGATAATGTTCTGGTTCCTGTAGCGGTCAGCACATATGTGAACGGCGTCGTCACATCGCCAAGTACAGGAAACATCATAAGCTTTGCAGGTACCAACATAGACATTGACCCAAGCGGCGGCGGCTTCAGGGCCGATGGGGACGCCAATAATGATACAGGCGGCGTCGGCATTCATGGTCTGCAGGAAGGGTTTTCAATTTCACTTCCCATCGGTGTGGCAGTAGATGAAGTGCGGCTAAGCTCAACGGGCAAGAATAACGGTAGTGGCGGCAATGTAACACTTATTTTGAACGACTTTGCATGGGCAAGACCTGATATTGCAGTAACCAAACTGGATAATTTTTCACAAGGCGGAAATGCAGAGTCCAATGTGGGCGATGGCATAACCTATACCTATACAGTTACGAACAATGGCAATGTCCCTATTAACAACATATCACTTACGGAAACCGGATTTAGTGGCACAGGGACAACACCCGTTCCGGTCTTCTCCAGTGGCACAGGTGGCGCAACACCTGCAAACCTGCCAGCAGGTGAAACACTTACCTACAGCGTAACTTATCCCGTCACTGCATCCGATCTTTTAACCGGATTTGTAGACAATCAGGTAACGGTAACAGGACTGCCCGGTGATGATGTTGCTGGGCAAGAAATTTCTGATTTGTCAGACAGCGAAAATGCCGGTGATGGCGGCGCACAAGGCAGCCTGACAGAAGATGATCCCAATCGCACAGACTTTCCCACGCCCATTGTCTTTAACCCATCCATTGAGGTTGTAAAAACGGCTGATACATCAGGCGTTTCCAGTCCTGTATTTGCAGGCAATACAGTCATTTACACAATCACTGTTACAAACAGCGGTGATGTTGATTTATCAAGCATTGCGCTTGCAGATGTTTTATCAAATGCAGATGGTGCATCCTCGTCACAAACTCTCGCTTTCATTTCTTCAAGCAGCAGTTCACCCGCAGGCACATTGGTTGCTGGTGAGAGTGCCATTTATCAATTCTCCTATACAATAACGCAGGCTGACATTGATAGTGAAAGCATCTCAAACACCGTAACAGCGACTGCGAATGCCTTCACAGGAGGCACGGTTTCAGATGTTTCTGATGATGACGATGATGCAGATGGCAATACAACCAACGACCCAACGGTTACGCCCTTGCCAGGTTCCCCTTCCATTACAGTTACAAAACTTGCAAACGACACAACCAATGTTGTTGCAGGACAAACCATAATCTACTCATACCGTGTCACTAACAACGGCAATCAAACCATTTCAAACATACAGTTGAGTGACACACATAACGGTAGCGGCACCCCACCCGTACCAGGCAATGAGTTGCTTGAAACCGATGCAGGGACACCTGGCGACTCAAATGACACAATCGCAAACAATGGTATCTGGGATACGTTATCTCCAGGTGACACAGTGCTATTTACTGCGGACTACATCATAACGCAGCAAGATCTGGACGTATTTCAATAATCTTGACCATCTACGCAAAAGCAGCCTTTGCTCCCTCGCCAAGTGCTGCCATCATCTGACGATATGGAACGGGCCCATAGCTTATGCGTGCAACACCAAGTTCGGCAAGCCTGGCTTTTGGCGGGCATCCGGGAATGGCAATAATGTTAACGGGCAAGTCTGTAGCTTCGCATAATCTGCCAATTAATCCTTCATCCAGTAATGCTGGCGCAAAAAAACCGTTAGCGCCCGCATCAGCATAAGCTTTTGCGCGCTCAATTGCCTCTGCCAGCATGGCTTCATCGTGATCTTTTGGGTTTGTTTTCAAAAACAAGTCAGTACGGGCATTAAGATAAGCATCAATACCACTTGCGCCAATTGCGGAATGCACAGCTGCAACACGCTTTTTCTGGATGGCAATGTCATGCAGCCCTTCACCCCCAACAATTTGATCTTCAAAATTAAAACCAATGACACCTGTATCAAGCGCCGTTGTAATATTGGCTTTTAGCCCGGCTTCTTCAACGCTATATCCGCCTTCAAAATCCAAAGTGACAGGCAAATCTGTCCCGTCAACAATACGCCTTGCATTAGCCAGCGCATCTTCCATCGGAATATTATGTCCATCACCATACCCCTGCGCCACAGCAACTGGCCAACTCCCTGTTGCCAATGCCTTTGCACCAGCCTCTTCAACTGTTTTGGCACTTCCTGCATCCCAGATATTATAAAGAACAATCGGGTCACCTTTTACATGGAGGGATTGAAAGAGCTTTGCTTTTTCCTGTTGAGAAGTCATTGGAGCATTCCTGAAATTTTAGAAAATCGGTTAAGGTTCATTTAACCATAATGAACCATGATTCAGAAGATTAATAGATGAGGCATATAATGCAACGTAAAAAAACATCTTCACTTTTCCCGGCACTCGCAGCGGCAACGATGTTTACTTCAAAAAAGCGCAAGTAAAACTTAATCCAAAAGCCCAACAGCACCCGGTATAATTTCCTTGAGAAGCTTTTTCTTCATGGCTTCCTCAAAGCTTTCAAAATTTTCCGCAATAACCAAAAACGCACCATTCCCATGCAGTACGTTTCGGCGATAATACGTCATCACATCTTCATGCGCACTATCGTGCAACGGGTCAGAACCATTAATAGCTAATCCATTTACCGTAATCCTTGAAAAATCCCAAAGCTTAAACACCTGTTTGGGCGGAATACCTTCATTGTTTAGACCATCACCGGACACATCAATCACCTGTCTGAAACATTTTGCAGGAAGGCTTGGGAAAAGACGGTGCGCATAGCCAAGTGCAGAACCCAGCGCAGTAGGTGATTTTTCGGAATTTCGAACATGCGTTGCCAAAGCCTGTGCAAGCTCAAATATATCAGCTTCCGTATTAAGTTGAGACCATTCAAACAGCATCTTCTGGTTTCTGGTACCATTCCATTCAAAGGCTGCCATATACATGCCACCCAAAGACAAGATGGCCTCTGTGACTTCAGTGTCCAAAAGTGCAGACGCCATACCCTTCATTTGCAGTGCATATTCATCCGGATTCACACTGGAAGAGGCATCCATGGCAAGCACAAGGGCAAGATCACAAGAATTGCCTTGCGCATATGTTTTTTGGCAAAGACCGAACGAAGCAACACTCATCATCAAAATAGAGATAATGAGTGAAAACTTCTTCAAATCCTATAACTCCAGTTTAAGCTTCTTCTCAAGCTTCTCAAGTTCACGTTGAGTATCCGTAATATAATCACGCACAATCGGCGCACCATCGCGGCTTCTTGATAGCTGCATATGGAAAACATGTTGCGAACCCGTTCGGAACATCAACTCACACGATATCAGATAAAACTCCCACATGCGGGCAAATTTTTCGTCATAAAGCTCAACCACCTTGTCACGGTTTTTCTCAAACCGCTCAACCCAGTGCAGAAGCGTTGTCGCATAATGAACGCGCAAGAACTCAAGGTCTGTACACCAAAGGTGATTGCGCTCAATAACCTCAAACACTTCCGACAATGCAGGCGAATATGCACCCGGAAAGATGTATTTGCGAAGCCATGAACTCGCCATTCCCGGAGGAGACATATGGCCGATTGAGTGGATAACCGCCAAACCATCATCAGGCATCAGATCATTCAGTTTTTTAAAAAACTCATCATAATGCGTGACACCAACATGCTCAAACATGCCAACCGAAACAATACGGTCAAATTTTTCAGGGACTTCACGGTAATCTTGTAGGCGAAATTCAACCTTGTCGGCCAAACCCATCTTTTGGGCGCGTTCAGAGGCAAGTTTTTGCTGCTCCGTTGAAAGTGTAACACCCACCACATGCACATCCTTGAGCGCTGCAAGATAAAGTGCCAGATCACCCCAGCCGCAACCAATATCAAGTACCTTTTGGCCAGGCTTCAAATCAAGTTTTGAGGCCAATAGACGAAGTTTGTTACGCTGCGCATCCTCAAGCGTTTCATTTTCTTTTCTGAAATAAGCGCATGAATAAAGCATGTTCTTGTCAAGAAATAACTTATAAAATTCATTGCCCAAATCATAGTGATGCGAAACATTCTGCTGTGCCTGCCCCTTGCGGTTAGACTGCTGTTTCTTTCGAAATTTCATATTGAAAGCACGAATTAGTTTTTGTGCAGGATGAGAGGCAAGCGACAAACGATTATGCGAAAACAATTGCAGGAAGTCACGAAGCGTCGACCCTTCTTCAAAGGTCATTGTACCATCCATATAAGCCTCACCTGCCGCAAGCTCAGAATTGGTAACCAATGAACGATAGAGTTTTTTATCATGAAGCTTCATCGTTACTTCAAGACCCGGCTTACCTGAAAAAACATGGCGCTTGTCATCAGCATCAATAACAGTAAGAGAACCTTTTTGAATGAAGGTCTTCATTAAACTTGAAAGTGGAAACATAAGATAAAGTCCTGTTAGTGTGGCTTGATTAAACTAAGTCTTTAACACAGAATTTCGCAAGTGCTTATATTACGATTGTGATATGAGGTATTTTCAAAGGCAAAAAAAATCCCCATCATAACGACAGGGATTTTTTAAAACAATTCAAATAACTTATAGATCGCCTAATTGGCCTGTGGCATGTGCTACCAGATAATAGAATGTAACACGTTGCTTGTTACGATCATCTTTCATTTTCTCACAAACAGAAGCAATCACTTCATCACATTTTGCTTCATCAGTATGACCCAATTTTTTCATGCACCACTTTTCGCGTACACGATCCAGTTCAGATTGATCTGAACAAGATACGAGGGAAGCGTCTTTACTTTGCAGGGCAATACCAAGGTGCTTAACAATTTTCGCTACTACATCCGCATCAGCACCTGCATCATAGCGCTTAACATCTGCAAAATAATCACTCATAAATAACCCTCCATAAAGCCTATTTTCACCGTCAAACATAAGCTTTATAAAATAATTGAAACAACGGCTTCGAAATAACTAACAAATTATTTATGAGCGGTCACCCTAAAAAATTACATATAAACAGGGTTTCAAGGTAAAAACGCGCACGATTAAACTTTGAATTTGCAAACATATAACCTATATTAAATATGCTGGCTTGCCAGATATGACGATAAATTGCCTGTGAAATAAACCATTCGGACCCGGGGGCGGTACCCGGCGCCTCCACCAAAAACCATTCCGCCATGTGAGCATATGTTCATGAATGGCTTTTGATGGGGGCGAAATAGGATCGACGAGGGTGTAAAGACTGTGTTTTCGTTCGGTATTGTACCACCGTTATCGGGCTAAATTTCTAGTTGCAAATGACAACTATGCGGAAGCTCGTCTAGCTGCTTAATTGCGGTTCGACAGTTTCACACTAAACTCCCTACGGTTCGCACTGTAGGGCGGGGTTCGAAGGCACCTGGCAACAGAAGCCTTCACTTGATTTATGCAAAGGTAGTTGGAAATATTATGAGCGAAGAAGAGCAACCGGAAGATCTAATCCGCTATGATGTGTTAACCCAGGAAGCTTTGCGTAATGTTATCCGCAAGGTTCTTCAAGAAGTTGCAACGTCTGGTTTACCGGGCGAACATCATTTCTTTATAACTTTCCGTACAGACCATCCAGGCGTAAGGCTTTCTGCCCGCATGCGTGAACGCTACCCGGAAGAAATGACAATTGTAGTTCAACATTCTTTCTGGGATTTGAAAATTACAGATACTTATTTCGAAATTGATCTTTCATTTGATGACATTCTCGAACGTCTGCGCGTGCCGTTTTCCTCACTCAAGGGCTTTTTCGACCCTCATGTTAAATTCGGCGTACAATTCGATGCCGAATATCTGGAAGCTGCCAATGGCGATATCGAAGTTGTACTGGAGGGTAGCGACGATGACGGTGAAATTGAAAATCTTCCACAAGTTGCCCAAACGCGTGAAATGACAAAACCGGCTAAAAAATCAAAAAAGAAAGATGCCAAGCCTAAAGAAGACAATGCAGAAAGTGCAGAAATCGTATCTTTGGATCAATTCCGCAAGAAACAATAATAGTAATGGTTGAGCCAGTTAATCTACGGCAATTCAGAAAACGCAAAATTCGTGCCGACAAAGAGAAACTGGCGGATGAAAACCGCAAGAAATTTGGCGTTTCCAGTCACATTAAAAAAACTGCAAAAGCTGATAAAAACCTTGCGACCAGAAAACTGGATGGCGCAAAACTGGACAAGAAGGATTAATCTTCTTGTTACAAAAACATTCCATAAGCATCCGAGGCCATAGAACAAGTTATTCGCTTGAAGAAGAATTTTATTCAGAGCTGAAAAGAATAGCTGAACAACGCAATATTCCCTTGGCAAAGCTGATCACGAGGCTGGATGAAAACCGCACAATAGAGCGAAACCTTTCGTCTGCACTGCGTGTGTTTGTTTTGCAGGAAGTCAAAAGCAAAACCTAATTTGTATTTAAAAACTCTTCTATGCTTTGAAAAATAATACTATTCCCGGACGGTGTTGTTTCTGCTTCAAGCTTCTTTAATCTAGCCTCTTCTGCCTCAGCCTTTAGCCGCGCAACCCGCGCATCTTCTTCCCGCTTTTTGGCTTCTTCAATCTTTCGAAGCCTTTCGAGTTCAGCGGCCTCGGCCTCTTTTTGTTTACGCTCTTCTTCTGCCAGCCTCACAGCTTCCAGCTCACGCAACTTGCGTTCTTCCTCGAGTCTCCTTGCCTCTTCTGCCTCACGCAACTTGCGTTCTTCTTCAAGCCTCAAGGCTTCCTGGTGTTGACGTTCATCATATCGTTCTTTTGCAAACGCATAGGCAATCTGGCCGCGCAATCTTTGCTTTTCAATAACCTTCGCTTCCAGCGTCTCCAAACGTCGCTGGCTTATCTCAAAGGCACGCAGCGACAAATACCCTTCCAACCGGTCAATATCGAGAGACTTTTCAAGCGAGGCAAACGGACCCTTCCAGTTAATCGTTGCTTGTGGGGCAGCACCAGAAATCATATCGCGCTTTGAGGGCATGAACTCAACCTCGGTACTGGCATTCAAATTACGGCTGTGCAGATCAAGTTCCATATTTGATGTTAAAGCGGTTTGCCCAACAACATACCGCACATTGCGCAAACGCAACTTGCCCCGGTTTATTGAGAAAGGTGCATCAAGTTCCGTAATTACAAAACTAGAGGTAAATGCCTTTTCTGCAAATAATGCTTTGATTTTTTCAGATGTAATTTCATAATTATCCACCCCGGTTGCCACTAAAATTCCGTCCAGAGCCTTCGTATTTAACCCCCTTATCTCAGCACCCTTAATGGCAACAAGTCCGTTGCCGGAGAGATTTGCAATCAGGGAAGCAAAACTTTGGCCCGTTGTTTCAGCAGATCCGTTTAAAGCAAGGGTTCCATCCATGAAATCATCACCCCCGACAGCATTCATAAACTGCTTCGCATCCATACCACGAACCGAGTAATTCAAATTGGCAAGAACATTGCCTGCTGTGTTTTTAAGATTAACCCCGCCTTCAACCTCGCCGCCCAGAAAGTCAAATGAAAGTGCATTAATATCAAGAGCACCATCAAGCATTGTAATTTGAAACCTGGGTTTTTCTCCAGCAAAGTCATTGCCCAGATTCAGCTTGGTCGCAGCAATTGCAATATTGGCATCAAGCCCCGCAAAGAGCGGCTCGCCAAAAATACTGTTCTCATCCAGCGAGATTGTTTCATTTATACCGAGAGAGCTGCCAAGCGTCGTTGTTTGCCCAAAAACGGCTTCTGCAAGAAGCGGTAAATCAACCTGGGAAAGTTCAAGTTTACCTGAAACCCTTGGCCGCAAAACCTGCTCTTGCGCAAGCAGTAAGTCGCCTGAAAATTGATTACCTGAAACCTGCCCCTTGAGATTTTTAAACTCAAAATCAGTTTTGGTTTTTTTCAAGTTAAAAGAAGCCGATACCGGCAAAGCCTTTTCTGCTGTAAAATTGGGAAGTGGAATATTACTCAACAATACATATGGCGCAAGATTTTTTGCCCCGAGTGTAACAGAAAGGTCGGTATCATAATCATTCCAGTTACTGGTTGAAACCTTGCCGGAAGCAGCAAACGTTACATCCTTGCCAGAAACAGAAAAGCGTGTATCAAACCCGGTTTTTGCAACACCCAACAAACCAAAATCAAGCTTTAAACTGCCAGGTATTTCACCATATAAATCGACAGGGAGTGTGTTGATGCCAATCTGCTGCAACAAGATGGACGGTTGTTGATTTAAAACAGAACCATCAACTGTAAGAGCCAGTTTGGTAAGATCATCAAGCTTGCCATCAAAGCCAACTTGCAAGGAAATATCAGTGCCACCGCTCACCCCGTTAACAAGCATTCGTCCTTTGGCACCCTTGGCATTCTCGGTCGTATCCAATTCCAGGTCAAGCTCGGTATTCTTGGTCAGATCAGGGTTGGTCTTTAACGCTTGAATGAAGCTGTTTTGTCCAAGAAACTGATTGGCAAACTCAAGCATTTCCACGGCATTATCTGCACTCAACTTCAGCTTCATGTTACCATTTGGTCTGACCAGTACATTTTCAATCCTGCCCGTAGTTGCTATTTTTGCCCCTAACAAGTCACGCGCACTTAAACGTTCAATTGAGATCGTACCTTCCTGAACCTGCACATGCGTATCAAGCCCTTTTGCAACAAAGGGTTTGCCAGCAACAAGAGCCTCAAAAACATCTGCCTTGACTTTAATGTTAAGGTCATGAAGCCTGCTCTCTTCATCAGAAGTTTGTGTTAGGGAGTAAATCGCTGAAAGATCATCAACATTGACACGATTGCCTTTTAGTTCAGCCAAAATGGCAGGCCGACCATCGTTGGATGATAGCCTTTGCAACTTGCCTCGAAGCAAAGCATCATCAAGCCTTAATTCAACATTCTCAAGCGTGGTTTGGCGCTTTGAAACCGTTATGTCGGCTGCCAGGCCAACCGACCTTAATCGTCTGAAAGTCTCATCCACATTGCCTGATACCCAATCAGCAAACCCGGATGGTTGGCGTGATGCAATTAACAATTTACCGGAAAAGCCAAAACCGTTTTCAAGCCCAAGACGTCCATTGGCTTCAAAAGCAGTATTACCCGGTAATGTCGCTTTCAAGTTACGAAGTATCCAACCATTACCCGTGGGGCTGATTAGCGCTTTGACTTCCCGGATAAAGGTATCACCTGCAACAATTGCCGGCAGGATAATATCAATTTCGCCTTTTGCAGTTGGAACCGGAACGCGTTTCAAAACTTCATAAAGAGCCGAAAGTCTGTTTTCCAAATTGGTCTTGTTATCAGTTTCTGCATCCTGCTTTAATTGATCAATATCTATTTGCCTGCCATCGACCTGCATTTTAAAATAAATTTCATCACGGATATTAACAACGCCCTGCCCTGTGATCGTGTAAGGATCATCACGAGAACCGATATCAAGTCGGTATTCACCAACATTAATCTGCCTTGGAGTTGCCAGAAATCTTCCGCTTGAAAAAACAGCAAGAGGTTCAAGCTTTTTTGTCATCTCTTCTGTTTGCAATTTGGAAAACGGCGAAATACGAAACTCTCCATCCCAAGCCAAAGCATCATCTTCAAGTTTTACAGGGCCATCCAGCAAAAGATTATAGGGTTGGTCTTTTCTGTTTAAATCCATTTTCAATCGCAGAGAGCCATCATCTTGAAAGGTTCCCGTGGCAATTTTTATTTGGCTGGCGATACCTTCAACATCTGCATCCGCATTAATACGCCATGGCCCCAATATGGACTTGGCATTCAAGTCACCATAAATATTTTCAAGCTGCAAACTGCGCTCGCCAACCAATCCCGTAACAAGGATGGAACCGTTTTCAATATTCAGTTTTTCAATATTTACTTGTTCAGGATTAACCAAAAGCTCCTTGGGATTGGTCCATGCAATTGTACCATCCTGCGCAACCTGCAGATTGACTTCTGGTTGCCGCATGGACATTTCAACAATGCGAACCTCGCCTGATAAAAACGGAAATAATTCCGCTTTGAAGGAGAAACGTTCAACCGTCATGAGCGGAGAACCGTCAGCATTCTTGCCTACTTGCAAGTCTTCAAAACTTAAAAAGGGCAATGGCAAAAGGCGCAAATTTGTTTTGCCCCCTACTTTGACCTCCTGCCCCACCACACGCGAGGCTTGTGCTTCAAATTCGCTTGTAAACTCATCCCAATCAATAAAGTACGGTGCAATTAATGCTGAAAAAAGAGCAAGAACCACCAGACTTCCCAAAAAGATAAATAAACGGAACAAGATATTCATTCGGCATTAAACCCTAACGCAAAAACTAATCATGATAGCCCACGACCTTACCCGGGTTCATGATATTATCGGGGTCAATAGCCTGTTTTATTGACGCCATTATGTCAGCACCCGCACCATGTTCCAATCTCAAAAAACGCCGCTTGCCTTGCCCAATGCCATGTTCGCCCGTACAAGTACCTTCCATGGCAATCGCACGCATATTAAGGCGTTCAATAAACTTCTCGGCACGTGCAACTTCGTCCTCATCATCCATCATCACAAGCGGTGTGATATGAAAGTTCCCATCGCCCACATGGCCAATAACGGGCGCTACAAGCCCCAGTTCGGCAACATCTTTTTGCGTTTCGGCAATACATTCAGCCAGTCTCGAAATAGGAACACAGGCATCTGTCGCAATGCCACTACAACCTTGCCTCCAGGCAAGCATCGCATAATATGCGTCGTGGCGTGCCTTCCAAAGCTTGTTACGAGCTTCCACCGTATCAACCCACTGAATATTACCGCCACCAAAATCTTCGGCAATGGCATTAAAGCTCTCAATCTGCTCATCTACACCATCTGGCGAACCATGAAACTCAAGAAACAAGGTAGGCTTTGGCTCATAATCAAGACCGGAATATTTATTGATCATCTCAACTTGCAAGCCATCAAGAAGTTCAATGCGAGCCATTGGCAAGCCTGTTTGCATTGCCAAAATTGTCGTATTACAAGCACCTTCTACCGTTTCAAATTGGCAAACCCCCGCAGAAATACGTTCAGGAATTCCGTACAGCCTCAAGGTAAGCTCTGTAATAATTCCAAGCGTTCCCTCAGAACCAATCATCAATTTGGTCAGATCATAGCCGGCAGATGATTTTCGTGTACGGGCAGCAGTTTTAATGGCACGCCCGTCAGGCATAACGACGGTCATATTGATAACATTTTCACGCATGGTACCATAACGAACAGCATTTGTACCGGAAGCACGCGTTGCAGCCATCCCGCCAAGGGAAGCATTAGCACCAGGGTCAATCGGGAAAAACAATCCTGTATCACGCAAATATTCGTTCAAGGCCTCACGCGTGACACCTGGCTGAATAACACAATCAAGGTCTTGCGAATTTACCTTTAGAACTTTATCCATGTCATTAAGGTCAATGGAGATACCCCCTGCAGGTGCATTTACCCCACCCTCAAGAGAAGTTCCTGTCCCAAAAGGAATGATAGGTACTTTATATTCTGCGCAAACGCGTACAACTTGTTGAACATCTTCAGTGGATTTTGCAAAAACAATCGCATCAGGAAGTTGCGAGGGTATATAGGTCATCGTGTGCGAATGTTGCTCAAGCAACGCCTGCGAAGTCTTTAACTGCTCACCAAACCGTTGTTTTAATACAGAAATAGCAGTTTGAATACCTGCAACATTACGATCCGGAATTTCTAAATCATGCAGAGCCACGGCTTCTCCTCTCGCACTGGCTTTTATTTGTCATATAAATAAAGAACACTGCTGTGAGTTGCAAATGACAATCAAAGAAATTTTATGCCCCCTTGCTTCGACTCATTGCTTGTGAAAAAGTCATGGAAACAACCCGGTCGGGGAAAATGCCGGAAATTTTTAAAAATCTTCCATCACTGATCTATAAATGGATCGAGCCGAACTTATCCAGCTTCAACGCTGATAAGCAGTTTTCTGTATGGTTTTCAGCTCTGCTTATTGGCAGTGCTGTGTCCATTGCTGCAATTTTATTTCGTGAGGCAATTGGCCTTGTGCAATGGACCTGGCTTTATGATCGTAGCGAAAATATTATTACTGCAACAATAGACACGGCTTGGTATGTAATACTCTTTGCCCCCGTTATCGGCGGTGCAATCGTTGGCTGGATATTAACAAACTACCATCCTCTACGGCGTACGGGCGGGATCCCGGACGTCATGGAAGCGCGTACAATGGATGGGCGGGATATCGACATGAAGTCCGCACTGGTGTCAGCAGGCGCAACCGCAGTTTCTCTTGGATCAGGTGCAAGTGCAGGACGGGAAGGGCCAATGGTTCATTTGGGGGCTGCCATTGCAACCTATATTGCAAATTGCTTCAACCTCCCGCATTGGTCCAAAAACACATTGCTTGCCAGCGGTGCTGCAGCAGCAGTGTCTGCCTCTTTTAATGCCCCCATAGCTGGTGTGCTCTTTGCTCATGAAATTGTTTTGGGGCATTATTCAAGGCGCTCGTTTGTACCCATTGTTATTGCAGCTGTAAGCGGAACCATTTTTTCAAGGCTGTGGTTTGGCAATATCGCAGCCTTCGAAATCCCGGACTATCAAATTACTTCCTATTGGGAGTTTCCCGCATTTGCCATATTGGGTCTGGTTTGCGCACTAGTCTCAATCATATTCCAGTTTGCCCTTGTGGGCACAGATTATGTTGCAAGAACCGTCAACATCTCACTTTTTTGGCGCCCCGTGGCAGGTGGTTTTTTAATTGGCATAATTGCCATCTTCTTTCCTGAAATTTTAGGCGTTGGCTATGAAGCAACCGATATGGCGCTAAAAAACCAATTGGGCTTGCAGTTGCTAATCGCCCTTCTGGTGGCAAAAACCGCAGCAACCGCAATTACACTTGCTTCGCGTTTTGGCGGCGGTGTATTTTCACCAGCACTTTATCTTGGTGCAATGACAGGTGGAGCCTTTGGTCTTGTGGCATCTTCTGTCTTTCCTGAACTGTCATCAAGCCAGGGGCTTTATGCCATATTGGGTATGGGTGCAGTAGCAGCAGCCGTAATCGGCGCACCTTTTTCAACCACAATGATCGTATTTGAATTGACAGGCGGCTATACCCTTACCATCGCACTGCTTTTGGCGGTATCAATTGCAACAGGCATAAACCAGGCAATTCACGGTCACTCCCTCTTTGAGTGGCAATTGGAGATGCGTGGGCTCTTTTTCAGAGACGGCCCTCACAAATACGTCATGCGCTCCAACAAGGTAAAAGACTTCATGACCGGATTGGAACAGGATGCAGATCCCGTTTATCTTTCAGGGCATGAAGACGAAGAAGCCGTATTCTTGCAGGAAACCGATAGCCTTGAAGCAGCCCTTCGCATGTTTGATGATAGCGGATTGCCTGACTTGCCTGTTGTTGACAGCAAACGAAACAACATGATCATAGGTCATGCAACTCAAATCAACGCTCTATCACATTTCAATATGGCATTGGTGGCAGCAAGCGAAGAAGAACATCGCGGTTAA
>CALFBM010000149.1 GCA_937951645.1 uncultured Rhizobiaceae group bacterium
GGCCGGCAGTTTGTGATGCAGTCTCTGTTGAAATTGTTTTTTTGGAAGTCATATCACATGCCTTCCAGTTTGTTTTCAAAGAAAGTCTGATTGCGACCACGAAGTGTAATGTCAAAACGATAAGCAAGAGAATCCATCGGTCTGGTGCGTTCCAAATCAAGTGGTGCTATCAAGGCTTCAATTGCTTTTTGTTCTTTGATTGTTGCAATAATCGGGCAGAGAGGGATTAGAGGGTCTCCTTCAAAGTACATTTGTGTTATTAAGCGTTGAGCAAAGGCCTCTCCAAAAAGTGAAAAATGAATATGTGCTGGGCGCCAGGAATTGGGTCCGTTCGGCTAAGGGTAAGCACCTGGCATTATAGTGTAAAATTCATAGTTTCCATTCTCATCAGTCATCATTCGACCGCAACCACCAAAGTTTGGGTCAAGTGCTGCTATATAATCTTCATTCTTGTGGCGGTAATGCCCCCCTGCATTTGCTTGCCAAACTTCGATCAACGTATTGGAAAGTGGACGCCCATATTGATCTGCAATACGGCCATAAACAATTAACCTTTGACCTATAGCTGAGTGCCCATCTTGGGAGAAATTATGAATTAAATCGTAATCAAGCTCGCCAATGATTTTAGTGTTGAACACAGGGCCTGTTTCTTCACTTACAGTTGTTGGGAATGCAATAAGTTCACATTGAGGAGCGCGCTTGATACTGCTCTTGTAAGCCTCATCATAAGCAATGGGGTGAGAGCGATGGTCGCGAGGTAGATACCCACTTGTCGGTAGTATCTTTTTGCTCACGTCTTCTTCTCCATTTCTTTGTAGGCAGCTTTTGCAATTTTGATCGCATGGTTTGCTTTTGGAACACCAGCGTAGATGGCCACATGCTGAAACGTTTCCATAACATCTTCTTTGCTTGCACCAGTATTGGCCGTTGCTTTAATATGCATGGGGATTTCTTCAAAACTCCCAGTGGCAGCGAGCAAAGCTAAAGTCAGCATAGATCTTTCGCGATGGCTTATTTGATCGGATGCCCAGACATTTCCCCAAGCAGCCTCGGTTATTAAATTTTGAAAGGGTTCATCAAATGCAGTTTTGTTTTCTTCTGCATGATTGACGTGTTCATCACCTAAGACTTTACGACGAACTTCCATTCCTTTTTCATATTGTCTGGACAAAATTATTTTCCTTCATGAAGCCATGTAAATGCTGCGCAAATTCTTCTGGTTTCTCCACACAAGTAAGGTGCCCAGCGTTTTTAATTGTAACCATTGAAGCACCAGAAATCATTTCGGTCATGGATTGAACAAGCGCAGGAGGACTTGATCCATCTTCTGCACCAGCAATTGTTAGAACAGGTAAGGATAACCTTGAGGTAGTGTATGATAAATCTGTTCCTGCAATAGCAGAACAACAACCGATATAGCCTTCAAGCGGTGTTCGAACTAACATGTTTCGCCAGGCTTCTAATTCTGGTTTTTGATGAAATTGAGTAGCGAACCAACGTTCTATAATCGCATCAGATAGGCTTTCCATACCACCCGTTTTTATTGCAGCAATACGATCTTCCCAAATCGAGGCATCGCCGAATTTGGTTGCTGTATTTGAAAGAACTAAAGCCTTTATCAAATCAGGGCGTTTTGATGCCAATCCTTGCCCAATCATGCCACCAATTGAAAGCCCTACAAACAAGCACGAATTAATTTCCAAATGATCTAGCAGTTTTTCTATATCTTCAACCAATACCTTTATCTTGTATGGAGCTGGTGGACAAGACGAGAGGCGGTGTCCTCTCTTGTCATAACGAATATATCTAGGCTCTTGCGGAAGCAGTGGTATGATTTGATCCCACAATCTCAAGTCTGTACCAAGGGAATTTGAGAAGACAACAGCTTGACCTTGAGGGTTTCCATCCTCACGCCAGTTCAGTTTTATATCTTTCAAGTTTGCAATTTGCATTAGTATGGTAATCCTACATAGTTTTGCGCCATAACTTTTTGTGCAGTTTCATTATCTCGTAAGAATTCAAGTTCTGCAATTTGCATTTTTCGTTCAAAGGGAGTGTCCGTTGGAAAATGATGCATCAACATTGAGAACCACCAACTGAAACGCTGAACTTTCCAAACTCTGGAAAGTGCTCGTTCTGAATAACGGTCAATACCTTCTTGGTCACGCTCTTCATAAAATTGTTTAAGGCCGTTATATAAATAATGCACATCAGCGGCCGCAGTATTTAAGCCCTTGGCACCTGTTGGTGGTACAATGTGAGCGGCATCACCACATAAAAAAAGTGTGCCCCAGCGCATAGGCTCTGTGACGAATGAACGTAATGGGGCAATGGATTTTTCAACTGAAGGACCTGTTATTAGCTTGTCTGCGGTTTCTTGCGGTATACGGCTTCGCAGTTCTGCCCAAAAAGCCCCATCTGGCCAATCTTTAACCTTGTCTGTTGCTGCGCATTGCAAATAATATCTGCTGAGGTTTTCATTGCGCATGGAGCAAAGAGCAAATCCATTATCAGAATTACTATAAATAAGCTCATGATCTACTGGCGGTGTTTGCGATAGGAGGCCTAACCACCCAAAAGGGTAAATCTTTTCGTATTCCATGCGAACGCTATCAGGAATGGACTTTCTGCTTACCCCATGAAAGCCGTCACATCCTGCTATAAAATCACAATCAATACGTTTTGCCTGGCCTGCAATTTGATAGGTGACAAAAGGGTTCTTGCTTTCGATCTTATTTAAGATAACGTTTTCAGTTTGAAATTCAATTTTCCCATCAGTATTCTCACGCGCCTCATAAAGATCTCTTGTTACCTCTGTTTGGCCATAAACCATAACGGGCGTACCCGTGTGCTTGGCAAAATCAATACGAAAAGTTTCCTGGCCATATGAAAGAAGGGTTCCATTGTGTTTAAACCCTTCTTTTTTCATGCGAGTGCTGACGCCAGCTTCTTCCAACAGATTACACATGCCTTGTTCAATAACGCCTGCACGAATTCGGCTAAGGACATGGTCACGGGTTTGGCGCTCCAGGATAATGCTATCAACACCAGTTTTATAGAGTAACTGAGACAGCAAAAGACCGGATGGTCCACCTCCAATGATGCATACTTGTGTACGAGTTGAACTCATTTATTGACGCTCCGATACTCGCCACTTAATTGTATTTTATACTCAATTTGAAGAGCTTATTTTACAAAACCATGACTTTCAATGCCCATATCTAATGATGGTATTGTTTTATGATAATGGAGTACGCAAACTTATGACTTGGCAAAACCCGGGCCTCATAATGGAGAAAGAAGATGTCACAGGTAATGATATGGTTTGCCATTTATTTATGTAATTCACAAATATTCTTGAATAGGGTGAATTCAGATATGATGGAGAAAACTGCATCATGAAAATGAAAAACAAATCTAATTAGGAAATATTATGGATAAAGAACTTTTTGAAAAAGGCCTGGAAAAACGAAAAGGCACATTAGGTGCAGACTATGTTGAAAAAAACCTTGCAGCAGCAGATGATTTTAACCGCCCGTTTCAGGAAGCAATGACTGAATGGTGTTGGGGGTTTGGGTGGGGTGATGAAACCATTGATGTTAAAACGCGCTCAATGATGAATTTATCCATGATTGGTGCTTTAGGTAAAATGACGGAGTGGGAACTTCACTGCCATGGCGCCATTAATAATGGTGTAAGCAAAGAAGAAATCAGGGCAATCATCCATGTTATTGGAATTTACTGCGGCGTCCCTCAAAGTCTGGAATGTTTTAGAGTTGCTCGAAAAGTTTTAAAAGAACATGGAATGCTGGACTAGCTCTTGTTCAAGATGAAATTGATTTTATGAAATCATCAAACCATGGCCATGTATTTAGAGCTGTCTTGTTCACAATCATAAATGCATTTCGTTCAAATATTGGTGCTTCATTCAAGATAAATAGCTTGCCAGATTTAACATATGGTTCAGCAATTCGTGTGGGCAAATATGCACTCCCTCCTTTTTGCAGAAGATGCTCTAGCCCCAATTGAGCAGTGCCAAAACTGATGCGAGCCGTGTCTGCATCGGCATAAGCACTTGCGTGTTGTTGGCCAAATTCTTCGCCTGCTTCAACAAAGACGTAATCCGGATCAAATTTTATAGGACTGTTTTTACGCGTGGAAACCAGTAGCAACTGATCTGTTGTAAGTGGGAATACATTCTGTTTTTGATTTGCATTAGGCCAATAACTTAATGAAATATCAGTTAAGCCGGCGTTTAACCAATTTGTCAGATCATTCTGATTTCCATGCCAAATAGACAAGGCAACGCTTGGATGGTTTGTACGAATGTAATCAAACATCATTGAGCCCATTTGCGGCCATAAATCAGGATGGCAAGCAATATTACAAACAGCATTCAATGCATCAGGTAGCGCTGTTTCTTGTCGGGCCTGGCGCCATAAATCAGAAATTGTATTGGCATATCTTTGTAGCCTGACACCAGCAGCTGTTAAGGAAGCGCCTGATTTTTGTCGATTTATGAGTATTTGACCCAACTCATCTTCCAGGGATTTCAATCTTGCAGTTACGGTTGATTGTGTAACGTTAAGTTGTTCCGAGGCACGAACCAGATTGCCTGTTTCGATAATTGTCAGAAAAGTACGAAGCTCAATTAAATTCATCAGATTCCCATAATTCGGAATTTTCGAATATATTATATAAAATTATTCAATTTTCAAAATGTATTTTTAGATTTACTCTGCTGTAAATTATTCTTGGGAGAATTTTTTGGACTTGGATAAAAAAACTTTTATTAATGCAATGAGGCGAGTGGCAAGTAGTGTTACCGTAGTAACCACAAATGGTCCTGCCGGTCGTTATGGGGCAACTGTTTCTGCGTTTTGTTCTGTCTCGGCTGATCCACCAACCGTACTTGTTTGCTTAAATTCCGAGTCCAGAATTGCTAGAAATGTCGTGGCGAATAAAAAATTCAACATCAATGTGCTGCCACAAAATGCCAATCATATTGCGCAACGATTTGCGGGTGCGCAAGATGAGAAGTTTACAGACCGTTTTGAGGGTATTGATTTAAACCAGGGTGAAATACCATCCATATATGGTGCAACTGTTCTTTCTTGTGAGCTTGACCAAGCAATTCCATCCGGAAGTCATCAAATAATTATCGGAAAAGTTCAGTGCGTTGAAACAGTCAATAAACAACCACTGACTTATTTTGATGGCGCTTACCATCAGGTTGCGCCTTTAACACTAGAAGTAATATAAGGATTTTTCATGGGAACTATAGAAGTATATTCCATGCTGATTGATGGTAATTGGGTTCAGGCCTCTGACGGAAAAACCTTTGATAGCTTTAACCCGGCGACAGGAGACATCTGGTCAAAAGTTCCAGAAGCAAGCGAGAAAGACGTAAACCTTGCAGTCAAGGCTGCTGAAAAAGCACTTGATGGCGAATGGGGACAAATGACGCCTACACAACGTGGAAAATGTCTTCACAGGCTTGGTGATTTACTTGCGGAAAATTCAGAACATCTTGGGCGTATCGAAACAACCGATACTGGCAAGATGTTTAAGGAAACTGCTTGGCAATCGACTTACATTGCCGAATTTTTTCATTTCTTTGCAGGTGCTGCTGATAAAATTCATGGTGATACATTGCCGATTGACAAGCCGGATATGTTTGTCTTTACGTATAGAGAGCCTCTGGGTGTGATTGCGGCGGTTATACCATGGAACTCACAAATGTTCCTGAGTGCAACAAAGATTGGTCCGGCACTTGCTGCTGGAAACACGATGGTTTTAAAAGCGTCCGAACACGCTTCTGCTCCTTTGCTTGAATTTGGCAAGCTGGTTGAGCAGGCAGGAGTTCCTTCTGGTGTTGTGAACATCATTACAGGTCATGGTGAGCCTTGTGGAAAAGTGCTGACATCACACCCTTCTATTGCAAAGGTTGCTTTCACTGGTGGACCTGATTCAGCACGTCATATTATTCGAAATTCTGCTGATAATTTTGCAGAAATATCTCTGGAACTTGGAGGTAAATCACCTTTTATTGTGTTTGATGATGCAAATATTGAAAGCGCAGTAAATGGTTCTGTCGCAGGTATTTTTGCAGCGACAGGTCAAAGTTGTGTGGCGGGTTCGCGGCTTTATCTACATGACGATATCGCAGATGAATTCCTGGAAAAAATGATTGCCATTGCTGGCAATATCAAAATTGGCGACCCACAAGCAGATGAGACTGAGATGGGGCCGCTTTGTACAAAAGGACAACTGGATCATATAGAAGCACAGGTTGAACTGGCACAGCAAGAAGGTGGCAAGCTTTTGACTGGTGGCAAGAGGCCCAATATAGAGGGGCTCTATTTTGAACCTACCATTATTGATTGCCCACGTCAGGATATGACAATTGTTGATACCGAACTTTTTGGACCGGTTTTAAGTGTCCAGCGATTTAAAACAGAAGAAGAAGCAGTAAGGCTTGCAAATGATACAAAGCATGGATTGGCCGCAGGTGTATTTACCCGTGATAGTGCTCGTAGTGTTCGTATGGCAAAGAAAATTAAAGCTGGCATTGTATGGGTGAATACTTACCGTGTTATTTCGCCCATTGCAGAGTTTGGCGGCATGAAGACGAGCGGGTATGGCCGTGAAAGTGGCTTACAGGCTCTCTATGATTACACGCGACCAAAAACAGTGTGGATGAATTTGTCTGACGCTCCCCTCGCAAATCCGTTTAAGCCTCGATGATTACTTCCTGGAGGAGTTTAAGATGAAATTTCATATCGCAATAAACCTTGAACGCATGAATGATGAAACTGATATTCTTGCAGTCCGCGATCATACACTTGAAATGATACAAATGGCTGACAGGGCAGGCTTTGAGATAGCCTGGGCTGCAGAGCATCACGCACTAGAAATGACTATTGCACCCAATCCTTTTCAGATCATGACCTGGTGGGCCGATCATACACAAAATATACGTCTTGGTTGTGGGGTCGCAAATGCATCCTACTGGCATCCAATTAATATTGCTGGGGAAGCCGCGATGCTTGACCTCATCTCGGGAGGGCGACTGGAGATGGGGTTGGGTTCCGGTGCATACCAACGTGAATTTGACCGCATGAAACCTGGACTACAACAACCTGATTCATGGAAATACATGCAGGAAATGTTACCGCTGGTGCGCAAGCTGTGGAAGGGGGATGTCGAGCATAATGGCGAATACTGGCAATTCCCAAAAGCCACGTCTTGTCCAAAACCGCTGCAAGAAGAAGTGCCCATATGGGTAGCTGCCCGCTCTCCCATTACTTTTGATTATGCAGTAGCTAACGACTGTAATATCATGTGTTGGCCTCTAACGATGCCAATGAGTGAAGCAGAAAAATATAAAGCCCAACTTGATGATGCAATTGTTAAAGCAGGTGGAACTTGGAAGGGTACATTTGCATTGATGCGGCATACTTGCGTTTATAAAAATGAAGACGACCGTGCTTCAAGCATGAATGCAATCCGCAATGTTTTAGGCAAGTTTGGTAATTTGATGATGAAAAAAGGGGAAGTTATTAATGGGTTCCCTGAAAATGTTCCTTTTGAAGAACTTGAAGGAAATGTTCGTGTTGAACCCAAAATGCTTGAAGAAAATCTAATGTTTGGGTCACCTGAAACAGTTATTGAAAAACTTCGCCAGTATGAAGCCATGGGCATAGACTCATATATATATTACGCGTCCATGGGGCTTGATATGGATGTACAAAAAAGATCATTACAAACTTTCATTGACGAAGTAATGCCAGCATTTAAATAGGAAAAACAATGCCAACAGAAATACGCCGTACCATACTTAATATTCAAACCACGTATCTTGAAGGTTGGAAAAAAGTTGAAATACCAACCAAACTTGTCTCGGCTCTCGCCATTATAAAAAATCCATGGTTTGGAAGAGGCCATGTTGAAAACCTGCGTCCAGAAATTCAGGAAACCGGTCCAGAAATTGGCAAACTTCTAACAGACATGATTTTGGATGTTACAGGTGACAAACTTGAAGGGTACGGCAAGGCATCAGTTGTTGGCATGGGGGGTGAATTAGAGCATGCCCAAGCCCTAACTCATACACTTTGGTTTGGTAACCGATATCGTGAAGCAGTTGATGCAAAGACCTATTTGGTCTTTGCCAATACACGTGGTGCTGCGGGTACATCGTTGATGATACCATTAATGGACAAGCATGATGGTGGCAGACGCTCACACTATCAAACCATACACTTAAGCGTGCCAGATGCGCCAGCTGAAGATGAAATTATTGTAGCACTTGGGGCATCAATCGGTGGTCATCCCAATCACCGTATTGGCAATCGCTATGAAGACCTCAAGGAAATGGGGCATGATGTAGATAATCCTGCGGGGGTGTGATCAATGCCAATAGCGCCTGACGGCACTGCTTATGATTTAGTCGGCCCGAGCGAGGCGCCCGTAATAGTACTCATTCACGGTCTTGGTCTTTGCCGTCATTTGTGGGCTGATCATTTAAAAACATTATCAGATGACCATCGTGTACTGAACTATGACCTTTATGGTCATGGTGAAAGTGCGTCATCGCCTGAAACAGCATCGCTAAAAGTCTATGCCCGGCAACTAGCCAATTTAATGGATTATCTGCACATTGAAAAAGCTGCAATTATTGGTTTTTCAATCGGTGGTATGATTAATCGCCGTTTTGCTTTGGACTATCCGGATAAACTATCAGCACTTGCGATCTTAAATTCTCCCCATGACCGTGGTGGGGAAGCACAGGAGCAGGTTGAACAAAGAGCTGCAACAGTTAAAGCACAGGGCGCACTTGCAACCATGGATGATGCCTTGAAGCGGTGGTTCACATCAGGTTATCTGACTGAAGGAGATGGTGCTGGGAAAGTCCGTAAATGGCGTGAACAGGTTGATCCGGAAAGTTACGCACAAGCTGCCTGGGTATTGGCAAACGGCGTACGTGAATTGATTGCACCTGCAACACCAATTATTGCACGGACGCTCATAATAACATGTGAGAATGATACAGGTAGCACGCCAAAAATGGCTCATGACATTGCCAGCGAGATTGCTGGTTCACAAACAATCATAATTCCGAAATTGCAGCATTTGGGACTAATGGAAAATCCTGATGCCTTTTCAAAACCCATTTTAGAATTTCTTGAAGAGGGAATATAAATGACAACATTAATGTCTGGCGGGCAGGCGGCAATTGAAGCCATGAAAGCTGAAAATACCAAATATGTATTTGGTCTTATTGGTTCAGCAACCATGGAGATGTTTGACGCACTTCATGATGCAGGCAGCATCAATTTTATTGGTGTACATGATGAGCGAACTGGCACGCATATGGCAGATGGGTATGCCCGTGCAAGTGGTAATGCCGGTGTCGTTTTAGCGGGGCAAAATGGCCCAGGTGCAACCAATCTTGTAACTGGCTTGTCACAGGCAAAAGCTGCATTTTCACCTGTTGTCTCCATTGCTGGCGCACTTTCTTCTGGCCATGTTTACCGTGATGCCTTTCAGGAGGTTGATCAGCAATCGCTTTTTACTCCAGTTACAAAAAAAACCTGGACAGTGCCATCTGTTGCGCGTGTGCCAGAGCTTTTTCGTGAGGCATTTAGAACAGCACTTTCACCGCGTCAGGGACCTGTACAATTAAATCTGCCGCGTGATGTTTTATCTGCTCAGGCAGAGTTTGAACCAATGCAAAACCCCCTAGCTTATCGCAATCACTCGGTTCCTTCAGGGCATCCTGACGAGATTGCAGTAGCGGCAAAGCTTTTGGCAAATGCCGAGAAACCTGTCATTATTGCAGGGGGCGGTATTAAAAATACTGAAGGCCATAAGCAGGCACTCGCCTTGGCGGTACAGTTGAATTGCCCAATCGTTACATCGCCTGGACACGGCGATGGAATTCCATTTGGGCATCCCTTGAATGCGGGCCAGATGGGACCTCGTGGTAATCCGGTTGCATCGCGTCTTGTGAAAGAAGCGGATGTCATTTTGGCGCTTGGTACAAGGCTTGGTTTTAATTCCACTTTTTATACCTATGATAATATTAATCGTGACGCGAAGATCATTCATAATGATCTGGAGCCAACAGCGATTGCACGGTTTTTTCCTGTTGAATTAGGCATATGGAGCGATGCGCCAACG
>CALFBM010000150.1 GCA_937951645.1 uncultured Rhizobiaceae group bacterium
TTTATTGCCGGCTATTCATTGATTGATGGCTTGGGCGCGCGCGTGTCAGGTAGTGCTGTTGGCTTTATGTCGGTCTTGATGCTGCTTAATGGCGTGGTGTTTTTCATCTATCTTTTGTTCAAGGACAAGACGATGATTTTACGGGTGTCGCGTGAAGCAAGAACAGTTGCCATAGGTGGTGGCTTTGCGTCTTATGCGGCTTATGTTCTGGTTGTGTGGGCGTTCACACAAGCGCCGATCCCACTGGTTACGGCACTTCGTGAAACCAGTATTGTTTTTGCAGTATTAATTGGTGTGTTTGTTTTCCGAGAGAAGGTTAACCTGGCAAAAGTCCTTGCTACGATGTTGTCACTTGCAGGTGCCGGATTGTTGAGGTTCGGGAAGTTTTTGGGTTAACTCACTACCCGGTCACTTGTTTCCCAATCAGGATTTATCCATGGCTCCTGGTTGGAGCGAGGGAGCGGATCTTTGCCCAGAATGTGGTCTGCTGCTTTTTCGCCTACCATGATGGAAGGTGCATTCAGGTTTCCGTTTGGTATGCGTGGGAAGATGGATGAGTCCGCCAAGCGCAAGCCTTCTACGCCGATAACGCGGCATTCAGGGTCAACCACTGACATCTTGTCATTTGGATCTCCCATTTTTGCAGTGCCACATGGGTGGTATGCACTTTCGACGTGTTCGCGGATAAAGGCATCCAGTTCGTCATCTGATTGAACATCTTTACCTGGTGCAATTTCATACCCACGATATTCATCGAATGCCTGTTGCTGGAAAATTTCACGCGTTAACCTGATGCAATGGCGGAATTCTGCAAAGTCATCTTCATGAGACATATAGTTAAACAGAATAGATGGCTTTGCCTTCGGGTCGTTTGACGTTAAACGAACTTCGCCCCGTGACTTGGATCGCATCGGGCCAACGTGCGCCTGAAAGCCATGCGTTGGTGCGGCAGCCTTGCCATCATAGCGGATTGCGACTGGCAAGAAGTGATATTGAATATCCGGATATTTGATGCCTGCTTTTGAACGTATAAATGCAGAAGCCTCAAAATGATTGGTTGCGCCGTCACCAGTTTTAAACAAAAGCCACTCAAGGCCAATAAGCCCTTTTTGGAACAGGTTGAGTCTTGAATACAAGGATACAGGTTTTGTGCTTTGCTGTTGAATGTAAAGTTCAAGGTGATCCATCAGGTTTGAACCAACACCCGGACGATTTGCGACGACATCAATTCCATGTTCTTTAAGATGTTTGGCAGGGCCAATGCCTGATAGCATCAAAAGCTTTGGTGAGTTAAACGCCGAGGCTGCAAGGATAACCTCCTTTTTTGCCTTGATGAATTGTGTGACACCACCGCGAGCGATTTCAACACCGGTTGCGCGTTTGTTTTCAATGCGGACTTTTTCTGCGAGGCCATGAACAATTGTCAGGTTTTGGCGTTTTAATGCAGGTTTCAGGTAGGCGTTGGCTGTAGACCAGCGACGACCCTTGTAAACGGTGCGCTCCATTGCGCTAAAGCCTTCCTGCTTTAAACCGTTATAATCATCTGTAAATCCGAAACCTGCCTGTTTGCCCGCTTCAATGAAAGCCTCAAACAGGGATCTGGTCATTTCTCCGCGTGTGACATGCATCGGGCCATCGGTGCCTCGGGCACCTTCTTCACCACCATGCGAGGTTTCCATGCGTTTGAAGTAGGGAAGTACGTCCGCATATGACCATCCTTTTGCGCCTTGATCTTCCCAATGATTGAAATCTTCTGCGTGGCCTCTGACATAAACCATTCCGTTGATAGAGGAAGACCCTCCAATTACCTTGCCACGAGGGGCTGCAAGTCTTCTGCCATTGAGATGAGGTTCTGGTTCAGTTTGATACTCCCAATCATAAAGTGGCATATTCATGGGGAATGACAAGGCAGCAGGCATTTGAATAAGTGGCCCGATATCGGAACCCCCGTATTCAATTACAATAACGCTATGCTTGCCATCTTCTGAAAGCCTTGATGCCATGGCAGAGCCTGCAGAGCCAGAGCCTACGATGACGTAGTCAGCAACGAAATCAGGATTTATATTTTGTGAACCGGACATGCCAAGTTTGTAGCTTATTTAAAGAGTTTTTCAATGTTCTTAATTCGACATATCCATGGGTCTGTAGAGTATTTTAAGCGTTATTTTACCTAATAAACTCCAAAAAGTTGATTTCGTCAGTGACAAAAACCATACGAATCAGATAGCAAATTAACGGATAAGTCCTTTTTGTGGAGGGAATCTGTCTATTTAGAGTTCTGTATTAGCGTGCTGCGGATTAATTTTATTGCGCTTAATAAGATAGGCAAATCCCTATGGTTACGAATTCCACACTGGCTTAATCTGCAGGGAAGTTGAAAATGTGGGTATGCGCTTGAAACGAATTGAACACGGGGATTAACATGAAATTCGAAACTTTTGAGAAAACATGTATAGGTGGTACTACGCTTACCAGACTTGTTTCTAACAAGGCCGCGGTTTCTACCATCGCTTTAATGACAGCCTTTGCGGCTGTGTCACCTGCATGGGCGACAATTAACAACACTGTAACCGCTAGTGGTGAAGCTCCAGGTGGTGACCCGGGTGATCCTGCTGATGACATCACAGCTACTGCAGATGAAACTGTTGATGTTGAAGATGCAGCAGCAGCGCTTGTCGTTGTCAAAACAGTTGTTGATGATGCGACGGGACTTCCGCTGGGTGCTGATATTCCTGCAGGAACAGTTGTTCGCTACGAATTTGCTGTAGAAAATACAGGTAATGTAAATGTCAGTAATGTGAATATTAATGAGGTGTCTTTTGATGGTGATACCAGTGCTGATCCTACTGATGCAACGGTAACCACTGATACGGTCGACTCTTCTACTCCGGCACGTACTGCTGAAACCACAAACGACTCAACGGATGCAACCGCGGGCGATGGTATATTTGATACATTGGCGCCAGGTGATGTCATCACTTTCACGTCTACATATACTGTAACTGCTGGCGATGTTGCCGATCAGGGTGGTGGAGACGGAACACTTGACAACGAAGCCAATGCCAGTGGTGTTGCTCCAGTTGTAGGTGGTGGTCTGGGCCCGGTAACATCTCCGAATGACACTGCATCCTTCGATCTTGAGGATGCTGCGCCATCACTAAGCGTTACGAAAATAGCTGACGATGACACTGATGTGGTTGTCGGACAGACCATTACATATACTTATGTAGTCAGTAACGATGGTAACGTTCCGATTACAGAAGTTACTCTTTCAGATAACGTGACTGCCGGTTCAGGTGCAACTCCTGTACCAGCCCTGATCACACTCACAAATACTTCTGGTAACTCATCAGATGATGCTGCAGATAACGATGTCGATGTTCTGGCACCAGGTGATTCAGCTACCTTTACAGGTACGTATGTTGTTACTCAGGATGATATAGATAACCTCCAGTAATCATAGCTGGCATGAGATGAGGGTGATACGAATCACCTTTCATTAGAAACATTAATCCGCATGAAGTTTTTATAACTTTGTGCGGATTTTTTTATAATTTTCATAAGAAATTATCAAATATCCCCTTAAGTAAGGGGGACTTTAAACATGGTTAACGCATAATTAACCAGACTCATAGCAATCCTTAACAAAAGGGGTTGTTATGACCATAATGATTTGGCGACATTTTAGGAATGTTAAGCGGTCAGCGATATTGGGTATATCGTGGTCGCTTTTTGTTGCCTTGTCGTTAGGATTAGTAAACCAGGCATTTGCAACCATTGATAATACCGTCACAGCCACCGGTTCTTCACCCACAGGAACTAATGATGTAACCGCAACCGCTGATGAGAGCGTTGATGTTGTCGATGCCATCAACGAGTTGAGTGTTGTCAAGACAGCTACCCTTAATGATGAGATTAATGGCAACGGCTTTGCAGAGGCTGGCGAGACAATTACCTATACGTTTGATGTGACCAATAGCGGGAATGTCACAATTACCAATGTTGTTGTCAACGACACAACCAATGCAACAAACGGACCTGTTGTTCCTGCAAATGAAATAATTTTTGCGGATAACGGAACACCTGCAGATTCTACCGATACTACAGCTGATGGCGTCTGGGACTCACTTGCTCCAGGCGACACCATACGCTTTAGCGCAACCTATACGGTGACACAAACAGACGTTGATACACTTAATTAACAAGGGAAAAGGGGGAGCAAAGTGAAAAAATATATGAGCACAGCTTTTCTCTCTTTTTGTCTTGGGACAATCAAATTTTACTGAGAGGCAAAATAAATGAACAGTGTAAATTATCCGAAGATCATTGGGCTGAAAAGTGCTGGTGTTTCTGCACTTGCACTATTAACCGCTATAAGTTCCGTTACACCTACATGGTCAGCGATTGATAACTCTGCAATTGCAGTAGGTACTTATACGGCTACAGATGACACAACTTCAGCTCCCGATACTGCAAGTGTTCCTGTCCTTGTGAATCGTGATTTAAGCATAGCAAAATCTGTATTTTCAGGACCTTCTATTGCTGCAGGTGCTGATCCGGCAGTTACAGATGCGCTTGATACAATTGTTTATCGTTACACAATTACCAATAATGGTTCGATTACTGAAACTACTGTAACCCCAATTGATGTTGGCCCTACATTTGATGGTCAGGCCGCTGTAAATTCACTTAGCGCTTTTACTGAAGTGACAGGTGCTGGTGCAGGTACTGGTGATGCAGCTACCCTTGCTCCCGGCGAGACTGTTGTTTTTGAAGCAACGTATACGCTTGCTGCCCTTGACGTGCTTAACGCCGCTGGTGTGACTGATGGTGTCTCAAACGTTGCAACTGCAAGTTCGGATGATGTGCCTGCTTCACCACCATCACCTCCAGCTGTTGCGACAATCCCGGGAATTCCATCACTCGATATTATCAAGGTTGCTGTTCTTAATGATGAAACAGTTGCAGATGGATTTGCTGAAGTTGGTGAAACCATTACCTATACCTATACGGTGACCAACTCAGGTAATGTTGCGCTTACAAATGTGGGTATTCAGGATACGCACGAGGGTGCACTTCTAACAGGTGTTAACCTGCCTGCAGGCGAAACCATTACAACTGAAGGCCCGGTTGGTCCATCTGATATCGGTACTGCAAATGATGGTGTGATTGACACACTTGAAGCAGGTGCAACGGCAACTTTCACAATTACATTGACTGTTACTCAGGCCGAAGTGGACGACGGCTAATACCGCGGTTCAAGGAGAAAACCTGACATAATGAAGCACTTGCGCCAAACCCTTAACAAAAAGCCAAATCGGCTGTTACGTGGATTTCGATCCGCGTTTCAGTTGTTTATGGCTTTTGTTTTTTATATGGCGCAAGTACAACATACACTTGCTGCAATTGACAATGATGCGCGTGCTGTAGGTATCTTTAACGGGTCTGCAGTTATAACACCGATTAGCTCACAGTCCATTCCTGTTGTTCCGGCAGCACCTGATATTGCTGTAACAAAATCTGGCGCTTTAAATGACGATGATGGCACGCCAGGCCTTAGTGCAGGCGATACCATTTCATATACTGTTACTGTTACAAACCCAGGTAATGTAAGCTTGACGGGCATCAATGTAAATGATCCCTTGGTTACTCTTACACTTCAATCCGGTGATCTGGATGGCGATTTCCGTCTGGATACGAGTGAGACCTGGATTTATACAGGCGATTACATTGTTACCTCTTTTGATCTTGCAACAAATGGTGGTGGCGACGGTGATATCGATAATACGGTAACCGTTGATAGTAATGAAACCCCACCGGCAACAGCCAGCCAGCAAACACCAATTGACCCAAATGTTTCCATACTGGTCGATAAAGTTGGTACGCTTAATGACGATGACGGTATTACAGGTGTTACAGCTGGTGATACAATTGATTATGTTATTACAGTTGAAAATAATGGCGTTGCAAATCTAACCAACATCAATATTACAGATGCCTTGGTGCAAGGTGCAACGACTACGCCGCTTGTACCTGTTTTTGGTGGTGGTGATACCAATGGAAACAGCGAAATTGATGCTGGCGAGATCTGGACTTACACTTTTACCTACACATTGACACCTGCAAACATTGCGGATGGCAATGATCTTGTAAACACAGTCTCTGTAACAACAGATGAAATTGGCCCGCGTGATGCGAGCGATACGCAGGTTATTCCAGGTGCAATAAACAGCTTTACCATGGAGAAGATTGCAGCACTTGTTGATGGTGATGCAGATAACCTTGGTGATGTTGGCGAAACGATCAATTACACCTTCCGTTTTGTGAATACCGGCAATCGCATTCTTGCAAACCTTGCGGTTACAGACCCGCTTCCAGGGTTGTCAGCTATCTTGTGTGCAAATGATGGTGATGCGGATGGTGATATTGATACGCTTAACCCGGGACAAACGCTCGATTGTACAGCAACTTATGTCATTCAAGGCTCAGATGCCGCTAATGGTTCAGTTGATAATACAGCGACACCAACGGCTACAGAAAATGATGGTTTAACACCTGTTCTTGAAGACAATACGCCAAACGATAACTCTACCTCTACACCAACCGATAGTGTTGTTGATCTAGATGTTGTGAAGTCTGGTACGCTTAACGATGATGATGGAACGTTAGGTGTTTCTGCTGGTGATACGATTGATTATGTCGTTGAAGTCACTAATCCAGGTACAGTTCCGCTTACGAATATAATTGTAGATGACCCGCTTGTTCCAACGCTTGCTTTCCAATCTGGTGATACCAATGGCGATGATATACTCGATATGGGTGAGGTTTGGATCTACACAGGCGCTTATCCTCTTAGTGCTTCGGATATTTCAACGAACGGTGGCGGTGATGGTGATATCGATAATACGGTTACTGTCAGTTCTAATGAGACTGGCGATGAAACTGCTTCAAATGAAGTAAGCATTAACTCTGGTGTTTCAATTGATGTTGCAAAAACGGGTGTGCTTAATGATGATGATGGTGTTGCTGGCGTTACTGCTGGTGATACGATTGATTATACAATTACCGTAGAAAACGATGGGTCGATTGATTTAACCAATGTGGTTTTAGCGGACACTCTTGTTCAAAACGGTACGTCTACTACCTTGACGCCGGTTTTTGATGGTGGCGATATCAATTTAGACAATACCATTAATCCTGGTGAGACATGGACATACCTGGTCACTTATGCCCTGACTCCGGCAAATATCGCTGATGGCAATAATCTTGTTAACACGGTTGCAGTAACTACAGACCAGATTGGCCCTGAGAGTGCAACAGATACGCAAGTTCTTGGTTTGCCATTTGATGCCTTTACAATGGAGAAAATTGCTACACTTGATGACAGTGATAGTGATGGACTTGGTGATACTGGTGAAGATATTAATTATACATTCCGGTTTGTGAATACAGGAACACGCGTACTAACAAACTTGCGCGTAATGGATCCGCTTCCTGGATTAACAACAATTCTTTGTTCGAATGATCTGGACAGCGATGGCGATATTGACCTTCTCGCAGTTGGTGCAACACTTGATTGTGTGGCCGTTTATACGGTGCAGCCGGCTGATGTTCTTAATGGTTCTGTTGATAATATAGCCACGACTTCTGCAACAGCTGCGGATGGCAGTACTTCAGTAACTGAAAATGATACGGCAAATGATAATTCTACCAGTACGCCGACAGACACAAATATTAGTCTTGATGTCAACAAAACTGTGGCCTCGGCAACGGAAATCCTGCCGAACGTTGTTGAGATTGAGTATCTGATTGAACTTACCAATACAGGCACTGTTCCACTGACCAATCTTACACTGGAAGATGATCTCGCCGCTGCAATCAATGCGCCGGCACAGATTCTTGGTACAGGCTCCATTACGATCTTCTCAGGTTTCACAGGGCCAGGCTCAAGCAATGCGGGTTATGACGGTATTGGTAATAACCAATTGTTTGCCGGAGACGTACAACTTGCACCTTTAGCATCTGGTCTGGTTAGAATTCTGGTTCGGATTGATCGTCGTGGCCAGTCGTTACAAACTGAAAATGTAGCGCTTGTGACAAGTACGGAAATCCCTGGACCAACACCTTCGGATGACCCTACGGATCCAACAGGTAATACGGATCCAACTCCATTTGATAGTCCGGATGTGGATGGTGATGGGGCACCAGATGCCAATGAGCCGCCGTCAGGTGACCGTGATGGTGATGGTATTCCCGACTCTGATGATTATGACCCTACAGGTTACTTCTATTGTGAAGCTGATGGCCGTATCCTGACTGGTGGCAGTATTACAGTTGTGAATGTCTTTACAGGCGGGTCTCAATCTGGTGTTGGCAGTAGCAATGATATTACCATTATTCGTGACGGTACTGATGGATTTTACCAATTCTATGTAACCGCACCTGGTACATATCGTCTAATTCCAACGCTTCCGGCGGGTGGCGCTGCGAGCACAGACAGATTGTCATCTGGTACACTTGATGTGACGTCATTACTTCCTGCAAACCCTGGTGTCCTTGGTGGTGGTCAAGTTGGCTCAACTGGTGTGCTGAATGATTTTACCGAGGCTGGAAATCCGTTTTATACAGAGTTTGTTATCAATAATGGTGATCCGTCAGTCTTCAACAATAATATTCCCTTGACACTTTGTGGGTCTCCGGAAATTACAGCAAGCAAAACTGTTACAAGCGGACCGACGCCTCAAGCAGATGGAACAAGCAATGTAACTTATAGCATTGAAGCTGAGAATACAGGCACATTACAAATTGATAATGTAAGTCTTCAAGATGACCTTGATGCAGCATTTGGTGCCGGCAACTTTACAATCCTGAACAGTTCAATTGTAAACTCTCCTATTGGCTTTGCTGCAAATATTCCAGTCACTTTCAATGGCGTGAGCAATATCGACTTGTTGACAACAGGTGGTACGCTGCAACCATCACAGACGGTTAGCATTCTGCTTGAGCTAAACATTGATACGCCTGCAGGCAAC
Source organism: uncultured Rhizobiaceae group bacterium (assembly GCA_937951645.1). Classification (GTDB taxonomy): domain Bacteria; phylum Pseudomonadota; class Alphaproteobacteria; order Rhizobiales; family Rhizobiaceae; genus JAALLB01. Next base: position 9,033 of record CALFBM010000150.1, read on the forward strand.
TTTACAAATACCGTAACTGCAGGTGGTGATGATGGCTTTACTGGGGCACCAATACCTGTTTCTGATGATAGTGTAACGGTTGCAATTTCAACGATTGTTCCTGACGGTATTGTTGCTACAAAAACAACATCTGTTGATGCAGCACCACTGGGTGCAGTGGTTCCATATACCATAACATTTGAGAATACTTCCGGTATTTCAATCTCTGGTGTCGATCTTGTAGACTTCATGCCAGCAGGTTTCTCGTATGTCCAGGGTTCTGCCATTGTGAATGGTGCGCCGCTTGAACCTACGCTAGTGGACTGGAACCTTGTGTGGCCAAATCAGGATTTGGCTCCAGGTGCTACCACTACAATTACATTCTCGCTTGTGATTGGCGCAGGTATCGTTGGCACCGAGTTTATCAATACAACTGTAGCGCGCGATCCGCGTGATAATAGCGATGTATCAAACCGTGCAACTGCGGTTATCAGGCTTGAAATAGAGTCAATCTTCCAGTGTAGCCATATTATTGGCCGTGTCTTTGATGATCTGGACAAGGATGGTTATTACGATGAAGGTGAGCCTGGTCTGGCTGGGGTGCGTGTTGTTTCTGTAAATGGTCTTTTGATCACCACAGACGAGTTTGGTCGCTATCATGTTGCTTGTGATATTATTCCGGCAGACCGTATTGGTTCCAACTATATTCTGAAGCTTGATGACAGGACATTACCGACTGGTTATTCGGTTACCAGCGAAAACCCACGTGTTGTGCGTGTTACTCAAGGCAAGCTCGCAAAGATCAATTTTGCAGCTTCAAGACTTCGTACAATCAATATTGAATTGAATGACAGTTCATTCAATGGCAGCACAAAAAATCTTACGCGTTCAGCTCTGACAGATATCGGTAAAGTTCTGCCGCTACTGGAAGAAGAACGCTCAATTCTAAAATTAAATTATCAATCCCAGGGCCAGAAAACGCAATTACAGCGTTCGCGTATCGAGTCAGTAAAGGCCCTGATCAAGAAAGCTTGGAAGTCGCGCAAGCGTCCGCACAAGCTCGTAGTAGAGACTGACGTCAAATAGTTCCGAGTAAGCGTCAAAAATGTAGATAATTACCTTGGGTTAACTCCTGGGTAACCATTGGTGGGTCATAGGTTGTTAACCATGTTTGGTAACAAAACTTTCATAACTCGCCGTGCCCTCGGACTGAATGAGCGCACAGGCATTTTTACTCTCAGGAAGTTGATGCTTTCTGCTGCAGTTGCCCCGTATCTTTTGTTGCCTTCACAGCCGCTTGCCTATGCCAATGACCTGGATTTTCTTTTACAAGCTGAGGAAACCGCGATTACTGCACCTCAAGAATTACCAACAAATTCGGGCATTTCAATATCGGTAGATGGTGAAACAATTCTTGGAGACCCGACGCCAGAAGACAAGGTAATCAAAACAGACAAGAACCTTGAAGCGGTTGATATCCAGATCAAGTTTGACGGGCTTGATGTTACGCGTCGTTTGAATGTTGCGACTACTGATTTGCGTAAAACCTATAAGCCAGGTGAGACAGTATCATTTAATGGTAGCTGGAATTATCCTGACTGGATTGAGCGCGCTGAAGTTCGCATTTATCGCGGTATTGATAAATATTCTCCATCAGCAATTGCCCAGCCTCTTGAGATTGTTAAAGTGCCAACAAAGGGTGAGAACGCTGGTTCGGTTGATTGGCAAAGCTTTCAAGATGTAGACAGCCTTCGTCTTGAGGGTGGTGATCTAACTTATGTGCTGCGTGTCTATGACGAGAAGGGTCGCTTTGATGAGACGCTTCCTCTGGAGTTGCGTATAAGCGAAGAAGAAGTCTTGCTAGCGGATCGTTTGGAAGCAGAAGACCGTGCCATCGCGCCAGGCGAGGGTGAAGACCGTACTGGCGTATCCAATATTCCGCTTTATGGTGGTTCGGTTACTGTTTACGGTCGTCATGTCCCTCCAGGCTACAGCGTGCAGGTTTTAGGTGAAACCATTCCGGTTGATAATGGCCAGCGTTTTGTTACCACCCGCATCCTGCCTTCAGGTGATCATGCCGTTGATGTATCTGTTTCTGGTTTGGGCAAGGATTCCGGTCTGCAATTTGAGCGTGATATTAACATTCCGGATAGCGAATGGTTTTATGTTGGTCTTGCAGATATTACACTTGGCAAGCGTTTTGGTTCTGATTCAGAAATGCTTGCTAATGCGCATCCAAATGAGTTTTCAGATACGACTTACAGACGAGGTCGTTTAGCATTTTATGTTAAGGGTAAAATTAAAGGCTCAACGCTTTTAACGGCAGCCTTTGATACAACTGAAGAAGAGCTGGACGATATTTTTGATAATCTTGATCGCAAAGACCCAAGACAACTTTTGCGTAATCTTGATCCCGATGATTTTTATCCGGTTTTTGGTGATGACAGTACGACTGTTGATGATGCTCCAACTTCAGGTAAATTTTATGTTCGTCTTGAAAGAGGCAAGAGCCATGTTCTTTGGGGTGATTTTAAAACCCGTATTGATGGTACAGAACTTGCGCGCTATGAGCGTGGACTTTATGGCGCAAAAGTACACTTGGAGTCTGATTACGTAACAAGTCACGGACAACCTGTTGCAGAAGTTGAAGGTTTTGCTGCAGAACCTGGCACGCTACCGCAACGCGATGAGTTGCGTGGCACAGGTGGTTCTGCTTACTTCCTTCGTCGTCAGGATATTAATCAGGGCTCAGAGCAAATAACGGTTGAGCGCCGTGACCGGGTTACGGGTGAAGTGGTTGAGCGTACAATACTGCGTTCAGATGAAGATTATCAAATTGACTATGTCCAGGGCGTGGTGCTTTTACGCCGTCCGCTTCAGTCTCAGGGTGGAACCACTGGTGCTGTTCGCCAAGGTGTGACTGGCGACCAAGAGCTGTTTTTGGTAGCCGTATATGAATATACGCCAACACTGACAGATTTGGATGGCTTTACATATGGTGGGCGTGGCCAAGCCTGGGTAACAGATAATGTTCGCCTTGGTGCAACTGGCTATATTGAAGATACAGGTTTTGCTGACCAAAGATTATTTGGTACAGATATTCATTTTCGCTTATCAGAAAAAAGTTACTTTGAATTTGAATGGGCGCAGTCTGAAGGTGATACCTTTGGCATTGTTACATCAACTGATGGTGGTTTTATCTTCAATCCTATTTCAGGCGATGGCCCTGTAAATGGCAAGGCGCAAGCGTATCGTGCCAAAGTGGTTCTTGATTTGGGCGAACTTAGTGATGGGGCTCTTGCAGGTGCTATTGGCGGGTATTACGAAGACCGGGAAGCAGGCTTTAATGCGCCAGGCCGCTATACAACTGTGCAAGAGCGGCTAACTGGTGTCTTTGCCGATGTTGAAGTTGATGAAGACACGACACTTCGTGCAAAGTATGATGCAGTAAACCGTGCCGACGGAAATGATCGCCGCGAATTAAGTGCTGAACTTGAGAAGCGTTTTGGTGAACAATATGCTGCGAGTATCGGTGTGACGCATTCTGACTTTGCAAATGCTGTTGGATCTTCAACAGGGTTTGGCGAGCGTACAGATATTGGCGCACGTATAACGCGTTCATATGATGAAAAAAACAAGGTTTGGGTATTCGGGCAGGCAACTGTTGCAAGGGATAAAACCAGAGAACGTAATGAACGTGTGGGCGTTGGCTTTGAACGCCAGATTACTGACAAGCTTTCTGCAGAAGCAGAGGTCTCTTATGGGACACAAGGGATTGGCGGTCTTGCTGGTCTTGTTTATGCACCAAATGCAGATGACAGATACTATGTAGGCTACCGAATTGATCCTGATACAACGGCTGGTGATCTAAACAGCTATGATCCGTTCGGTCGGGACTTGGGCTCAATCGTTTACGGTGCGAATCGTAAGTTAAACGATCAATGGTCTGCCTATTTTGAAGAAAATTATGATTTCTCAGGTACGCAAAGATCTCTTACCCATACTTATGGCGTGACTTATACGCCAGATGCCATTTGGACTGTGAGTGCCGGATTTGAATCCGGTGAAGTCTATGATGAAATAAATGGTGATTTTGACCGTGTTGCAATTTCAGGGAATATTTCTCTTCGTGAAGAAGTCAGAAATGCATCCTTGAGATTTGAAGCACGCTTTGAAGAAGGTCAAAATGCGGCAATTCGGGATCGCAATACTTACCTCTTGAGTGGCCAATACGGGTATTTACACAATGATGACTGGCGCTTTATTGCCAGCATTGATGCCGTTCTTTCTGAATCTGATCAAGATACAATTCTGGATGGAGACTACATCGAAGGTTCCATTGGGTGGGCTTATCGTCCGGTTGAAAATGATCGTCTCAATGCGCTCTTCCGTTATACTTACCTTGAAGACCTTCCAGGTTCACAACAGGTAAATTCGCAAAACCAAATTTTGGGGCCGCGTCAACGTAGCCATGTGCTTGAAGCTGATTTTGTTTATGATCTTAATGAGCGCTGGTCGATTGGCGGTAAATATGGTTTCCGTACTGGTGAAATTGAGGTTGTACGCGGTAGTGGCAACTTCCAGAATTCCTCCGCTCATCTGGCAATTGCCAGAGCTGATTATCATATTGTTGAAAAATGGGATCTATTGCTTGAAGCACGTGCGCTTTGGCTGCCTGAGCTTGACCAAACAAATACCGGTATTCTTGCAGGTGCCTATTACCATATTGGAGATAACCTGAAGCTTGGAGTTGGCTACAACTTTGGTCAATTCTCAGATGATTTAACGGATCTTACATATGATGATGAAGGTATCTTTATCAATGTGGTCGGTAAATTCTAGGTTTTAATTATTCAGCAGCTTGCAGAAATTTTGTATTGTCCAGCCAAATATTAAAGTCTTCAAGTGCTCTTGCGCTCATGAATTTTTTCTTGGCAATTGTCTTGTCCTTGCCGCGCCATTTTTTCACGCCCTCAGGTTTTTTAAGCAAGGTTTTGTCTACGGGCGGAAGAAGCCCGAAGTTTACATTCATCGGCTGGAATGAGCGTTTGGACTTTTCATTGCTCTCGCCTGTTTCATCATAGGCAACATGGCCTGTCGTGATGTGATGCAGTAAAGCGCCCATGGCGGATGAGATAGGAGGTAACTCCAGCTCCTTGCCTTCCAGTTCTGCGACAGCAAAGCGGGCTGCCAGTATGCCTATGGATGCACTTTCTACATAACCTTCACATCCTGTGATTTGTCCTGCAAAGCGAATGTGTGGCTTGTTTTTCAAACTCAATCGCTCGTTTAAAACTTTTGGTGAATTCAGGTATGTATTGCGATGTATGCCACCAAGACGAGCAAACTCAGCCTTTTCAAGGCCTGGGATCGCCCGAAAGATATCTGCTTGTGCGCCGTATTTCAGTTTTGTCTGAAATCCAACGATATTATAAAGCGTGCCTAGTGCATTGTCTTGGCGAAGCTGAACCACTGCATATGGTTTTTCATCCGGCTTGTGCGAATTTGTAAGTCCCATTGGTTTCATCGGGCCATGGCGAAGTGTTTCGCGACCTCGTTCTGCCATGACTTCGATTGGAAGGCAGCCGTCAAAATAAGGAACGTTTTCCCATTTTTTAAAAACGGTTTTATCGCCTCCGATTAAAGAATCTATAAAAGTATTATATTGCCCTTCATCAAGAGGGCAGTTGATGTAATCTTTGCCGTTGCCGCCTGGACCAACCTTGTCATATCGCGATTGAAACCATGCCTTGTCAAAATCAATTGAATCAAAATGAACAATTGGTGCTATGGCATCAAAGAATGAAAGCTCATCTTCGCCTGTAGCTGTGGCAATTTCCTTTGCCAAATCAGGAGATGTGAGCGGGCCTGTTGCAATAATGGTCTGACCCCAGCTTTCAGGTGGAAGGCCTGGGATTTCCTCGCGGATGATTTCAATGTTTGGATGGGCTTGCAGTTTTTTTGTGACTTCTTCCGAAAATGCATCACGATCTACTGCAAGGGCAGTGCCGGCGGGGACTTTATGTCTGTCGCCACATTGCATGATGAGGGAGCCTGCATGGCGCATTTCTGCATGAAGAACACCAACGGCATTTGTTTCACTGTCATCAGAACGAAATGAATTTGAACAAACGAGTTCGGCAAGACCTTCTGTATTGTGTGCATCTGTTTTGCGGGTGGGTCGCATTTCATAGAGCCTTACCTTAACACCAAGTTCTGCTGCTTGCCATGCAGCTTCAGAACCAGCCAGGCCGCCGCCAATAATGTTTAGGGTCTTTGTCATGCTTCTCACTCATGAAAATCTACTGTCTTAAATACAGTTCCTGTATCTAAAAGCAACAACGCCCGCTGCAGTTTTGCAACGGGCGCTGATGGAAGGATCAATTTGGAGGGGGAGGATTGACCCTTGAACTTCTTCTAATGGGAGGAGGGTATTAGAAGAAATATACTTTAATTTTTTTAGCGTACGTTGCGAGCAACGAAGCTGATGTCACCGCGGTTGATACCTAGGTCATCAAGTTCGCGGTTAGAAAGTGAGCTAAGCTCGGTTACTGTGCGACGGTAGTTGCGCCATTTTCTGAAAGAACCGATCACGTTCATGATACTTACTCCAAGTGTTCAAATCTGTTGTTTTCTTGACCCTGATATATGCTCGCTTGATTTGTTTTACGAGTGCTAATATCGAATATCAGTTATGCAAAAACTGCAGGGCAGAATTAAGAAAAAGTAAAGATGGTTTTGCGGTTGTTCCAAGGCAAGTTTGTGTCTTTTACTTTCACGTAAGAATTCTAGTAACAGCGTTCAATAATTGGAGGGTACAATGCCTAATAGTGTTGATAAAATCAGGTTGATTGATAGCGTGGAAAAATTCGGGAAATATTCATGGATAGAGCCTGGTCTTGCTCTGGGTGGTCTTGGTTTTCAATTTATGGGTTATTGACAAGTTCGTCTTGTTTAATTGAGACAATTCAGGTTGTTTTTCTGTCTTTGACGTTCTTTGGCACGCTTTCATAAAAAGGAGCCCATTAAAGGCATTACTATTGATAAAGAAACCCTCTATAATAAGCCTTTGTTTTGAAAAATGGTTCTCATGAAGATGATTAATAAAAATGAATTGCCTGAAAAGATGTGTCCGGTTTGTGAGCGGCCTTTTTTATGGCGAAAGAAATGGGAAAAAAATTGGGAAGAGATTGTCTATTGCTCGGCTAAATGCAGACGTAACAAGAAGAAACCCAAAGAAGACTAAAATTGATGTCTCCAAAGCCTTTGAGCACTTTCAATTTGCGTAAAGAGTGAGTAAAAAGATTTCAATTAGATAGCTTGGATAGGTCTTATGAGAATTTCAGATACCCCAAAACTTGTTACCATTTTTGGTGGCTCAGGCTTTGTTGGTCGATATGTTGTACGCGCACTTGTAAATCGCGGTTACAGGGTGCGGGTTGCTGTGCGTCGTCCTGATTTGGCCGGGTTTTTGCAGCCGCTTGGTAATGTCGGCCAAATACAGTTGGTGCAGGCAAATTTGCGATATCGCAAATCTGTTGATGCAGCTGTTAAAGGCTCGGATGTGGTTATTAATCTGGTTGGCATTTTGGCTGAATCAGGTCGCCAGAAGTTTGATGTGGTTCAGGTTCTTGGTGCGCGTGCGGTTGCAGAGGCAACCCGTGCAGAAAAAGCCAGGCTTATTCATATGAGTGCAATTGGTGCTGATTCAGAATCACTATCTGCCTACGGTGAAACCAAGGGCAAAGGTGAAGAAGGTGTTAGAGCAGTTCTTAAAGACGCTATTATTATACGCCCTTCAATTGTTTTTGGTCAGGAAGATGACTTTTTCAACCGCTTTGGTGCAATGGCTAAATTTGCTCCGGCGCTTCCATTAATTGGCGGCGGGCACACAAAATTCCAACCTGTTTATGTGGGCGATGTGGCAGAGGCGATTGCACTTGGTGTAGATGGAAAACTGCAGTCGGGCAAAACCTATGAGTTGGGCGGTCCTCAAACTCCTACATTCCGCGAATGTCTTGAAATTCTTTTGAGAGAGATTTGTCGTAAGAGAATGTTGGTCAGCTTGCCTTGGTTCGTGGCTAGCATGATGGGCAAGATGCTTGGCTGGTTGCCGGGAGCGCCTATAACGAGCGATCAGGTCGAGATGCTCAAAACAGATAATGTGGTTTCGCAAGATGCTATCAAGCAGGGGCGTACGCTTGAAGGTATGGGAGTACAGCCTACCCCGATGGCTGCCATTTTACCTGATTATCTGGTTCAATATCGTCCACACGGTCAATTTACAAAGATTGCAGACAAGAGCGAATAAGTGGAAAGCTTTTTGAGCTTTCTACCTGAAGGCTTAAGCATTCTTTCTGCTGGTATTTTAATTTTTGCCAGTTTTTTTACGTCTGCCCTTACAGCTTCAGTCGGAGTTGGAGGAGGTCTTCTGATGCTTGCCTTGATGACTTATATTGTACCCATTGCGGCGCTTATTCCGGTTCACGGGCTTGTTCAATTAGGTTCCAATACAGGTCGCTCCTATGTTCAGCGTGCGCACATTGACTGGCGTATTGTTGGACTATTTTTGTTGGGTAGCCTTTTGGGCGCTTTTGCAGGTGCAATGCTTGCTGTTCAGCTCCCTGCCTATATTCTGAAAAGCTTTTTGGGGTTGTTCATTATTATTATTGTGTGGGCAAGACTTCCCAAGATTAAAAGTGCAAACCCTGTTGTTGTTGCGTTGGGCGGATTGGTTACAACCTTTGCCACCATGTTTGCAGGAGCAACGGGTCCTTTAGTTGCTGTTTTCCTCAATAGCCTTTTTAATCAACACCGCAAGATGGTTGCTACGCATGGCATGACAATGACTGTACAGCATTCCTTGAAAGTTCTTGCCTTCGGGTTTGCGGGGTTTGCTTTCTGGGAATGGCTGCCGTTGGTCTTACTGATCGTGATTTCAGGATTTTCAGGTACAAAGGCCGGCACTTTGATTTTAAATAAAATGCCAGAAGAAAAACTCAAATTTGGTTTTAAAATCGTAATGACAATTGTTGCCCTTGATTTATTGAGAGCATGGTTTGTTTAGTTCTTGTTAACTTTTGGCTGACATTATTTGAGTGATGGGCGGTTAATGGAGAATATTCATGCCCGTGCGTTCATCTTTTACCCCACTTTATCCAGCCACATCACAAGCCGATGTCATGCGAACCAACCGTCGATACCACCCGCGAGAAAACATGGGTGAGTTGGCAGAATTGATTGTCGATTTAACAGGCCGAAAAATTGTTTGCCTTGTTCATAATATTTCTGATGGCGGTGCGATGATTGAATCTTCGGCAAATATCTTGCCCAAACGCGTCATTTTAAATTACCAGGACAAGTACATTCGAAAAGTTTGCAGGGTCGTATGGCTGGATGGTAATTTTGCCGGACTGGAATTTATTTAAGAGCGAATATCCAAGGTTTGTGACCCTAGGTATCCGAGCCACGTTCTGTCCACCATACGACTATAAGTGACATACTGCTTAATAAAGCAAAGCCCAATACAAGCGGGATTACCGTATTATTGAATTGAGCGCCAATCACCCATCCAAGAGGTATGGAAATGAAAGTTGAAACGGAACCCACAACTGCTGCTCCCAAACCTGCCATGTGCCCAATGGGTTCCATCGCCATCGCACTGAAATTACCAAATAAAATACCAATGCAGAAAAATGCCGCCAATAGCCACATCATGAAGCTCCAAAGGCTTGGTACGCCATTATTCATTGAAACGATTACAAGAAAAACAAATGAAATGATGGTTAACGCTACGAGTGCGCGTTGTGTCATAAAACGCAAGCCCAGTCTTATGACAACTTTTGAATTGTAAATACTGGCAACACCAATTGCCAGGGCTGCAGCGCCAAAATATAAGGCAAATAATTCCCCTGTTTGATAGGTTGTCTGAAAGATTTGCTGTGCGGAATTAAGGTAGCCAAGGAATGCACCAAAGATAATTCCGGATGCAACCGTATATCCGGTTACTATTCGATATTGTAAGGTTTCATGAATGCCGGAAGCAATATTTTTCAGTGAGAATTCTCGTCGTTCTTCTTTTTCAAGGGTTTCAGGTTGTCTAAGGGCAAACCAAAGGAAGGCAATCAGAGCCATGACCAAAAGAAGTGTAAATATGCTGCGCCAATCCGAGAATAGTAAAACGCCTTGCCCAATTGCTGGTGCAATGGCGGGTACCAAAATAAATATGGCCATGACAATCGACATGATGCGCGCCATTTCGCGCCCTTCATAGCCATCCCTTACAAGTGCTATGCTGACTATTCTGGGAGCTGCTGCACCAAGTCCTTGAAGCATTCTACCAAATAACATGAAGCTGTAATCAGTTGCTGCCATTGAAAGGATGCAGCCAGAAATAAAAATGACATATCCCAAATAGATGATTGGCTTTCGACCATAACAATCTGATAAGGGGCCGGCTGCAATTTGGCCGATTGCAAACCCTAAAAACATTGCTGACAGAACCAGTTGTGCGTCATTGGGATCTGCCAGTTCAAAATCTATTCCTATTTGGCCAAGTGCAGGAAGGATGGCGTCAATCGAAAGTGCCAGAATAGAGATCATTATAGCCAGCATGGTTACAAATTCAGGCAGCGATAATGGTTTTGTCGGTTTCATCTGGAAGTTTCTAAAGGCAATTGATATTGATTTGATGCGTAGATTAAACTACGTCCAAAAGCCAGTAATTGTTCAATACATTCATTTTAAAATTTGTATTCCTTATGCCTTATTCGCGTCATTTGTGACGTATCAGGTTAATTGACAAGCCATATAATCAGCATAGGCTTTGAGATGAGTAATTGGAGGAATTGCGCGATGAACATCAACAGTGAATTTTCAGTCAAAGACCGTAAAATTGATCCATCCAGAAAGCCGGGTTTAAAGCCTGATGGTACGCCTGATGATAATAATCGCATAGAAATCGGGCCAACAGACCTTGCCTTTGCTGAATGGCAGGCGGCTGGTTTGGAAATGCCAAACATGCCTGCGGTGCGTCAATACAGATATGACCGTTTATTGGCAGAACTTCACAAGCGTGATTTTGGCGCCATAATGATGATGGATCCGCTTAATATACGCTATGCAACCGACAGCACGAATATGCAATTGTGGAATACGCATAACCCTTTTCGTGCTTGTGTCTTGTTTGCTGACGGCCATATGATTTTATGGGATTATAAAAACTCTCCATTTCTTGCGGATCATAACCCACTTGTAAAAGAAGTTCGTTCAGGCGCCTCAATGTTTTATTTTGGCAATGGTGATAATGTTGAAAAAGATGCGCGCTCATTCATTGGTGAGATTGATGGATTAATGCGAAAGCACTCTGGTGATAATCGCCGTATTGCGGTCGATAAGATTTCAATTGCCGGATACAAGGAGCTTGAACGTCACGGTCTTGAAGTCATGGAAGGCGAAGAGCTAACAGAAAAAGCACGTGTCATTAAGGGTGCAGAAGAAATCAAGGCCATGCGCTGTGCTGTTCATTCATGTGAGACAGCTGTTCGTGCGATGGAAGATGCTGTTCAGCCCGGTATGAGTGAAGACGATGTTTGGGCGGTTCTTCATGCCGAAAATATCAAGCGCGGTGGTGAATGGATTGAAACACGTCTGCTTGCTTCCGGACCGCGTACGTTTCCATGGTTTCAGGAGTGTGGACCTCGCATTATACAAGAAAATGAAATCCTGGCTTTTGATACAGATCTCATTGGGGTCTACGGATTATGCGTTGATATATCACGTACATGGTTTGTAGGAGATGGAGAGCCTACTGATTTGATGAAAGAATATTATCAACTGGGGCATCAACATATTATGGAAAATATGGCCATGTTGAAACCGGGTGTTTCTTTCAGGGAGCTTGTATTTGGGGGACACCAATTACCAGAAAAATTTGTTCCGGCTCAATATGGATGCCGCATGCACGGGGTTGGCTTGTGTGATGAGTGGCCACTTATTGCTTATCCTAAAAATTATTCAGCTGGTGCCTTTGAGTATGAAGTGGAGCCGGGCATGATGCTTTGCGTTGAGGCACTAATAGGAACCAAAGAAGCTGGTTTTTCAGTTAAACTGGAAGATCAGGTGCTGGTAACAGAGGACGGATGTGAAAATTTGATAACATATCCCTATGATTCACGTTTTATGAGCTAATGCTGCCTAATCATGGTATTGCCAGATTTTGATGATTTTGTTCAAGAACAGTTCAGGTTAAGTGTATTATATAACGAATCACTGGGGTTTTACGCGCACATGACATTTTAAATGTGCGGAAGTTCTTTAATAATTTCACCATGAAGGGGAAAACATATGAAACGCGGCGCAATTTTTCTAGCAGCAAGTTTGGCATTGGCATCTTGTTCCAGTACAACCGATCCACTAACAGGCAAGCCACAGGTTAATAATACTGCTGCAGGTGCCGGTATTGGGGCCGCTGTGGGTGCGGTTGCGGGTCTGCTTATCGCCAAAAACAAAAGTGGCAGCGATAGACGCAAATCAGTTCTTATTGGCGCAGGTATAGGCGCACTTACCGGTGGTGGTATTGGTGCTTATCAAGACCGTCAAGAACAAGAACTTCGCCAACAGCTTGTTAACTCGGGTGTGAGCGTTACTCGTAATGGCAATGATATCATCTTGAACATGCCTTCAAATGTAACTTTTGCTACAGGGCAGGATTCATTAAATCCGAATTTCTTCCAGGTGCTGGATTCTGTTGCAATTGTTCTTAATAAATATCCCAAGACCCTGCTTGATATTGATGGCCATACTGACAGTGTTGGTGATGAGGCTTCAAATCAGGCGTTGTCTGAACGTCGTGCGGTAACAGTTGCCCGTTATCTGAACACACGCTCTGTTGACAGTCGTCGTCTTCAGGTTATCGGGTTTGGTGAGAGCCGCCCAATTGCAGATAATGCATCTGATGCAGGACGTGCTGCAAACCGCCGTGTAGAAGTGCGTATTTCACCGCTCACATAAAATTGCTTTCAGTGTTCAGTTTTTGATTGAACGCAAGCCTGTAAAAATTATACCGTGTCTGCAGTTTCAGACACGGTATTTTTTATGATAAAGATAATTTTATGACACAGACAAGACGCATGGAAATTGCACTTCTTATTATTCGCATCACTGCGGCAATCTTTTTAGGCTTATGGGCGACCTTGAAGTTTCATCACCCTGAATGGCAACGTAATATTTTTGAAGGTGCCTATAACATCAGTTTTTTTACTGTAACAGATAATCTGTCATACATTTTGGGAAGCATACAGATCATCATTGTTTTGGCATTCGTTTCAGGTTTTATGCGAACATGGACCTATGGATTGATGATGTTAATGTCAGCTGCCGGGGTTATTGGTTCTTTGGGTTCTTATCTAACTTATTATAATTACCCAAAAAACCTGATGCTGACTTCCATTCCAACCCTGGGCGCATTGATTGCACTGTTTATTCTTAGAGATATGGATAACCTGCTTTCACTATCTGCG
>CALFBM010000151.1 GCA_937951645.1 uncultured Rhizobiaceae group bacterium
GTGCATTGTCTGGATGATAATCCGGCAACGGAGATTGCAGTCAAGGAAATGGGGTTTAGGCCAGATGATTATCTCATTCCAAAGCGCAGGTATTCTTCATTTTATGGTACAGATCTGGAAATTCTTTTAAGAGGTCTAAAGGTCGACACACTTATATTAGTCGGAGCACTCACCGACGTTTGCGTTCACTATACTTTTGTTGATGCACATCAAGGAGATTATTTTTGCCGTGTCATAGAAGACTGTGTGGGTGGTTCCAGTCTTGAAGCACATGCGGCTTCTTTAAAAGCAATGGAATATTTACAAACAGGCGCTATTCGTTCACTGGATGAAATTCTTTCTGCGATGGCTAAGTAATTGAAAGTTCTGATTTTAAAATTTCAGTGGCGATATTTATATCCTGACCTAAAGGCCTGTCTTCTATAAGCATTGGAATTTTTGAACGAACAGCTTTGCACAGTTTTGTGGAAAGTGTGCTTTTGCTGGCTGGCTTTCTTAAATCAATTGCCTGGCATGCAACAAGCGCCTCCAGCCCAAATAATAATTGAAAAGGGTGTAATTGTCGCAACAGTTTTCTGGCAGCAGCTGGCGTATTGGGCGCCATGTCTTCTACACCATCGCTTATGGGGGATGGATTAAAAACAATGGGAATGGCAGCGTGACGAATTTCAGTGTTTAAAGCTGAAGCAGTTTTTTGAGAGGGGACGAAACCAGCAGAGCTTCCTCCTATGGGTGAAAGATACTTTGGCAGCCCAGATAATTCCGAATTCATCATGCGTTGCATTCTCTGAACACTGCCATTAGCAATACCAGCAAGTGCCAGTGTGATGCCTTCAATCGCCAAGGCCAATGCAGGTGTGTGAAAGTTTGCAGTTGAAACCATATTGTCATCTTCTAATACGACAGGGCTATCTGGCGAACCATTTGCTTCATTTTCCCAAACACTTATTGCATGATTTAATGCATGTTGAGCTGCGCCACAGATGGATGGCATTGTCCTAAATGAAAGCGCCTCCTGGATTCGGCGTGGCTTTTGCTCCGAACCTTCTAGCTTTTTACGAAACCATTCAGCTGTTTCTAACTGGCAAGGCGAAGGGCGTAATTGATTGATTTCATCATCAAGTACTTTTTGATTTGCACCATATCCTTCATAAGAAAGAACAATTACCGACATCGCTATTTCAAGGAATAGTTTGGTTTCATTAAGTGCATTAGCTGTGAGGGCAACTGAAAGACCAGAGTGGCTTACCATGGCAAGCCCTTCTTTGGGTTTTAGGGAAGGTGGCGTCAGTTTTGCTTTTCTCAATGCAGTTGATGCATTGATAACCTTGCCTTCAACCCAAACATCTCCCTTGCCTAAAACAGCCAGTGCAAAATGACTATTTTGAACAAGGTCACTATCGCCAATTGATCCATACTCAGGAATTACAGGGGAAATACCTGCTTCATAAACCGCTATCATGTGATTGAAAAGCTCGATACTAATTCCGCTATAACCTTGTGCCGCAGAAATGATACGGGCAAGTAAAACACCTCTACCAGTATTTTCTGGCAAAGGTTCACCACAGGCAACGGCACGGCCTGCGATAATTTGCATTTGAAAATCAGAGATTTCTTCTGGCTTCAATCTATAGCCAAGATTGCCTCCAAGCCCGGTATTTAGACCGTAAACAGGCTTGTCGCCCATGGCAATATCTTCAACTGCTTTGTGGGTAGTTGAAATTCTATTCAGGACGCTTTTACTGGCTTGTAATTCAATCGGCTTTGAAACAGCATTACAAAACGCTTCAATGGAAATTTTGCTACCGTTAAGTTTAAGCATTAGTAAAACCTGAGTCTTTGTCCGATATTCATCGATTTGGCCTTTTGAAGCATGGCATGCCCAAGTGCTATGTCTGAAAGCGATAAACCACGATGCCAAAAAAGAATGGTTTCTTCCTTATTTTCACGTCCAGGTTTTAACCCGGCAGTAATTTGCCCTAGTTCTGCATGAAGTGTTTCAGCAGAGAGCTTCCCGCTATCAACATGCGCACGAAGTGCGCCAAAAACACCATATGCCTGCCCCCAGTCGTCCATCACCACCTTATTCATGATGTCTGTGAGATTTAACTCTACCGCAGACATGGTTCCATAGGGAATAACCAAACTTCCAGGTTTTATCCACTCGGTTTTTAACAGAGGCATTGGCTCAGGAAGGCGAGAAGCTTCAACAATAATGTCTGCATCTCTAAGGCAGGATTCCCAACTGTCAGTGACAATAATTTTACGTCCCAGATCAGCTTCAAGTTTGGCAGCAAATGCTTCCCGGCTTTCTGGTCTTCGTGAATGAATGCGCACTTCATCAAAATCAAACAGATGACAAAGTAAGCGCACATTCCAGTAAGCGGTTCCACGGGCACCAATATGACCAAGAATTTTTGGCTCTTTAGGCGCTAGGTATTTGGCACCCAAAGCAGTGATCGCCCCAGTACGCATTTCGGTAATGCCAGTTGCATCAATAATTGCTTTTGGCGCGCCCATGTGTGGGTCAAACAGCGTTAGAATGCCATATTCTGACGGGCGGTTTTGTTGGTAGTTTGGGACAAAATCCCCAACGACTTTAACACCAGCGCTATCAATTTTATCGCCAATCCAACCACGCAGCACATTGAAATGACCTTCAACTCCAACACGGGGACGGATATGAGTGCGTGGTTCAATTTCAGTCTCACCACGCCCTTGTGCAATCAAGGCTTGTTCAATTGAATTTAGAATTTCATCATCTGTAATTCCAAGCGCTTCAATGTCATAACGATTGAGATAATCCAGATAAACCGGAGGTGAATTTTCAGGGGTCATGCTTTTCCTTCCAAGCCATCTTCCGCAGTGCTACTAGCACCAGGGATCCGCATTTCAAATGTTTCTTCTATAACGGCGTAATCATAGTAACCCATTCGTGCAATAGGTTTAATTTGGGGAATATTGAGCTTGCCATTTGGCAATATAAAATCATCGTCTATATGGATGTGAACAACTTCACCATAAACAACGTCAACACATCCAACAGGACTATTTCCTGGCAAGCGGTGTGTTGATAGATATTTGCACTCAAAATGACAAGGGCTTTCAGCAACCCGTGCCGCTGGTTCATCAATGCATGAGGTTTTGGTAACACCAGCCTTGACAAATTCATCAATGTTTTTGTCAACGGTCATTGCCGAAACGTTAACTGCTTCACGCAAGTTGTAAGTAGCCATGTTCCAGACAAACCAACCTGTTTCTTCTGCATTAATTACAGTATCTTTGCGCCTGCCATCTGGATATTGATTGGCTGCAAACATCACTAAATGGGGATCAAAAGTTAAATTTTGCCATTGGCTATAAGGTGCTAAATTATCTACATCATCTTTGCTTATTGTTGATAGCCAACCAATAGGGCGCGGAACGGTACAAGATTTGAAAGGAGAAAATGGAAGAGGGCATTTATCAATAGCAGGGGCATAATGCATAAAAATCTCCTCAATAGTTCTGTGAAGAGATTAATGTATTTTTAAGTTACATAATCAAGAAAAATATTAGTTCAAAACTAGAAACTTAGATCGGGAAAGCGGTTAAGATAAATTCTTAGCCATGGCGTATACTCCGTAGGCGTTTGGGAAATTTTGTATTTAAGTTCCGCACCTGTTATCCAGTTTACCTCGCAAACTTCATCTGCATTCAGGTTTGTTTCAATTTCTGATTTGCAAATATCAGCACGGAACATGTGAACGCGTTCCCGCTCCCATAACCCGCCTCCAACATCTGCTGAATATTCAAAGATAAGCTTTTCTTCTACAGGAACACTAAACCCAAGTTCTTCAGTTAACCGGCGGTGTGCCGCTGTACTTATATTTTCGCCAAAGTGGGGATGTGTGCAACAAGTATTGGCCCACTGACCCCCGCAATGATACTTTTCATGAGCGCGACGTTGAATTAATAATTCATCGCCATCAAAAATGAACACAGATAGTGCTAGATGATGAATACCATTGATATGAGCTTGAATTTTTTCAACAGGATAGAGTGTACCATCCTCCTGAATGCCAGGTATCATAATTGGAGGGTTGGTAGGTAAAGGCGCACACGCTTTACCTGAGCGCTCATCAGGCTCATTTGGCATATCAGATATTGGATACAAAACTTCATTCAGCATAATGCGGCTGTTCTATCTTGAGCGCAATGTTTAAGCAAGAGTTTAGCTTTGGGTCAGATATTTAAAACACTTAAGCTGACTGGTTAAACAGCGCCATATTTGTTCGCATTATTCCCTTAACGACCAGAATACATAATCGTAGTGTTTTTGTGATTTGTTCAAGGTAAGTATTTAGAATTATTGTTTCAGGAGAAAAATATGCGTCAACACGCACAGGCAGTTGTTATTGGTGGTGGCGTTATTGGGTGTTCCATACTTTATCATCTCACAAAGCTGGGTTGGGGGGATGTTGTACTATTAGAGCGCGATGAACTTACATCAGGTAGTACCTGGCACGCCGCTGCAAACATTCACGGACTCCATGATAACAATAACATCAGTCGTATTCAGCATTATACTATGAACCTTTATAGAGAGCTTGAAGAAGTGACTGGGCAAGGGTGTGGTGTATTCCAGCCTGGATCACTTTATCTTGCACAAACACAAGAGCGTGAGCACCAACTTCGCCTGCAAGCTGCCAAGGCAAAATACTATGGGCTTGAATTTCACGAAGTCAGCCGTGATGAAGCCGAGAAACTTCATCCGCTAGTAAATTATGATGGTATTCGCTGTATTATGTGGGAGCCTTCGGGCGGAAATGTAGATCCATCCGGCGTGACGAACGCCTATGCAACAGGTGCCAAGAACAATGGTGCAGAAATTCATCGCTTCACCCCTGTTACAGGAACAGAACAACAAACAGATGGAACCTGGATTGTTCGAACACCCAAAGGCGATATTCGAACTGAAGTTGTTGTGAATGCTGCAGGTCTTTGGGGGCGTGAAGTGGCTGCAATGGCAGGTATTGATCTGCCGTTACTTCCAACAGAACACCAATATTTCGTTACCGAAACTATGCCGGAAATCGAGGCCATGCCTGAGCGACTTCCTTCAGTTGCTGACCGTGATGGTGAATATTATTTGCGTCAGGAAGGCCAAGGCTTGCTTGTTGGTGCCTATGAAAAAGATGTACGCTTTTGGGCTGAAGAAGGCACACCACTTGATTTTGGCCATGAGCTTTTTGCCGATGATATTGAGCGTATTGAAGATAATATGATGCGAGCAATTGACCGTGTCCCAGCCCTTGGTAACGCAGGTATTAAACGCGTAATCAATGGCCCAATGATATGGTCACCAGACAGTAATGCGCTCTTTGGTCCTGTTCCTGAATTAAAAGGTTATTTCTGTTGCAATGGTATTATTCCAGGTTTTTCACAGTCTGGTGGGCTGGGACAACTCTCTGCAGAATGGATCGTAACGGGCGAACCGCACCTTGATATGTTCCCTTGGGATTTATCTCGCTTCGGTTCCTGGGCAGATAGAAAATTTACCAAAGCAAAAGTTGGTGACCAATATGCAAACCGTTTTTCAATCCATTTTCCGAATGAAGAGCGTGCAGTTGGCAGGCCCGTACGCACACGCCCAATCTATGAAACCCAAAAAGCAATGGGCGCTGTCTTTGGATTAAATTATGGTTGGGAACATCCTTTTTGGTTTGCCGATGAACCTGATGTAAAAGATACCAACGGTTTTACGCGTCAAAACTGGTGGGAGCCTGTGGGCGAAGAATGTAAAATGCTACGCGAGCATGCTGGTATCATAGATATTTCAAATTTTGCCAAATATCATGTTGAGGGTGAAGGAGCTTCTGATTGGCTCAACTCAATCTTCGCAAACAATATGCCAAAAGCTATTGGTCGTTCTTGCCTTGCACCATTGATTGGTGTGCGGGGCGGGATTGCGGGTGATTTTACAATTACCAAACTTGCTGAAGAAGAATTTTTTGTCGTTGGTTCAGGCATGGCAGAACGCTATCATGCACGTTACTTCAACAATTCCAACAAGCCAGATACTGTTTTATTTGAAAGCAGGACTGAAGCAATGTGCGGTTTTAATGTTGCAGGTCCAAAGTCGCGCGATTTGTTGCAACGCATGACAAATGCTTCGCTGGCGACGGAAGATTTTCCGTTCATGCGATCCCAAAAAATTACTTTGGCAGGTATTGATCTAATAACACTTCGTGTGTCTTTCACAGGTGACCTTGGTTGGGAGCTGCATTGCAAAACAGAAGACCAAAAAGCGCTTTACGATGCACTTCTGGAAGCGGGTAAGCAATATGGAGCAGGGCCAGTAGGGTCGCGTGCATTAATGTCGCTGCGGATTGAAAAAGGATATGGTTCCTGGTCACGTGAATACAGTCCTGAATATTGGCCTCAAGAGGTTGGCCTCGACGGTCTTTGCAAGATGGAAAAAGAATTTCTCAATAAGGAAGCTGCTAGTAAAAATATGGGCACACCAGCACGTGAAAAATTGGTAATATTTGCACTTGATGAAGATACTGTAGCCAATTCCAATGCTGATGCAACAGGAGGTGAACCAGTATTTAAAGGGGATGAGCCAATAGGCCGAATTTCATCTGGAGCATATGGTTATACAGTTGGTAAATCCCTGGCTCTTGGGTTTGTGAAAAATGCAGAAGCTGGCGACAGAGTGGATGTTATGGTTCTGGGTCAACGCCATGGCGCAACCATACTTGCTGAGCCGCCATTTGACCCTAAAGGTGAAAAATTAAGAGCATAAAATCGGATTTGAGTTTCACATCATCCAGTGCATGCGGTAAACTTTTAAGCATGGCGCATTGTTTTTGCTATTAAGTACAAGCGCAAACTTAAACCGGATTGCTTGCTACATGGATTTTAACTCAGGGTTATTTGATGGAAAAACAGTTGTCATTACCGGGGCAGGACGTGGCATAGGCCTGGAAGTTGCAAGGCAGTTTAAAGCCTGCGGAGCTTACGTAATTGCGCATTCAGGCAGGATTGGTACAGCCAGCACAATTGCTCATATTGCAGATGATGTCATCGAAGCAGATTTCATGAATGCAGATGAAGTAATAGGTTTTGTTGATAAAACCATGTCGCAACGAAGCATCATTGACGTTCTTATAAATAATGCTGGTACGATGGTGGGGCGATTTCCTGCAGATGAAATCACCGATGAAGACTATCATTCCTTGATAGGCTTGAATCAAACCTCGGTTATGCAAATAACTCGCGGATTAATCCCAGCTTTAAAAAAATCTGCAAGCAGTGCTATAGTGAATACAGTTTCCATTTCTGCAAAGACTGGTGGCAGCCCAGGGTCTTCAATCTATAGCGCCACTAAAGCTTTTGTTTCTACTTATACCAAGGCCTTGGCACGTGAACTTGCACCAGATAATATCCGTGTTAATGCAGTTTCGCCTGGAACAATCGAAACTGATTTTCATGAGCGTTATTCATCCAGGGAAAAGCTTGAAGCAACAAAAAAGCAGGTGCCTTTAAAGCGACTTGGAACACCACGAGATTGCGCGCCATCCTATCTCTTTTTAAGCTCTGCTGAACTATCCGGATATATTACAGGACAAGTGCTTGAGATTAACGGTGGTCAGTTAATTGCTTAACTGGTTGGCCTTTGATTGATTGTATTTTCAACAGCCAACAACCAGGATTTATAGCGTCGTTCACGTTCACTTTCTTCAAGATGAGGTTCAAAGCGCTTTTGCAGTTTCCAGGCTTTCGAAAAACCCTCCATATCAGGCCAGATTCCGGATCGCATGCCTGCAAGCCATGCTGCACCTAGTGCAGTTGTCTCCAGGACTGATGGGCGATCAATAGGAGCTGCCAGCATATCTGCCAGAAATTGCATCGTCCAATCACTCGCCACCATGCCACCATCCACACGTAGAACAGTTGCATCAAAGTCGCCCTGCCAATCATCTCGCATGGCCTCAATCAAGTCTCTGGTCTGAAAACAAACAGCTTCCAGTGCTGCTCGTGATAGTTCTTTTGGCCCTGTATT
>CALFBM010000152.1 GCA_937951645.1 uncultured Rhizobiaceae group bacterium
AACCTCTGCCTCGTGGCTGCCATGCACGATAAACCTGCCTGCGCGCACGGATGTTAAATCACGCAGGGTTTCCGCAACCCAGTCAATCTCCGGAATGTCATCGCGCTTGAAGGTTACTTTTACATCATGTTTGCTTGCAAGCCTGTTCATTCTTTCCAGAGTTCCCTCTGCAAGCTCTATGAAACAATAGACTGCAATTTCCCAGTTTACAGGATTTTCCAAGTCCTCAAAGCTTGAGACCGGAAAGCCGTCTTCCTCGAATTCTTCTTCGAAAAGCGATTGTAATCTTAATGCGTCACTTTTTTCAATCTCAGCGCGAAAGCAGGTTTGTTGCATAGAATGTCCCTAAATGAAAAAGCCGGAAAGTGAATGACTTCCCGGCCTTGTTATCTTATTTGTGCGTGAGTTTAAAGCGCGTCTTCACCTGCTTCTCCAGTACGAATTCTGAGTGCATCCTGAAGATCAAAAACGAAGATTTTACCGTCTCCAATTTTGCCTTGGCCAGCGGCCGCCTGAATGGTTTCAATGGCCTGTTCTGCAATACCGCTTTTGACTGCGATTTCCAGCTTTATCTTTGGCACGTAGTGAATGGCATATTCTGTGCCGCGATAAATTTCGGTATGGCCTTTTTGTCTGCCATAGCCCTTGACCTCAGAAACAGTCATGCCATCCACACCAATTTCGCCCAGTGCTTCACGGACGTTATCAAGTTTGTGAGGCTGGATAACTGCAACAATCATTTTCATGGCGTCTCTCCTTTAACGGTTGCTTACAGACGGTATGCTGTTTCGCCGTGATGGCTGAAATCCAGCCCTTCTGTCTCCTCATCATCGCTAACACGCAGACCTATAATTGCTTTTGTAATTAGCACGATAACAACAGTTGCAATGGCTGAGAAGGCAGCGACTGAAACAACACCGATTAATTGTACCATGAATTGGCTTGATGGCGTCACGCCCTCTGCAAGGCCTGTTCCGCCATCGCCGAAACCAGCAAGGAAGGCAACCAGCAATGTGCCTGTTGCACCACCAACGCCGTGGACTGCTAGAACATCAAGACTATCATCAATTTTCATTTTGTGTCTTACAAGGTCAACTGCAAAGTAACAAATAATACCGCCAGCAAGGCCAAGGATTACACCGCCTAATGGACCAACAGAGCCAGAAGCCGGTGTGATTGTTGCCAGGCCTGCGATTGTGCCTGTTACAAGGCCAACAAGGCTTGGTTTGCCATATTTGATATTTTCGATAACCAGCCAGACAATAGATGCAGTTGCTGCTGAAAGATGTGTAACCAGCATTGCCATGCCAGCGTTTTGATCTGCTGCAACGGCTGAACCTGCATTGAAGCCAAACCAGCCAACCCAAAGCAGGGAAGCCCCAACCATAACCATCCAGGGTGCGTGAGGAGGCAGGATTTTTTCAGGGAAGCCTTTGCGTGCACCAAGCATGATTGCAATGACAAGGGCTGATACACCGGCGGTTACGTGAACCACTATGCCGCCTGCAAAATCAATTACGCCCATTTCAGCAAGCCAGCCGCCACCCCATACCCAATGGGTAACGGGTGCATAAACAATCAACAGCCACAGACCACTAATCATCATTACAGAGCCAAACTTGATGCGCTCGACAAAGGCTCCAACCATTAAGGCAGGGGTAATGACTGCGAAGGTCATTTGGAACATGGCAAAAAGTGATTCTGGTAATGTGCCTGAAAGTGTTTCTCTATCAATGCCAGACAAGAAAATCCTGTCGAACCCACCGATATATGAATTACCTTCTGTAAAGGCGAGTGAGTAGCCAAGGCCAAACCAAAGCAAAGAAGCCAAGCAAGCTATGGCTATACAATGCATGAGCACGGAAAGGGCATTCTTTGCTTGCACGAGGCCTGCATAAAACAGACCCAGACCAGGCAGGGTCATCAGTAGTACGAGAGCTGTAGCTGTCAATATCCAGCTTGTATCTGCAGCATTCATTTTTTCAACTCCTCCAAGAGCTTTTGATTTTTGTATTCCCTGACGAACAAGTTTCGCAGGAAGTTTTAAAATGTGGCGATACTGCTAAACCATTAGTTTTTGCACGTAACCTGTTTGGCCTGTTGGTAACTGTCAAAATTTGGGTTTTTAAAGCTGTTTGATCTTTTTGCCTAAAAAATAGGCGATGTTAAATTTTTTGATGGTTAAAATTTATGCAATTAATTGCATTTCAGCTTTTGCGGGTTTACTCAATTTTTACCCTGTTGAGTACATTATGGATGCATGGCTTCTCACTTAACCTCAAAATTATCCCGTTTCTCAACTGGCATGACTGCTTTTGTTGCGTCTGGTCTGCTTGTTTATTCTATTTTACAAGGTAATGGCGGCGCGGGGGATAGTCAGCAAAAATGGCGAGAAGCTGCCAAGCGTGCGATTCCAATTGAGCGTAACGGCAGTTATTTGGATCAATTGATTGAAAACAAGGCGCCTCAATATATTGATCAGGCTGTAACGGGTTCGGTTTCGCGGCAGGCAAGTCAGGTTAGCGAGCCTGAAGCTTTGGTTGGGGTTGTTGAAGAGCCGGCTGACCCATCTTCTGTTTTGGATTTGATCCGTGAAAATACAGATGTGGCTCCTGGCGTTTCGTCAGGTACAGCTCGGGTTAGTGTTACGGTTAAAAAGGGTGATACACTCTTTAATATCAGTCAGCGGCATGGTTTAAGTGTGACTGATCTTGCGCGATTGAACGGCCTGAATGAGCCGTTCACGATCAAAATTGGCCAAACACTTTATGTTGCCAGATAAAATTTGTTAAGTATGTAACCTTGTAGTTTTAAATTTTTACAAAATTTACAAATTTACATTGAGAGTCAGACTTCTCGTCACAATTTTACACGATACTTACAGGTTGATCGAACTTAGCGTGTGCATTTTCACTTATTTTCCCCTTTTATATGTTCTCAAGATGTGCGTTTAGGCGGCAAAACCTGCTTTGCGCTCTTTCAAATTAAAACTCTGTAATGCGCTTTTGTATTACAAACTTTACAATCTGATATACCCAGATGAACACTCAAGGAGAGTAAAATGTCATATTCTGATGAAATCAATGCTGTTAGCGGCATGATCGCTGACCAAGGTAGTGCATGGGATGCAATTAGTGCTGAAAGTGTTGCTCGCATGCGTCTTCAAAACAAATTTAAAACCGGTCTTGATGTTGCTCAATATACAGCAGACATCATGCGTCGTGATATGGCTGCTTACGATGCCGATTCTTCGCAGTACACACAGTCTTTGGGGTGCTGGCATGGTTTTATCGGGCAGCAAAAACTGATTTCTATCAAGAAGCATTTTACAACAACCAAGGGACGTTACTTGTATCTTTCCGGTTGGATGGTTGCAGCCCTTCGCTCCGAGTTTGGTCCTCTTCCTGACCAATCCATGCATGAAAAAACATCTGTTCCTGCGTTAATCGAAGAGCTTTACACATTCCTTCGTCAAGCCGATGCGCGTGAGCTGGGCGGTTTGTTCCGTGATCTGGATGCTGCAAGAGAAGCTGGTGACACTGCAAAAGCTGCTGAAGTTGAAAGCGCTATTGATAACTATGAAACACACGTTGTTCCTGTAATTGCAGATATTGATGCTGGTTTTGGTAATGCAGAAGCGACTTATCTGCTTGCCAAGAAAATGATTGAAGCAGGTGCTTGTGCCCTTCAAATCGAAAACCAGGTTTCTGATGAAAAACAGTGTGGCCACCAGGATGGTAAGGTAACTGTTCCTCATGAGGACTTCTTGGCCAAAATCCGTGCTTGCCGTTATGCATTCATGGAACTTGGCATTGAGAACGGTATCATTGTAACACGCACAGACTCATTGGGTGCTGGCCTTACAAAACAAATTGCTTACTCAAAAACACCAGGTGATCTTGG
>CALFBM010000153.1 GCA_937951645.1 uncultured Rhizobiaceae group bacterium
GATGGCAATGATGCAGTAGACAGCATGCAGGGAAAGAATGTATATTTGGGATTAGCGATGAATGATGAACGTAAGCTAATCATGAAGCCGCAGAATCTGCTTTCGAACTTACCGCTAAAAGCATGTCTTACGTGAATTGGAGGGAAGAATGACAACCACTACTCAATCCGGATTTATAAATACAAATGCAGCTCGTATAGTTGCTGCGGTACTGGCATTGCTTATTGCGATTGTCTGGTTTTATAATTATCAGGCAGATTTTAGTCGTTTGATATCGGGTGACGCTGTCAATCAATTGCCGGAAGCATCTTCACAAGCCGCCGTAGCCGCTAATCCTGCATTGGCTGCCTGTTTGAAAAAACGCGTAGGTGATGTTGATCAGATGAAGAAAGATGATCTTTTGTCTGGTGATAAATATGCTTCATTCCGTGCTCGTGCCGAACAGCTTTGTACTCAACAAAACCCGGCGCAACAATAAATTTTTAATCGTCGATTAAAAAATCCTTGGCCGTCAGTTCACCTTTCTCGGCGGAGATATAATCTTGTGTTGTTCTTGGGCGCGGGCGCGGGCTTGCAGAAAACGGATCGTTGCTTGAGTTGGCCTGTGCTTCCACACGGCAGTTATCGCACATCTTTATCAGGCTTGAGCGTTCTTCATTCTCATACATTGAATGCTTGCCGGCAAGTTGTTCTGAAATACGCTCAATGGTTGATTTGGTAGCAAACGGTGTGCCGCATGAAATACATTCAAAAGGCTCCTCTTCATACAATGTTTCAGGCTGCATTGCTGAAGCTGTAAAACTTAATTGTGGTACAAGCGATAATGCTTTTTCCGGGCATGTATTTACACAAAGACCGCATTGTACACAGGCAGATTGTGTAAAGCGCAATTTTGGTTCGCCTGGCATGTCAGTGATTGCACTTGTTGGGCAAGCAGATGTGCATGCCATGCATAACGTACAGGCCTCCTTGTCAATATCCAGCCGGCCATAGGGCGCGTTTTGCGGTAAGGCAATAAAGTCCGGTTTTTGTTTGGATTGCTGATGCAGGTTTGAAAAGATGATACGAGCGATATCACGCTTTGAACCAATCGTTTGGAAGATTTCAGACTTGAGAGGTTTAATGTCAGGCAGTGTCCATAGAGTAGCTTCGACTTTATCCGGATTTGTCTCGCATATGACCTGGATACGGTTTTCATCGTTCAAGCCCAGTCCATTCAAAATTGAATTAGACAACTCAACTTCTGTCTCCAATCCTGATAATTCATCTCGTCGTTCAGGGTTTGCCAGGCAAATGACTTGTGATGCACCGCTTGCGATCATTCCTGTCATTTCAACATGACCAAGCGATGTTGTTGCATGCAGTGCGTATGGAATGATATTTGCAGGCAAGCCTTCGCCATATCTGGCAATTGCAGATATCATTTCAGAGCCTGACGTTTCATCGTGCATGAGGAAGACAGGATTTTTTCCGCCTGCCTTTGCATAAGAAGAAAGCAAATTTTGTAAGCGCTCAAGTGTGTCATTACGTTGTGGGTATTGATAATTGATTGCACCTGTTGGGCAAACAGAATGGCATGAACCGCACCCTCCGCAAATGCCACTGTCTATTTCAACAATATCACCAGCATCTAAAATGGCGCCTGCAGGGCATACATCCAGACATTTATTACATCCTTGTTTTTTTGAGCGTGAATGAGCGCAAATGTCCGCGTTGTAGTCGATGTAAATAGGTTTTTCGAACTCTCCAACCATCTCTGAAAGTTTTATGATGGAACGCAAAACACTTGTCGGATCGTTTGGATCAACGTGTTGATATCCATCACGGTGTTGATGTCCGGTGAATAAGGCTGTACCGCCTGACATATCCAATATAAGGCTGCATTTGGAAGTTGCATTGTTTCTTGCCACTGCAAAATCCAGCGAACCTCGCGAAGCTGGTCTTAAGGGCGCATAATTATCTACTGCGATTGAAAATTTGCCAAACGAGCCTTCTGCTTTTGTAATGTCCCCGCGGTAGATGGGAATTTCACCCGTTGTTGGCAATATAAAGTCTTCTGCATCACTGAGTAACAAGGTTACAGATAGTTTTTCAGATAAAAGTTTTGCGGCTTCTAGCGCTGGTTCTCCTGAACCATAAATCAGGCACATGCCGTCAGACTGAATGGATTTTAAGCGGGCAGGAGCGTTTTGATGTGCTGCATTATTTAGAAGCGCTGCAATTTTGGGTGATGCCTTGTGTGCTTCTTTTGACCAGCCAGCTGCTTCGCGGATGTTTACAAAAGTGATGTTTGAATTTGAACCCAATTCTTCTGCAACTTCGTGGAAGAGGGGAGCTTCCTGTGTACAGGCAACGATTAAATCCTGATCTGTCTGAGCAGCTTTTTCAAAGTTTGAAAGCTGCGCTCTGCAAAGGCTTATGTTGATTTGACCAATATCTGTTCCCAATGCCTTTGAGAGTTTTTTTTCATCAAGCGGCATTGTTTTTTCGCAATTACAAACGAGGCAGCGCGTTTTTTCTCCCATGGGTTTCCTCCACCATTTCCAACAAGCTTATACGGCAATTCGTCTTATGCCAAATGTTGATTTGGGCTTGGTTGCAGGTTTTGATTTCCGTGGTACACTGAAACTGGAGGAAGATTTATTGCGCTCTATTGATACGAGAGAAGCCTCAATCGCGCTGGGTATTGTTGTTGAAAAACGTAAATCCAGCCACCCTTGGGCTGATTGGAGCTGGAAACCTGTTGCCGTAATCTGTAACCCGCCGGATGATCAACCCTGGAGTGAGATGGTTTCTGGCGATGGTTATATTCAATTTCATGCTGCTACCTTGCAATTGGTGCTTCACCGCAAGGAGACAGAAGCCTTGAAACTTAATCTGATGCTTGACCAGCCAGAGCTTTATGTAATTTTACGCAATAGCGAAGATTTGGAAGCTGACTTTCCTTATGAGCCACATTTGGTAACTGCATCTTCCTTTGATGCGCAGGATTATACCGATGCAGGTGATGACATTGTGGAAAAGGTTATAATGCCAGAACCGATTGCGGCTTTTGTTCAGGCTTTTGTTGAAGAACACCATGTTGAGGAAGAATTTATTAAACGCAGGAGGGATCGTCTTAATGTTGAAGAACAAAAATTTGGCAAATCCCCAATTTTTCAAACGCATACAAAACATTGAGCAAGAATGATGGCGGTTGATCAAGAAGAAGATGATGATGGTGTAATTTCTCGCTGGTCCAAGCGTAAACGCGGTATTGTGATTGAAGCTGAACAGCAAGAAGATCAGCTCTCGATTGAAGAACAACAGGAAGTCGATGATGCGTATCAAGCTGAACTTTTACAAAATAAGCAAGCAGCAGAAGAGATTGATTTAGAGACCATTGATGAAGAAAGTGATCTTTCTATTTTTATGAAAGCTGGCGTCCCAGAAGCCTTGAGAAAACAGGCTTTGTCGATTTTGTGGCGATCCAATCCTGTTTTTGCAAACGTTGATGGCCTTAATGATTATGATGAGGATTTTGGCAGTTCGGATTTGATTTTGAAAACGTTCAAGTCGGCATATCAGGCGGGCAGGGGCTACTTGCAAAAAGAGCTTGATCCTGAAGAAGGGATGCTGGCAGATGATGAAGATGAGACAGAAGATGAAGTCGCAGAAGTTATTGATGAAGATGAGATAGATGATGCGGATGTTGATGATGCTGATGAACAAATAGATAAGCAGGCGCAGATTACAGGGGAGGGTTTGGCACTAACGCAAGATAATACTTCGCCAGAAATTCTTGAAGAAGAACCGGAAGTTGCGCAACCTAAAGTGTCTTTACGCCAAAGGCTGATGCAGGAGGGGTGAGTTACAAGCTTTCATCCGCCAGGTGATTTCGAAGCATTTCCTGATATGTAAAAGACTCGACTTAATCTGACACTGCCCTCTTTCCACATTTGTGAATTGAGGGCAGTGCATCTCTTGCAAGAGAATGTGGTTATCCGTTTTGATGGTGGTGCAAACCTAACCACAAAACGAAAGAAGACCACAATGTTGAATACTAACGATAAAATAATCAAACACAAAACCGGATTGCTGAACTTGGCCGAAGAGTTGGGGAATGTTTCGAAAGCCTGTCAGGTGATGGGCTATTCACGTGATACGTTTTACCGCTACAAACAGGCAGTCGAGGACGGAGGCGTGGAAGCCCTCATAGAGCGTACACGCCGCAAGCCGAACATGGCGAACCGTGTGGATGAAGCGACCGAACAAGCTGTTATAAATTACGCCATTGAGTTCCCTGCCTATGGTCAGGTGCGCACATCAAACGAACTACGCAAAGCTGGTGTATTTATCTCTGCCTCTGGTGTTCGTTCCATCTGGTTGCGCCATGACTTGGAAAACTTCAAGAAACGATTGAAAGCTTTGGAAGCAAAAGTTGCCAACGACAATGCGCTTGTTCTCACTGAGGCACAGGTGCAGGCTTTAGAAAAGAAAAAGCATGACGATGAGGCTTGTGGGGAGATAGAAACGGCTCATCCTGGCTATTTAGGCAGCCAAGACACGTTTTATGTTGGAACGCTTAAAGGTGTTGGGCGCGTTTATCAGCAAACCTATATTGATACCTATTCAAAGGTCGCGCACGCCAAATTGTACACCACCAAAACGCCAATTACTGCTGCCGACATGCTTAACGATCAGGTGTTGCCGTTCATGGAGGAACATGACCTTTCTGTGCTACGTATCATGACAGATCGCGGCACTGAATATTGTGGGAGGCCTGATAAGCATGACTTCCAATTATTCCTTGCTATCAATGATATTGACCACACCAAAACCAAGGTCAAACATCCGCAAACCAATGGCATATGCGAACGCTTCCACAAGACAATCTTACAGGAGTTCTATCAGATCACATTCCGTAAAAATCTGTACGAAACGCTCGAGCAATTGCAAGCCGACCTTGATGAATGGATGCATCACTAAAACACGCAACGAACCCATCAAGGCAAAATATGTTGCGGAAGAACACCCTTCGAGACTATGATCGAGGGGAAACAAATCTGGATGGAAAAATTTGTGAACCAAATCTGACCTGACAGATCGTCGCCACAAAATGGCTAACTGTCAGATCAAGTCTGAACTTCTACAACTAAAACGAGGTAGGGCGCAGTATTTTAATTCAAATAGCAGCACCCAACCAAGTAGTTTCAGGCAACTACCACTCTAGAGTTGTCACCCCTCACCTCACATAGTCGATTTAACGTACGCTTATCGAAGTGAGCTTGTACAGCAAGTACTTCTTCACCGTCCATTTTATGGCATATACCCAATGGCACAATTCTGAAGTGTAATTGTACAAGGCGTAACATCCATAAAGGTTGCATTTCGATAACTACAGAATTGACTTGCTTCTTCAGACCCCACTCAACAATTGCTGATAATAGTTTGTTTGCAATCGGACTTAATATTCTGCCCCTAGCTCGGAATTGTCTCTTTACAGCATATCGCGTCCACTCCCAGGTTCTTGGTGATGCGGGCATATCTACTTCACACAACTGAGGGTATATTGACGATAGTAAATAGGGTTTTGTAGTCGGTAATAATCGTTGATAACCAACCAGCTCATCATCCTGAAATGCCAGCATGTGTAAAGCATCATCATTATCAAACTCATCGATCTCGCGTTTATCTATTTTAGATAGAGCCTTCCATTCCTTCTCTTCAACGAAGACATCATGACGAAGTCTCCATGCTTGTTCCATAACCTCATGATGTTCGTCGACTTCGGTACCTTTGATAATTTTTATCATCTTATACAATCCTCCTTGAAACTTGTTTGGAAGAAATGTACGTGGTGTTGGAAAGAGAAATAGTATCAGAACTGATACCAATGTAGCTATTTTAATAGTCCCAACCTTAGAGTCTGACTCGAAACTATTCTTTTAATTCCAATGCCTTGCGATTCTTCGTGTTACCAGTTTGATGTGAGCGATTAGCAGCCAGCTTTCTGCTGACAGGATTGATTGCTCCCAATCTTTTGCCAATCTTCGACATC
>CALFBM010000154.1 GCA_937951645.1 uncultured Rhizobiaceae group bacterium
CCTGAATTTATTTTGAAACCTCTTTTAAACAAGGCTGAAAGAAATGAAAACTTTCTCACAGAAGCCTGCTGAAGTTGAAAAGAAATGGTTGATTATCGACGCTGAAGAACTTGTTCTTGGTCGTATGGCTTCAATCATTGCTAATCGTCTTCGCGGCAAGCACAAGCCAACCTTTACTCCGCATGTTGATGACGGCGACAATGTTATTGTTATCAATGCTGCAAAAGTGAAACTGACTGGCAAGAAATACGAAAACAAGAAGTATTACTGGCATACGGGTTACCCTGGCGGTATTAAAGAGCGTACGGCTCGTGCCATCATTGAAGGTCGTTTTCCTGAGCGTGTTGTTCAAAAGGCTGTTGAACGCATGATGCCGGGCGGCCCGCTTTCTCGCCAACAAATGAAGAACCTTCGCGTTTATGCAGGTTCTGAACACCCGCATGAAGCACAATCACCTACCGTTGTTGATGTGGCTTCCATGAATGACAAGAATAAAAGGATTGCATCATAATGGCTGAAATCAATTCTCTTGAAGAGCTTGGTGGCGCAATTGAAGGCGCAGCGGTTGAAGGCTCAATCGACTCTGCACAAGAACCGGCAATTGTTTACGTTCAAAAACTGGACGCACAAGGCCGTGCTTATGCAACAGGCAAACGCAAAGATGCGATCGCCCGCGTTTGGATTAAACCAGGCACAGGCAAGATCACCATCAACAAGCGTGATTACACAACATATTTTGCTCGTCCTGTTCTACAGATGGTTTTACAACAGCCAATCGTGGCAGCAGCACGTGAAGGTGGTTATGATGTGGTGGCAACTGTTTCTGGCGGCGGTCTTTCTGGTCAGGCTGGTGCGGTTCGTCATGGCATTTCAAAAGCGCTTACGCATTTTGAGCCTGAACTACGCGGCGTCTTGAAAAAAGGTGGTTTCCTTACGCGTGACAGCCGTGTGGTTGAACGCAAGAAATACGGCCGTGCAAAAGCTCGTCGTTCTTTCCAGTTCTCAAAACGCTAATCGTTTTACGAAAACCTTTCAAATTTACAAAAGCCCGCAGCAATGTGGGCTTTTTTTTATAAAAATTCAAATCTTGTATTTGTTATTGAAAATTTGATTTTTACTACAACAATAAGCTGATGCCTCATTTTCATTAACCATATTGTAATCAGGAAATTTTATATTTCAGCATGATTTACAGACCAGAAATTGACGGTTTACGCACTGTTGCAATCTTGCCAGTTGTATTATTTCACGCGGGCTTTCAGTGGTTTTCCGGAGGCTTTGTTGGTGTTGATGTTTTTTTCGTTATTAGCGGATATTTGATAACCCTGACATTACTTCAGGACCTTGCAGAAAACCGGTTCTCAATTGCCCGGTTTTATGAACGTCGCGCAAGACGTATTTTGCCAGCCCTGTTCTCCATGGTTATTGTATGCGTTCCCTTTGCATGGTTTTGGATGACGCCTGAAAGATTCGCAGCTTTTGCACAAAATATTATGGCGACAGCCTTGTTCTTTTCCAATTATCAATTTGCTGCCAGCGACGGATATTTTGCGTATGAAGCTGCGAAAGTTCCTTTGCTGCACACCTGGAGCCTGGCAATTGAAGAGCAATTTTATATCATCTTTCCTATATTTCTTGCCATTTCCTGGAAGTTTTTAAATCGGCAAACAATTATCATTCTTCTTGTTATTTTAACGCTATCCAGCCTGGCCCTGACTGAATGGGGATGGCGGAATTCACCTATCAATAATTTTTACCTTATTCAGTTTCGTGCCTGGGAATTACTCATTGGAACAATTTGTGCTTTTTTACATTTTCAAAAACAACCTGCCCCAAACAATCTGCTTTCAGGTATCGGATTTGCCCTCGTTTTATTTGCAATTTTTTCGTTTGATGAAACGACCCGTTTTCCCTCACTTCTAACACTCGCACCTGTACTCGGTTCTGCTTTAATTATTTTATTTGCAAATCAAGAAACCATTATTGGCAAAATGCTGTCACTTAAACCCATGGTCGCTATTGGCCTGATTAGCTACAGTGTTTATATCTGGCATCAGCCCGTATTCGCCTTCGCAGAAACAAGGTTTGAAGAGTATTTAACATTTAATGTACGGTCAGGACTGATATTATTGGTGCTTTGTCTGGCTTGGGCATCGTGGAAATTTATTGAAACACCCTTCAGAAAAACCAAGACAAAAACACATACCACAACAAGACAAGCTTTAAAGATATCAGGCGTTTCAATTGTGCTCCTTACTGTTTTTGGGCTTATCATGATAAACAGCAACCTGCATAAAGAGCACTTTATCTCAACCCTTTCTGCTAAAGAACTTACAATTTTAAAGCTACAGGAAAGCCAAAGAGAAGATTATCACGTCAATTGGATGCAGGATAACGGAGATTGTGTTTTTTATGCCATTCAGTTTAAAAATTTTGATAGGGACCGTTTTGAAAATTGCTCTAAAAAACATGGGCAGGCAACCGTGGTTCTTGGAGATTCTCATGGAATAAATGCTTATAACATGCTGGCACGTTCGAAGCATGCAAAGTTTCTAGTTGGGTTTGTGCGGCATGGTTGCAGGCCAGAAGCAAGGAACGAAAACTGCGATTATGACAAATTTGCAAAATTTGCAACGTCAAACCATGAAAAGATATCGATCATATATTATCATCAAGCCGGATCATCATTAATGCTAGATTACGCTGGCAATAACGACACGATGTATATATTTGACAGGGACAAGAGTTTCGGCTTTGACCATAAAAAGTTTAACTCGGTTTCCTCTTATCTGGATGAGCTTTCTCAATTTAACAAAGTCATATGGCTGGGCCCGTTTACTGAAGCCAGGGTTGATTTAACGGACGTCAGGAAAGTTGCAAAAACAGGACTTGTAATAAACCAGCATGTTATTTCTGTTTTCGCCGATTTTGAAAAGCAAATGCGGCAAGCAATACAGGGCAGAAAATCCAATTTCACCTATGTATCATTGCATGATGTCTTGCTAATCAACCAGAATAGCCTCTTGCAGGAAAACTGTATAACCTTTTTTGACCTCGACCATTTTAGCAAATGCGGCGAGACAATTTATGGCACAAAACTTTCAAATTATCTTTTGAACAATTAGTTGGCATATTGAGATACTGCACGAAAAAGTTCACACTATTTGTAGTCGTTAGCATCATAAAATAAATTTCCGTATCATTCTTGAATGACACAAGTAAGCCAGATGATTTTACCTATAATTACAGTAAAATTTCTATCATGATATTCTGGATGCTGACGGTAATTATTTAACGTATTATTGGAGCAATGTAACTGAGGAATTTGCCTTCAAACCAAAGCAAGGCCTTGGAAAGATGTTTGATAAAGCCATTAATTTAGACTTCATCAACTTTGGAACCATCGTAAATGCAATCTGGGGTGATGTGCCATAGCCGGCTTTGGCTAGCATGACAGATAACCAATTTCGAGAACCACACCGATGCAAGAAACCATTATAGCTACCTATTTGTTTTGGAGTGCATTTGTTTTTTCTGCCGGGCCATTTTGGATTGCGACGATGGAAGCGGCGCCGGGTACCACTTT
>CALFBM010000155.1 GCA_937951645.1 uncultured Rhizobiaceae group bacterium
GTTGGTAACGACATGGAACTCGACACAGGTATCGGCATGTGCGGTAAAAACGGACAATCAGTACCAGTTGGTGTTGGTCAGCCAACATTGCGCATGAATGCGGTGACTGTTGGGGGTACTGGGGTGTGAGTAATAAAAAAAAGCCAAAAATCAAGAGTCTTAATTGCTGTAATTGCAGCACCTCTGATTGGTTCGATTTGTTCTTTTTTTATAATGAGCTATGTTTTTAAATTTGAAATTTTTGGCGAAACTCCCAAAGATATGGGGCAAATATTTTTTGTAGTACTAGTATTATCATACATAGGTACAATATTTGTTGGCATGCCTCTACATTTGATACTTCGCCAGAGCAAATTTTTAGATAATATTATAGCTTATCCGATTGCAGACGGAATTTCCGGATGCATATTTTTCATAACAATTTTAAATTTATTTTTAGGTGGCGGGTTGGTCTCTGGATTATTTGACGGTCATAGTGAAAGAACTGAAGATGGAATAGTGAGTATTTTAGTGGTGTTACCTAGCAGCATTGCTGCAATCATTGCATTTGTGTTGCGCGTAATTGTCGGGCCTTACGCAAAGAAAAATCAAAGCGCCTAGATAATTTGCTAGCAATTTTCATATGTGTTATACATTGTTATACAAATTAAAATTAGAGCGAGTTCTATGACTCAAAAAACTGTTGCCCTCCGCCTTGATGATGATATCCAAACACGCCTCAGGTCACTTGGGAAAATACGCGATCGGTCTCCTCATTATTTAATGAGAGAAGCCGTCGAACGCTATGTTTCTAATGAAGAAGCCAAGGAAGAAGAAAAACGTATTTTGCAAGAACGTTGGGAAACTTATCAGCTTTCTAATGTGAGTTATACGCAAGATCAGGTTGAAGCTCAAATCTCTGAAATGATTGCTTCTAATTCTAAGCAGACTGCTTAATTTATGGCGAGCGTTATATGGTTAGAAGATAGTCTAAATGATCTAAAACGTATAAATATATTTCTTAGTAAAAAGAACCCAGATGCAGCTTCGAGAGCATTAAGCTCAATTGCCTTGACGACTAGAAATCTTGAAGATTTCCCTGAACTTGGGAAACCCTATGAAGGGGACATGAATTATCGTGAGATATTTGTCCCATTTGGTGCTAAAGGATATGTTATTCATTATCGTCTTGAGAAAGATGAGGTAGTTATCGTAAGAGTTTGGCACACTCTAGAAGACTACTAAGGATACAACCTCACCGTCTCCCAAACTTGATCCAGCCTCTCGCGATCAAAACGCAATCTGTCATGCGTTCTGAACTCTCCATCGTCCCAAAATTCAATGGATAGTGGCATGATGCGAAAGCCGGACCAATGGGCTGGTCTTGGCACATTCTGGCCTTCATATTTTGCTTCAAGTGCAGCCATTGCGTCTTCAAACTCTTTTCGATCTGGCAAAGGTTGCGATTGTTTGGAGGCGCTTGAGGCTATTTGGGAACCTCTAGGGCGCGTATTGAAATATTCATCTGCCTCTGCATCCCTTACCGGTTCAACTTCACCACGAATACGGATTTGTTTGCGCAGTGACTTCCAATGAAAAACTGCAGCGGCTTTTTTGCTTGCAAGAAGCTCTTCACCCTTTTGGCTCTCAAAATTTGTGAAGAAACAGAAACCACGCTCGTCAAACCTGCGCATCAGGACAATGCGAACATTTGGCATGCCTTTATCGTCCACGGAAGCAAGTGACATGGCGCTTGGGTCATTAATTTCTGACGTAACGGCAGAATTTAACCATTCATTAAACAAAACAAACGGATTTTCAGTACCTTGGTCATTATTTCTTAACCCTGTTGTCTCATCATTCATGAATAGCCATCCTTAGTTTTGCGTGGGGCATATGTTTATTTATAATAGAAATACAGTTCGTAATGAAAAACCTCAACGAACAAATCTGCATATCGTGCAGTCGCGGGTATCTTTCAACCGCATGGCTCAAGCAGGAGCTATTTCTTGTGCATGCATTGTACTATCAGCTTGTTCTTTATCTTCCAACCTGGGCGGAACAAAAACCGAAGACCAGATTATTACTGGCTCGATCACAAAACCAGTTCAGCCAGAGGGCATAGAAACTGCAGACGCGGAAATCATCAAGTCTACGGTTGCAGAGTCAGAAAGCCTGAATATGCTTGCATGGCAAAATCCGGACACGGGCAATAAAGGCACCATTACTGCCATTGATAAATTTATTGGTAGCCATGGTCAAAACTGCAAAAAATTCCAAACAACCGTTGATACCTTCATGGGGATTTCACTTTATAATGGCGAAACTTGCGAGCTCAAAAAAGGGTTCTGGGTTCTATCCTGGTTCTTGAAAGACCAGACTTAAAATTTGTTTCAAGCTTATTGAATAAACCCTCTTAATCTACCATCAATTGATACACTTACTGAATTTGCCAGGTGTGGCACAGATTGAATCTTGTGATTTAGCGCTGTCGAAGCAACAACCTTTGGCATAAGTGCTTTCCCGATTGCCTGACAAATCTCATTATTCTTTAATTTATAAACCTGCCGGGCAGCCGCTTTTTGAGGGTGAAACGGGTCTTTAACCTTCCCGTTCTTTTTTCTTTTAAAATACTTGTTTTGCCCCTGAATCAAGGAAATTGTCTGTTTATCAAGTATTTCGACAAAGGTACAGCGATTGTCTGCTTTTTCAAAAGCTGCCTTGATTGCTTTTTGTGCCTTAAGACGCTGCGTATTGCGTCTTTTGGTGTGGATTGGCAGCGTCGACATATAGACACAAGGGATGTGTGCAGGTGTTTGCTCAATAAATTTCATGACATCAACATCTGCCAATTGTGGGTCATTTGCCCATCGTTTTGCATTATTGCCAAGGATATTAAAAATCAGCAGGTCCGGATTATACCCGACATCGAACATGGCCTGAATGGGCGTTTTGCCTGATTGGCAGAACTTGTAATCCTTATGCTCGCCGATCTGCACATAAGGGACATTTTCTTTGCGCCCATACCCCCATATACTTGCATTAACGCCCCAGGTTTTGTCTTTCTTGCAAAGCCTGTCATATGCCCATCCACTGGTTGTTGTCCAGGATTGCAATGAACTGGAGCGTGCGCCTATCAAGGTTGTACGCATTTTTTGGAGCTCTTCCAAAAGCATTGTTTGGTCAACAATACCTTCGCATTTCGTCTTTAGGTTATCAAAGAAATCAAGAACAACTTCACCTGCACCAAAGGAAAGTTGAGAATCACCAAGCATTAAAATCTCGGGCGTTTTAAATTTTTCAGCCGCCATTGATGAATGACTTGCAAGCATTGCAAAACCAAAGAACCCCGCATTCAACAAAGTCTTGAAAGAAGATGTCATTTTCAATCGTTTCGCTTTACTCGTGAACGATCTGTAATCATACATTATTTTCCCAGCACCAGTAATTAAAATTACTTATTCTTTTCAGCAGGATAAGGCTTTATAATATCAATTGGAAAGCACATATGCGTGATCAGGCGTTTATAGTTAAGATTCAGATAAACACTTCTAACGAAATGTTGTTTTGGATATCACCACTGGATAAGTCAAACTAAGCTGAATAAATGATTTTATCTGGAAATCTAACATGATGATATCCCGCAGAAGATTACTAAGGGCATCCGCCTATTCAGGCATGGTGTTGTTTTCTCCATTTGTATTAACATCGGCAGCTACTGCAGCTCCAAGGCATTATACAGGTTATGTTCGGGGCGTTGCTGTTGGCGGCTATGACCCTGTCGCATATTTTACGCTTGGAAAAGCGACCAAGGGAAGCACTGCGTTTTCTACCAAATGGGACGGCGTTACCTGGCGTTTTGCCAATGCCCGGAATCTTGAAAAATTTGTACAAACACCCCACAAATATGCGCCTCAATATGGCGGTTATTGTGCTTATGCTGTGGGAACGGGAACGCTTGCAAAAGGTAATCCCAACAACTGGAAAATTGTAACCGGCAAACTTTATCTCAACATTACTCGCGACATACAAAACACATGGGAGCGCAAACAATCCCATTATATCAAACAGGGTGACAAAAACTGGCCGCGGGTTATCAAATAGCCCTGGTTTGAATTTGCTCTTTAATTGCCTGCAAAAAACCACCATATAGTGCTTGAATAAATTTAAGTTCAGGGTGCAACATGTCAAATCCATATTCCGTACTGGGTGTACAAAAATCTGCTGACGATAAGGCGATCAAGTCCGCTTTCAGGAAGCTTGCGATGAAATATCATCCAGACCAAAACGCAGATAATAAAAATGCCCAGGCCAAATTTGCCGAGATTAATCAGGCGTATGAAATTATTGGCGACAAAGAAAAACGGGCTCAATACGATCGTGGTGAAATTGATGAAGAAGGCAAGCCAAAGTTTGCCGGTTTCCAGGGTGGCGGACACCCTGGTGGCAATCCGTTTGCAGGTGCACAACAAGGTGGCAACCCTTTTGGTGGGGGGGCTGAAGATATTTTAAGCGAGATATTCGGCTCTGCATTTGGTGGACAAGCGCAAGCACAACGTCGCGGTGGCAGCCCGTTTTCAGGAATGGGTGGTCACCCCCATCAACAAAGACAATCAACTGCTTCACTTGATCTGGAGATGAAGGGCGGTGTTACAATTGAAGATTTGATGCGCGGTAAAACCACAGTTCGCATGCCTGATGGAAAACAGATATCTGTATCAATTCCACCTGAAGCAGAACATGGCCAGGTTATTCGCCTAAAAGGCCAGGGTAAAAAGGCACCAGGCCGCCAGCCTGGCGCTGCCCTTGTTAAGCTTGTGATGAAATCACATGCAAAATTCAGGCGTGAAGGTGTGAACTTAAGAAGCGATGTTGCAGTGCCTTTGGAAACAGCGGTTTTGGGCGGCAAGATTGCAGTGGAAACAATTGATGGGAAATTATCCCTTAATATACCATCAGGAACCAGTTCAGGTAAGATATTCAGATTAAAAGGAAAAGGTTTACCCAAAAAATCCGGAGGTTTTGGTGATTTACTGGTTTCTGCTTCAATACAGTTACCGGACAAAGACCTGAAACAATTAGTAACTTTCTTTGAAAAGATGAAGTCTAAACAATAATAAAGCCTGCTTGCGGCTAACGGTGTCTTATGGCATACCCCAAGACAATAAAACTACTGATTTATTCGGGCTGATCATGGAAATATAATTTCCGTCAGTAGTTAGGCGCTACGTTTGGAGAAAATTTGATGGGTGTTACCAGTGGGCTGATGGCTGGCAAACGCGGACTCATTATGGGTGTTGCAAATAACCGTTCTATAGCATGGGGCATTGCCAAGGCATGCAGTGATGCTGGTGCTGAGCTTGCGCTGACATATCAAGGTGAAGCACTGAAAAAACGCGTCGCTCCCCTGGCAGAAGAGTTAGGTGCGATTGTTGCTGGTGAATGTGATGTAACAAATCCTGATTCCATTGATGCCGTATTTGCAAATATTGAAAAACAATGGGGCAAGATTGATTTTCTGGTTCATGCAATTGCTTTCTCAGACAAAGACGAACTTACAGGCCGTTATGTTGAAACAAGCGCTGAAAACTTCCGCAAAACCATGGATATCTCGGTTTATTCATTTACTGCCGTTGCTCAAAGAGCTGAAAAACTCATGAGCGATGGCGGATCCATGGTTACGCTCACATATTATGGTGCAGAAAAGGTTATGCCACATTACAATGTTATGGGCGTTGCAAAAGCTGCGCTTGAGGCTTCTGTTAAATATCTGGCTGTAGATTTGGGCGGCAAGGGAATTCGTGTAAATGCGGTTTCTGCTGGTCCCATCAAAACACTTGCCGCTGCCGGCATTGGCGATTTCCGCTACATCCTGAAGTGGAATGAATATAACTCACCCCTCAAACGCACTGTAACAATTGATGAAGTGGGTGATTCAACCATGTATCTCCTTTCTGATCTTTCCAGAGGCGTGACAGGTGAAATTCACCATGTCGATTCCGGTTATCATACGGTTGGCATGAAGGCTGTTGATGCACCTGACATTTCAGTGGTGAAAGAATAAGCCCCAGTGACTTCAAAAATCGCTGGACCAAAATTATATTATATTCGCCATGGTCAAACTGACTGGAACGCAGAAATGCGCTTTCAGGGCCAAAGAGATATTCCGCTTAATGATTTTGGCCGCGCACAAGCAAAGCGTAACGGCGAAAAGCTTTTTGAAAAAATTGGCAAGGGAGAAGGATATCACTTTATTTCAAGTCCACTTTCCAGAACGCGTGAAACCATGGAAATTGTACGTGGCGCAATGGGACTTGATATAAATGAATATGCTTTGGAAGATCGCCTCATTGAAATTTCCTATGGAGACTTTGAAGGCAAGACCAAGCCTGAACTAAAAGCTGCAAACCGGGAATTGTTTCTGAGTCGAAAAGAAAATGCCTGGACCTTCAGACCCAATAATGGCGAGAGCCAGGCTGAAACTTTAGTGCGCATTTCCAGGTGGTATGATTCTCTTGATGCTAGTCAAACTTACGTCGTTACAGCCCATGGAGCAGTTGGCCGTGTGCTGAGATATTATCTACTGGATATCACCCAACAGGAAGCTGCAACCTTTGTATTTCCACAGGATGAAGTGTTTGA
The DNA here is from genome assembly GCA_937951645.1 of uncultured Rhizobiaceae group bacterium. Lineage (GTDB taxonomy): Bacteria > Pseudomonadota > Alphaproteobacteria > Rhizobiales > Rhizobiaceae > JAALLB01. Next base: position 6,622 of record CALFBM010000155.1, read on the forward strand.
ATTCACCAAAGGCAATGAAATCCGTTTTTAACGCATCACCCATGCTTCCCATTCAAGGGAGTTTGCTCTAGAAAAGCTGAAAGTATTATTGGGAAATCTTGATGTCATTTAATTCATTCGGACATTTGTTCAGAGTTACAACCTGGGGCGAAAGTCATGGGGTTGCAATTGGTTGTGTTGTAGATGGTTGTCCTCCAGGCATTGAATTTACCATTGCCGAAATCCAGGCTTATCTGGACAAGCGCAAGCCTGGCCAATCGAGGTTCACGACACAGCGTAATGAAGCCGATGCGGTTGAGATTTTATCTGGTGTCATGCCACACGAAACAAATTCCGATGTGCTTATTTCGACTGGTACGCCCATCTCCATGATGATCAAAAACACCGACCAGCGCTCAAAAGATTACGGTGATATCAAGGATCGTTATCGCCCCGGACATGCTGATTACACCTATGATTTAAAATACGGGATACGCGACTATCGTGGCGGCGGGCGCTCATCTGCCCGTGAAACGGCAACACGTGTTGCAGCAGGCGGGTTAGCGCGCAAGGTTGTCCCTGGCATGTTGGTTCGTGCTGCAATGGTGCAAATGGGTACGATGAAAATCAATCGCCAAAACTGGGATTGGAATCAGGTCAATCAAAATGATTTCTTCTGCCCTGATGCAAGCGTAATTGATGAATGGTCAGACTATCTCAATAAAATCCGCAAGGACGGCTTGTCGGTGGGAGCAGTAATTGAGGTTGTGGCAGAAGGTGTACCAGCGGGTATCGGTGCACCGGTTTACGCAAAACTTGATACAGATATCGCTTCGCATCTCATGTCGATTAATGCCGTAAAAGGTGTTGAGATTGGTAATGGCTTTGAGGCGGCTGAAATTACAGGCCTGGAAAATGCCGATGAAATGCGCATGAGCCATAATGGCGACGTACAATTTCTGTCCAACAATGCCGGTGGTATTTTGGGCGGCATTGCAACGGGTCAACCCGTTGTTGCGCGTTTCGCCGTTAAACCAACCTCCTCCATGCTTACCAAGACAAAAAGCGTTACCGCCAAGGGTGAAGAAGTCGAGGTCATGACCAAAGGCCGTCACGACCCATGTGTCGGTATCAGAGCCGTTCCAATCGGCGAAGCAATGGTCGCTTGTGCCATCGCAGACCATTACCTGCTTCATCGAGGCCAAACCGGAAGAATATAATTTACATGAGTTACGACCAACAAAAAATTGTAGATGCCATTCGTGCGTTTGAAAAAGGTGAAATCGTTGTTGTCATGGACGATGATGATCGTGAGAACGAAGGCGATCTGATTGTTGCAGCGGTTCATTGTACTGCCGAAAAAATGGCATTTATCGTGCGTCATACTTCGGGTATTGTTTGTGCGCCAATGACAAGTACAGAAGCAAACAGGCTGAATCTAAACCCGATGGTTGCAAACAATGACGACCCGCATGCAACTGCCTTTACAGTTTCAGTTGATTACAAACATGGAACTACAACAGGCATTTCAGCTGATGATCGCACCTCTACTGTGCGTGGTCTTGCAAACCCCAATTCAGGGGGACAAGACTTTTCACGGCCAGGCCACATCTTTCCCCTTGTTGCAAAAGAAGGCGGTGTTTTGATGCGCTCAGGCCACACCGAGGCCGCCGTTGATTTATGTAAATTGTCTGACTTGCCGCAAGTGGGTGTAATTTCTGAACTTGTCAACGATGATGGCACGGTCATGCGTGGCCCGCAGGTGATGGATTTTGCCCGAGCAAATGATCTTAAAACAGTTTCGGTCGCTGATTTGATTGCCTATCGACAGCGTCAGGAGAGTCTGATTGACCGCATCGACAGCGCGAGTATTGAAACCTCTGCGGGTGAAGCCCAAGCTTATACCTATAAAACCAAATGGGATACAATGCACCATCTTGCCGTTGTCTACGGCGATATTCGCGACGGCCAAAATGTTCCTGTTCGTCTTCAAATTGAATCTGTTATCAATGATGCTTTTGGTGCCTCAAACCAGTTACGCGACACGATGGACAAGATGTCGAAAGCCGGTCGTGGTGTGATAGTTTATTTACGGGAAGGTTCTGTTGGTGTTGCTTCAAGCCATGGGCGCTTAAAAGAAGCCCTTGCCTCAAACAATCGCGAAGATCATGAAACAGCACAATCTCGCGAAGATGAATGGCTGGAGATTGGTCTTGGCGCGCAAATTTTGAGAGATCTTGGCATTCAATCCATCCAGCTATATGCTTCACGCGAGCGACATTATGTTGGTCTTGAAGGCTTCGGCATTGAAATTACGGAAACCCTAACCGAGGATAATTGACCTTGAAAAACCTAGCCCAGTTTATTCTCACTTTCCTTTTGCTTGCAACATTCTGCGTACAAGCCTCAGCGCAATCCCAAAATCTTCCATCAACCCTGAACCCGCTAGCCCCACAGTGGATCGTTGAGGAAATTACAGATGGTTCTGTTCCTGTTTCAATCGTACCAGATGCTCGTGCAATAGCTGAGAACGGTTTGCCCGATGGGCGTATAACCACAGGAACAGGCAACATTGTTGAAGCCTGGTATAGTGAACCGACAACACGCTATGGCCATGCAGTACTGGGCGACGGGATTGAAGCGGGAGCCCTAAAAATAAAAAATGCTCGCGGTGAAACCTATACATTCCGCCTTCCAAGTACAGAGGTCTTTGAAGATATTGCGCCACGTCTGGCTGATCTTGATCGTAATGGCACAACTGAAGTTATTACCATTCTTTCATCACAAAGCGATGGCGCTTCAATTGCGGTTTTTGGCCTTAACGGCAATGCCTTTACAAAGATCGCGCAAACACCGTTTATAGGGCGCTCCAATCGCTGGTTAAACATTGCCGAAATCAATCATTTTGGTGGTAATCGACGCCCCGATATTGCCGCTGTTATAACACCTCATCTTGCAGGTGTTCTGCAATATTATCGTTTTCGAAATGGACGGTTGGTTCGCATTGCACAGGCAGCTGGTTTTTCCAACCATTTTATCGGCTCCAATGAACTTCGCCTTTCTACAGCTGCCGATGTTAATAAGAATGGCATTCCGGACTTGATCTTGCCGTCACTTGCCCGCAATGAATTGGTTATGGTGGGTACAGAACGTAATCAGTTCAAGGAACTTGCCCGCGTAACTTTGCCTGCTCGAATTAACAGAGCTATTGGCGCGCGTGATAACGATGGCGCATTGGAGTTTCTAGTTGGCCTTGATGATGGTAAGGTATATGTTGTGAAGCTTCAACGAAACTAGAAACAGGTTATCCGGACTTCAGATAAAGGGAGTAATACGTGACAACACGCCTTTATACGCATGATTTATCGGTTGAACATATTACGCCACCTGGACACCCAGAGCGGCCTGACCGGATTAAAGTATTGGATGAAACATTTTCCAAACCGGAATTTGATCCGCTTGTTCGCGTTAAGGCACCACAGGCAGATACGGCCTGGTTTGAGGTGGCCCATCCCAAATCCCATTTGAAAATGATAAAAGACAATATTCCGCAAACCGGCATTGCAACCGTTGATGCAGATACATCTGCCAGTCCCAGGAGCTGGGAAGTTGTAACTCATGTTTGTGGTGCCGCCATGGATGCAGTCGATGCGGTCTTTGAAAACAAAACAGATAATGCCTTTGTCTCGATGCGCCCACCTGGTCATCATGCAGAAAAGACAACTGCCATGGGGTTTTGTCTCGTTAACAACATTGCCATTGCTGCGCGCTACGCCCAGCAAATCCATGGCGCTGAGCGCATTGCCATCGTCGATTTTGATGTTCACCACGGTAACGGCACACAAGATATATTTTATGATGATGCAAGTGTCCTGTTTGCATCCACGCACCAGATGCCGCTTTATCCGGGTTCTGGTGCCTTGAATGAGACGGGTGAAGGTAATATTTTTAATGCACCTCTTTCTAACGGAGATGACGGTTCCAGGTTCAAACAGGCCTTCCGCGAACGTGTTTTGCCGGCGCTGGATAATTTCAAGCCGGACCTTTTGATGATTTCTGCAGGCTTTGATGCACATTACCGCGATCCGTTGGCAGGGCTTAACCTTGTCGCAGATGACTTTGATTGGGTTACGGGTAAATTGATGGAAGTTGCAGATGAATGCTGCAATAGCCGTATCGTCAGTTTATTAGAAGGTGGATATGATTTACAAGGGCTTGCAGAGTCAGCCTCTGCCCATGTAAACCGTCTTATGACAGGTTAAAGGATACAATAATGAGTGATGAAAATAGTGACATTAAGGACATGAGCTTTGAGCAGGCGCTTGAACAATTGGAGACGATTGTTGAAAGCCTTGAGCAGGGTAATGTTGCGCTGGATAAGTCCATTGCCCACTATGAACGCGGTGAAGCCCTCCGCAATCATTGCAGTAAACTTTTAAAAATAGCTGAAGACAAAGTTGAAAAAATCAGGCTTGATGGCTCTGGCAATCCAAATGGGACTGAACCTCTGGATCCTGCTTAAGAGTACTTGTAGCGTATTAAAGGCAAACTGCCGCAGCCACTAACATTCATTTGATTTGTCGCTGGCCATCACCAATATTACTACAGTCTCAATTAATTATTTTGGATTGTTTTATGAAAATCTTTCGTCTGATTTTATGGGCTTGCGTCGCACTCTTTGCCGCAGTGATTACCTATACTGTCATCACCAAGAACTCAAAACCAGCCCAGACACAACAGGCTGTCACGCCACTTGGTGGGCCATTTGATCTTTTGGATAACAACGGCAAGGCCATTACGCATGATGATCTGCTTGGCCGCAATCATGCGATCTTTTTTGGTTTTACAAATTGTCCTGACATATGCCCAACGACACTGCTGGAAGTCACATCCTGGATGAAAGACCTAGGATCAGAAAGCGATAAGCTTGATTTTTATTTCTTCTCGGTTGATCCGCAACGCGACACTCCAGAAATCATGAATGATTATGTTACCGCCTTTGATCCTCGCATTACAGGTGTTACTGGTGATCCTGAAGAAATGAAGAAAACACTCGCTGCATATAAGGTATATGCAAAACGCGTAGACCTGGGCGACGGAGATGGCGATTATACAATGGATCATTCCGCCTTTGTGATGATGTTTAATTCAGAAGGTCATTTCAAAGGGACTATTTCATTTGGTGAAAATGATGAGGTTGCCCTTGAAAAACTGCGCCGCCTTGTAAAGAATAGCTAAAGTAATTTTCAACATTTTGCGCAACCTTCTATGTCTCTGACTGAAAAAACACTATTGGCAACTGGATCAGGCCTCTTCTTTGGCCTCTCATTTTGGCTATGGGCTGATACCGCTGAAAGTGTATTTATTGCCCGTGCATTCGCTTTTGCACAAAGCTGTCTTTAACTATTTGCTAACCAGTTTCCTTTCCGCTTCTATAACTCAAACCCTGTAAAATTTAATTCAAATTGTGGGATTAAAGGGTTGAATAAACATGAAGAAAGTTACAACTGCAGGTGTTGCCCTTGCATTGATGACGAGTACATCTGTCTTGGCACAGACAGCAAAATACGATGTTAATATTGCAAAAGCTGCCGCTGAAAAAGCTGCAGAAAAAATTGGCGAAATTCGTGGACGAATTGATTACGATCAGGTTACTGACATCGTCAGAAAGGAAGACTTGGCAGAAAAGCCAATCAACACAAGCTTTCTTCCGGATTCTACCATACCAAAGGAACAGCCCTTACCACCAATGACTTCACTCGTTCCGGGACTCGACTTAACAGTAACCGGCAGTATTAACGGTCAAAAGGTAAAAATCGTAGAGCGCATAGTTTGGGATAAATTTGACCGCTACGGCAATCCAATAAAATAGGTTGCCTTTCGTTCCAAGCTGTTCCAAGGAACGGTATGGGAAAAATCAGACTAGATGAATGGCTGGTGGAAAATGGCCACTATGCATCACGTGCAAGAGCCCGTGATGCAATTTTACGTGGCTGTGTCAGCATGGGGGGTAATGCTTCTATCAAACCATCACGTGGTGTTTTAGATCCCGACAGTATCAAAATTAACGACCCGGCAGCAAAACTGGTATCACGCGCTGCCATAAAACTTGAATTTGGTCTAAAGGAAACCGGTTATTCTTCCAAAGATAAAATTGCTCTTGATGTAGGCGCTTCAACAGGTGGTTTCTGTCAAATACTTCTTGATGAAGGGGCTACACGTCTTTTCGGTGTTGATGTTGGTCACGATCAGATGGACGAGAGGTTGCTTGATGACCCAAGACTTGTAAATCTTGAAGGTCTAAATGCACGCGATCTGACGCTGGAAGATTTGGAAGATATGCAGCCTCAATTTATCAGTTGCGATGTCAGCTTCATCTCGATTACCCTGGCACTTCCCCCTGCCCTTCAAATAGCTGCCAGTGGTGCTCAAGGCATATTCCTGATCAAACCTCAATTTGAGGTGGGTAAGGATGGCCTTGGCAAAGGAGGTGTTGTGCGTGACGAGACGCTTGCTATACAAACTGCGCACAGTATTCGTGACTGGATGTATGGTTTTCCAGGCTGGAACGTAACACACTTCATGCCTTCGCCCTTAAAAGGTGGAGATGGAAACAAAGAATTTTTAATGGCGGCAACAAAAAATGACTGAACTGAAAATTGATTTTGTTGGCCACAAGGGTGACGGCGTTGCGCATGTAAACGGGCATGCTATCTATGTGCCTTTTACACTGGAAGGTGAAACTGTATCCGTTGAGGGTAGCGGACCGCGATGTGATATAAAATCAATTATCCAACCTTCTTCGCAGCGTATTGATCCTGTCTGCAAACATTTTGGAACTTGCGGAGGATGCCAACTTCAGCACATGAACGAGGAAGCCTACCTTGAATGGAAGATGGGTTTGGTAACCGAACCTTTAAAAAGAGCAGGCATTACCTTACAACCTGATGCTATCGTTTTATTTAAGGATGCCAGTCGCCGCAAGTGTGTTTTTAACGCAGAACGTACACCAGAGGGAATGCAATTAGGATTTGTCGAAGGCTCAGAAAATGAAATTCTTGCAATCGAGGCCTGCCCTGTTTTAGTGCCGCAAATTAACGAGCAGCTTGATGTTATTCGTGATCTTGTAAACTCTGTTCCAACCACAAAACACACCTTGCGTGTTTCTGTTTTGGTAACAGAAAACGGGCTTGATATTAGCATCGAAGAAGCCAAACCTTTATCTGAGACTGAACGTCAGGTGTTAATCAAGAAGACCATCGTTCACAAGTTTGCTCGTCTCACGGTTAACCAGGAAACACTGATTAAAATTGCTGAACCACATATCGAGATTGCCAGTACCATTGTTTCACCGCCACCAGCGGCATTTGTTCAAGCGTTAAAAGAAGCAGAAGATCTAATGTCAGACCTTGTTGCAGACTTCTTAAAAGGCTGCAAACAGGTAGCTGACCTTTACTGCGGCATTGGCACATTTGCATTAAAGCTTGCAGAAAACTCTGCCGTCTACGCCGTAGAAGAAAACGGCTCAGCCTTAAACAGCCTTGACCAGGCATGGAGACAAACAGGTGGCAAACTCAAACAGGTGAAAACCGAAAAGCGAAACCTTGAGCGTCGTCCTGTCACTTTTGGTGAATTGAAAAAAATGGATGGCCTGGTTTTTGACCCGCCACGTGCAGGTGCTGAACTCCAAACCAGGCAAATTGCAAAATCACGCGTTAAAAAAGTGGCAGCTGTTTCATGCAATCCGGCAACACTTGCAACTGATCTGGAAATCCTGGTTGCCGGCGGGTTTAACATTAAACGCATCATTCCAATTGATCAGTTTAAATACACACCGCATCTTGAGGTAGTTGTGTTGCTGGAGCGATGAGCCAACATTCAAAAACTCAAATAATAGGGTATCTCGAAGCCAGTCCATTTCATATGGAAGCGCTGCAATTTGTTGATAATCTAAACCTTGAGGATTGGGCTATTGGTGCAGGATTTGTTCGTAACCTTGTATGGGATAACCTTCACGGTTATTCGAAACCAACACCTCTAAATGATATTGATGTTCTGTATTTTAATAAAAACAATATGGCACCTGTGCATGACAAGAAATTTCAAGACCAACTTGCTTTATCTAACCCAACCTTTAATTGGTCTGTTAGAAATCAGGCCCGCATGCACTATAGAAATAATGACAAACCATATACCTCGACAATAAATGCAATGTCTTTTTGGTTGGAAACACCAACATGCATTGGTGCACGGCTGACTAAAAGTGGTATATTAGAAATTATTGCGCCTCATGGCGTGGATGACTTATTAAATTTATCAATAAAACCCACCCATTCCGGAAAGCGTAAGATGCATCAATATTACGAGCGGATAAACAGCAAACGCTGGCTAGAAACATGGCCAAATTTAAGAATGGTACATCCATGAACACACGCCTCATCTTTCTTGGTTTTCTATCCGTCATCATTGCCTTTTACCTAAAAATGAAGGCAGATAGTTTTGGTTTTCCTGATGGGCATTTGACTGAATTGGAACATACACAACTGCCCCTCCATTATATCTTCTCAATTCTAAGCGGGTTTTTTGGGCTTGGGTTGTTTTATATGGCATGGAAGCCGTTGAAGCTTAAACCGAACATAGTTACGAGCGCTGCAACTGCGGTTTATCTGCTTTTGATATTGGTATTTATTGCAATAAATTATTGGCTAGGGATAACTCTTGATCATGGGCGTGGTGGGTGAAGCTGGTTTATGCCTGCCAAGGCTTGTCATTAGATCACACAACCAATGAGAAGGCGGATGGGGCATTCCAGGCCTCTGTTATTTGACCGTCCACAATACGCCAAACAATAACATCATCAATAGTTAGCGAACTATCTTTACGTACCATGGTGTCACGTGCATGAACGACAACGAGTTCTTCACCGATTGGTTTTGCAGAAACCAGTTCAATCTTCAAAGTACTGTTGGTTTCCCCCGCGATTATTTTAAAGAAACGCTTGAGCCCTTCAACGCCAAAATAGTCTCCTTCGACATCTGGCAGGCTGGGATTGAAATAATGCCATACAAAGTCATTGGAAAACAGCACTGCTGATGCGTCCGGATCGCGAATGTCCAGTTTTAATAACAACTTTATGTTTGGGTGATCTTTGGTCATGTCCAAGCCTTACAGCTGTTCAACTCATGAGGATTGATTCATATCAATGGAACTAAAAAAATCAGCCTTATAACTTGCTACCCAGATAAATATTCATGAGTTGGAGGTATGACATGTACAGGTACTTGCTTGCGGCGATCTTGATAGTATTCGCCATCAGCCCTTTGTCAGCAGAAGAGAAAAAGGGGTACTTTGATTTTAACAAAGATCGCTTTTTGGCTGGAGCTACTACGGTTCAGGATGCAGAGGGTGTAGACGACCTTTTTATGGCGGGTGAAACCGTTCGTAGCAAAAAGGATATTACTGGCTCAGCACACTTGGCTGGACGCAAGATAATCTCAACAGGTGCCATAGGTGGAGATGCCTATCTGGCCGGAATGGACGTATCACAGGATGGCAAGGTTGCTGGCGATGTCACCGTCAGCGGCTATAATGTTCAGGTCGGAGAAGTGGCTGGTGATCTCAGAATTTCAGGAGCAAACCTTGTTATATCCGGCCCTGTCTCCGGATATGCTCTGATCGCAGGGGATGAGGTGCAATTTGGATCAATAATCAAAGGTGATGTTAGCCTGACAGCTCGGGAAATAAATTTTGATGGTGGCGCCAAAATTGAAGGAAAATTGACCCTTTACGAGAAACATACTGGTGAGGTGGAAATTCCTTCGCAAGTGATACCCGAGGATCGTATAGACCGGCGTGATATTTCCGAATGGACAGAGGCAACCAAGGAATTAAATGCCTGGGATTGGCGCGATGTATTGACCCTATTTTTGGTTGGAGTAGTCGCCGTTGCACTCATTGCGGCATTAATCGCTGCAATTGTGCCACAGAAATTGGCAGACCTTCGCCGTGGTATTCTTGATCGACCGTTTCGGACGTTCTGGTTTGGCATTCTTGCAGAGTCAGTGATAATCGGGTTGACGATTATCCTGATGATGACGGTTATTGGATTATTGCTAGTCCCTGCCACAGTGCTTGCAGCTTTGGTCTGTGCATTTGCCGGCTACATCGTTGCAGTCTATGCCTTTGGTGTCGGACTTCTCATGAGTATTGGGCAAAAGGAACCAAACAGTATCTGGTCAAGAGCTGCGGCAGCAGGTATCGGTGCATTTGCCGTTGGATTGATTGCCATAATTCCGTTTATTGGATGGTTATTTGCGTTAGCCATCGCTTTAACCGGAGTGGGTTCGATTGCAGTTCGGCTGTTCCAGCCAAAATTTTTTGCATCCGCATAAGCAGGTTCAACCAGCCTTCTTGGCGCTCTTTTGCATGAAAGACATGAATGCCTGTTTTGCTTCTTCGGATTCCAGTCTTTCGCCGAATAGAACCGCCTCTTCTCTCATACGTGCCAAGATCTCTGAGCGATCACCGCGTAGCAGGTCTCGTGAGAGTTTTATGGCTTGCTGCGGTTTTGAGGCAATTGACTGCGCTGCTTGTTCGGCAGAACTTTCCAGTTGGTCAGACGATGTAATCCTGGTTACAAAGCCCGCATCTTTTGCGTCTTGGGTTGAGAATGCTTCGCCCATACCCAGTAGTGCAAATGCCTTGTGATAGCCCATTAGTTCAGGTCCGATCAGGCTTGAACCTGCTTCTGGTACAAGACCTAAATCCACAAAGGGTGTTTTGAACATCGACGTATCGGATGCAACCACATAATCGCAATGGAGCAACATGGTTGAACCAATGCCGATTGCCAGACCATCAACACCTGCAACAATTGGCTTTGGTGCTTGAATGATACGCTCCAGAAAACCAAAGACCGACATATTTTCACGTTCACCGCTCATAGCGACTTGCATGAAGTCTGCAATGTCATTTCCGGCAGAAAACGCGCCAGGCGAACCGAGGATGAGAATGGCATTTATAGCCTCACTTGCATTAGCTTCATCCAATGCTGCCGACATGCGCGAATACATATCGCCTGTAAGCGCATTCTTCTTGTCGGGACGGTTCATGCGAAGGATCATAACGCCATTGGCGCTTGATGTCAGGATACGGTCAGCTACTTCAGTCATTTGATTATCCTGCTTTTAAAAGTTCGCTTGCCGCATCCAGACTGTCTGCGCCACCTGTTACTGTAGATTTAAGAGCTGCACATTCAGCAGTAAAATTCTCAGCGAAGAAACGGGCAAGACTTGCACGATCTTTTTCATTATCGCCAAGACCGGACTTGGCCAGATAACAACCGCCAGAGGCCAGACCAAACAAACGCAAATAAGGTGTGGCACCTGCAAGGGCTGCATCCATTTGTCCATCTGCCATTTGTGCTAGCAACCAGTCAGTTGCTTCTTCAACTTCGTTTAACGCACCATCCAGTAATTCAGCTGTTCTGCCAAACCCGTCATGATTTACACCGCGAACATCTTCAACAATGCTGCGAAGGTCAGTGATATATGCCCTTACTGCATCACCGCCCGAAAGGGGAAGTTTGCGGGTTACAAGATCAATTGCCTGAATGCCGTTTGTGCCTTCATAAATCGGGTTAATACGGGCGTCTCGCATGTATTGTGCAGCGCCTGTTTCTTCAATAAAGCCCATACCGCCATGAATTTGCACACCGATTGAAGCAACTTCACAGCCGATGTCTGTTGAGAAAGCTTTTGCAATCGGGGTTATAATACCAACGCGCTCTGCCCACATTTTTGCTTCCTCGCCTTCGCTCATATGCTGCATGTCAAGCGCATAGGCGCATGAATAACAAATACCGCGCGCAGCATTGGTCATGGATTTCATGGTAAGCAAATTACGCTGCACATCCGGATGATGAACGATTGGCGCCATGCCATCACCTTCATAGCTGGATGCTTTGCCCTGTTTGCGGTCACGTGCATAATTGAGTGCATGTTGATAGGCAGCTTCACCAATTGCCACACCTTGCGTGCCTACATTCAAGCGGGCGTTGTTCATCATCGTAAACATGCAGGCAAGACCGCGATTTTCTTCGCCAATCAAATAACCAATTGCCCCTGGCTCTGTTCCTTCAAACCCATCACCATAAATCATCACGCAGGTTGGAGAACCATGAATGCCTATTTTATGCTCAATCGACTGACAAAAAGCATCATTGCGCGCACCCAAACTGCCATCGTCATTTACAAGAAACTTTGGCACCAAAAAGAGTGAAATTCCGCGTGTACCTGCCGGTGCATCGGGCAGGCGTGCAAGCACCAAATGACAAATATTTTCTGTCATGTCATGTTCGCCATATGTAATAAAAATCTTCTGCCCAAAAATGCGGTAACTTCCGTCCCCTGCGGGCTTGGCTTGTGTTTTAAGCGCTGCCAGATCAGAACCACAAGCTGGCTCTGTCAGGTTCATCGTGCCTGTCCATTCACCAGAGACAAGCTTTTCAAGATACTTGGATTTTAATTCATCTGAACCATGTGTTGCCACCGCCTCAATTGCACCTATGGTAAGCAAAGGGCACAATGCGAACCCCATAGAAGCAGAGTTCCACATTTCTGAAGCTGCGACCGCAAGCATGTTTGGCAAGCCTTGCCCGCCATATTCTTCAGGGCCGGAAATTGCATTCCAGCCACCTTCGCTCCAGTCCTTATAGGTTTGTGCAAAACCTGGTGCTGTTGTCACAACCGCGTTTTCAAGCTTGGCGCCAATTAAATCGGCATCGCGATTAAGTGGCGCAATGCGCTCGCTTGCAAATTTTCCAGCTTCTTCAAGTACGGCATCAACAAGGTCTTCGCTTAAATCACCTAATTTGCCACTCTCCAAGGCTGATTTCATATCAGCAACCTGTTTGAGAGTATGAGAAATTTCTGCTACGGGTGCACGGTACATAGTTATCCTCCAACGGCTCGGTTGAGCTAATATCCTGTTTGAACAAATATTGACGTTAACGTCAAATAAAAAGAAGCCATGCCCAAAATAATTTCAGCCCATAAACTCAACGACAGCCTAGGGGAAATCTGCGATCAAATCTATACTGGCAATTGCATTGGACTGCCTACAGAAACTGTATATGGGTTAGCTGCTGATGCCTTCAATGGGCAGGCTATCGCACACATTTTTGAAATGAAGGGCAGGCCAAAATTTAATCCGCTCATCATCCATATGCTTGATTTGGAAATGGCAGAGGCTTATGGCGAGTTTGATAAAATATCACATAAACTGGCAGAAGCATTTTGGCCTGGGCCGATGACGCTTGTTGTTCAAAGACGAGAAAACACATCACTACATCGGTGATATGCCGCTGACTATGCAAGTTAAGTTGCTGCGAGTTATCCAAGAGCGTTCTTTTGAGCGTGTGGGTAGTAACAAAAGCATCAAAAGCGACGTCCGCATAGTCGCCGCAACTCACCGTAACCTAGAGCAGCTTATCGAAGATGGTCGTTTTCGCGAAGATCTTTATTACAGGCTCAATGTCTTCCCAATTGAGATGCCGCCACTCAACAGCCGATCTGAAGACTTGCCATTATTAGTTAACGAGCTGATTACACGCCTAGAACACGAGAAAAAGTCGTCGGTACGGTTAACGCCCGCTGCAATGATGGCTTTGTGTAATTACGACTGGCCAGCCGCATTGTTTCAAAATAATCCCAAAGGTGA
>CALFBM010000156.1 GCA_937951645.1 uncultured Rhizobiaceae group bacterium
AGAAAAAGTCGCACAGATTGCGGATGAACTTGATCTGAAAAATTATCATTGGGCAATGACCCCGGATCAAAAACTCGAAGCAATTAAGTTGGCAAGCTCTAATAATGAAAAACCGCTAATGATTGGGGACGGCATCAATGATGCCCCTGCACTTGCAGCCGCCTATGTATCAATAGCACCAGCTTCTGCTACTGATATCGGACGCACAGCAGCTGATATCGTACTTCTGCGAAACAGACTCGACAGCATCCTGACACTGTTTGAAACAGCCAAGATGGCAAAGCATCTCACAACCCAAAACATTAGCTTTGCTATTGCCTATAATCTAATAGCTGTCCCATTTGCCTTTTTTGGATATATCACACCACTCTATGCTGCTATTGCAATGTCAACTTCTTCCATTATCGTTGTTGTAAACGCATTACGGTTAAGCACTGCCAAGCGTGGTGAAATGGATCGGAACACTGCATGACAAACAGCTATCTCTTTCTTATTCCAATTTCTCTTGTGCTTGGAGGCGCAGGTTTGGCAGCATTTTTCTGGTGTTTGAAGTCAGACCAATATGATGATCTTGACGGTGCTGCGGAGCGTATATTGTTTGACGATAACGACAAGCAAGCCAAGTCTGAAAAGGCAGAATAAACCTGACACGCAACTTTATAAAATGGCAAAAGTAACACTTATTCGGATATCAGGAAACTTCGCTATCAAGAAGAAATGTTGGGCCTCTCTGCTGAAAAACCTGCCCAGAAGAAGCATTAAAATTCTTATGTGATAGCATCATATCTTTGAGTGTATAACAATCCAATGTATCAAGAAAAGCATCAAGGGCCTTATTGAGCGGACCAGGAATTTTACAATATGGCGAGATAATACAACGGTTATCCTGTCCAAAACACTCAACTAACTGGAAATTTGGTTCTGTCAATCTAATCAACTTGCCAAGATTAATTTCTTCCGGCGCCATTCCTAGTCTAATACCGCCTGCCCTGCCACGAACAGCATGTAGATAGCCCTCTGTAGAAAGAAGGTGCACAATTTTCATCAGATGACCTTTTGATATATCAAATGTCTTTTGAATTGTTGCAATTGTCGTCTGTTGCTCATTATGAGCAGCAGTATAAAGCAGAACCCTTAACGCATAGTCAGTAAAATTAGTCAGCCTCATATATCACCTGCATTTTGAGAAAATCAGAGTATTGATTGCTCAAGTCTGTTCCCTTTCAATATCCAACACCAAGATTAACACAGCGTTTTTAAACATCTATTATACATTCATGTTCCAAAATTACTATCGGGTTTATTGGTTCCCCAACATATTTCGACATTAGTAAAACAAGAACAAAACCAGCATTACTTTTAAATTTATTCATATAATTCAAAATTATATCTATACCAGTTGACGGAATATTCCTTTGATAAAGGGTAGATTTCCTATTTCTCAAAACATGGAAAGCGCCGAGGGACAAACCAATTTTAATAGCAAAAAACTAACATTAGCTCAGTTTTTTGATATCAGCTCACGACTTAATGCACGACTAATGAGGTATAGATGCGCGCTAAAAATATATAATGCATACCCTTATCCATCTAAAGTCAGGAGTTGTGAAAATGAGTAAATTTAACAAGCCAGTTATAGTAACTACATTGATTGCAATTGCTGCGGTTTCAACTGTACTCATCACCACCCAAAGTCATAGTGAAAATAGTTCTGCATTAAGCAAGACAATTGATTCATCTGGAAATATTGTACTTCCCGATGTTGATTTTCGAAAAGACTGGACTGCCTTGGGTTCTTGGGCTGTCGCTGCTGATGAAGGCACCGCCGGCTCTAAGGGGATACACATGGTCTACACCCAACCTGCAACAGTGGATGAATATCGTAAAACCGGGAAATTTCCGGATGGAGCAATTCTTGTTAAAGAACTTCTCGGCGCAGAAACTGCCGACATGACCACAGGGACAATTAGTCGTGCTGGTGATGTTGAGGGCTGGTTTGTGATGGTAAAGGATTCCACTGGAAAATTTGAAAAGACAAACAAGCTTTGGGGCGAAGGTTGGGGCTGGGCTTATTTTGACGCTGATGATCGTATCAAAACAACCACAACTGATTACGCTGACGAATGCCTGACATGCCACATTCCAGCCAAAGACAATGACTGGATTTATACTGAAGGCTATCCGGTTTTGAAATAACTACTCATATCGCTATTAGACATACTCGCAAACCTATCCAAACAGGCAAATATGTTTATGACCCCCAACCTACGCAAGGAGATACCAAAATGAAAACACGATTAACAATAGGATTGCTGGCCGGAATGGCGACTGCAATGATGGCCTATGGCGCCACTGCTCAGCAATCAGACGATTGGAAGCCTAAATGGAACGACAAAGGTGAATTGGAATTGCCAACAGGTTACCGTGAGTGGGTCTACCTTGGCTCACCTTTAACCCCAAACGCACTTAATGGTGGCGAAGCGGGTTTCCCTGAATATCACAACGTTTACATGCACCCAGAAGTTTATAAAATTTATAAAGAAACCAATGAATTCCCTGAAGGCACAATCCTGCTCAAGGAATTGCAGTTGACTATAAAAGGTGATGAAGAAGATGGATCGCGAACAGAAGTATCTGGGCGCGGATATTTCCCGGGCGCTTATAATGGTATTGATATCGCTGTTAAAGACTCAACCCGTTTTGCTGATAGCCAAAACTGGGGTTATTTCAACTTTGGCCATCATGCTCCTCCATATGCTCAATCAGCTATGGCTGCACCAACTGAAGCTTGTGCACAATGCCATATTGACAGTGCTACAAAAGACATGGTTTTTACCAAGTTTTATCAGATACTTAACACCAAGTAAGCCGCCTATGACTTTGGATGGCTGAAGGATTATTATTTTTTGGCCATCCTAAAA
>CALFBM010000157.1 GCA_937951645.1 uncultured Rhizobiaceae group bacterium
CAGTGTAGCGATGCAAAGCATCATTCACATCAAAAAATCATGGGCAATACATCAAACAAAAAAGGCCAGTCCGAAGACTGGCCTTTAAACCTAAGCACGAATGAACGTTTCAGGTAAGAATTGGCGAAGCCAATTCTTACATCATGCCGCCCATTCCACCCATGCCGCCCATATCAGGCATTGCAGGGGCGCCGCCTGCGTCTTTGGCAGGAGCGTCAGCAACCATGGCTTCTGTTGTAATCAACAGTGAAGCAACAGATGCAGCATCTTGTAGTGCGTGGCGAACCACTTTCACCGGGTCGATGATGCCCATGTCAATCATGTCACCAAACTTGCCGGTTTGTGCGTTGTAGCCGAAAGAGCCTTTTTTATCGTCGAGG
The DNA here is from genome assembly GCA_937951645.1 of uncultured Rhizobiaceae group bacterium. Taxonomy (GTDB): domain Bacteria; phylum Pseudomonadota; class Alphaproteobacteria; order Rhizobiales; family Rhizobiaceae; genus JAALLB01. Next base: position 381 of record CALFBM010000157.1, read on the forward strand.
ATTTTGCCCACAACGATAGAACCTTCATCGCCCGCATTTTCTGCAATCTGGCGAATAGGTGCCTGAAGTGCACGGCGCACGATTGAAATGCCTGCATCCTGGTCAGAGTTTGCACCCTCGGACTTGATGGCATTTGAAGCACGAAGAAGGGCAACACCGCCACCAGGGACGATACCTTCTTCGACCGCAGCGCGAGTAGCATTCAATGCATCATCAACACGGTCCTTTTTCTCTTTAACTTCGATTTCTGTAGCACCACCAACACGGATAACAGCAACACCGCCTGCAAGTTTTGCAAGACGCTCTTGAAGTTTTTCGCGGTCGTAGTCAGATGAAGTCTCTTCGATCTGCTGCTTGATTTGACCAACACGGCCAGAGATGTCTTTTTTCTTGCCAGCGCCATCTACGATCACAGTGTTCTCTTTTGAGATGTTCACTTTTTTCGCAGTGCCGAGCATGTCCAAAGTCACGTTTTCAAGCTTGATGCCGATGTCTTCCGAGATTACCTGGCCACCGGTAAGGATTGCGATGTCTTCCAGCATTGCCTTGCGACGATCACCAAAACCAGGTGCCTTGACCGCAGCAATTTTAAGACCACCACGCAGTTTGTTAACAACAAGTGTTGCAAGTGCTTCACCCTCAACATCCTCTGCAATGATAAGCAGTGGGCGTGAAGACTGAACAGCAGCTTCTAGAAGCGGCAACATGGCTTGCAGGTTGGAAAGTTTTTTCTCGTGAAGAAGAATGTAGGGATCTTCAAGATCAGCAACCATTTTTTCCGGGTTCGTCACGAAATATGGTGAAAGGTAACCGCGGTCGAACTGCATGCCTTCAACAACTTCAAGCTCTGTTTCAGCAGTTTTTGCTTCCTCAACAGTGATAACGCCTTCATTGCCGACTTTTTGCATGGCTTCTGCAATGTCGATGCCGATTTGCGCTTCGCCGTTTGCAGAGATTGTACCCACTTGTGCAACTTCTTCGGAAGTCTTGATTTTCTTGGATTTTTTCACAAGGTCTTCGATTACTTCAGACACAGCCATATCAACGCCGCGCTTTAGATCCATCGGGTTCATGCCGGCAGCAACTGCCTTTGCACCTTCTTTAACGATTGCTTGTGCAAGCACGGTTGCAGTCGTGGTACCGTCACCGGCAACATCATTGGTTTTGGAAGCAACTTCCTTGACCATCTGAGCGCCCATGTTTTCAAACTTGTCTTCAAGCTCGATTTCTTTTGCAACAGATACGCCGTCTTTCGTGATGCGCGGTGCGCCGAATGATTTGTCCAGTACAACGTTACGACCTTTTGGGCCAAGCGTTACTTTTACAGCGTTTGCAAGGATATCAACACCACGAAGCATTTTTTCGCGTGCGTCAGTTCCAAATTTTACTTCTTTGGCAGCCATGTTATCAGCTCCTTAAATTTATACGAATTACTTTAAAATTAGGGCGTACCGGATTAACCGATGATGCCCATGATGTCGGATTCTTTCATGATCAGCAGGTCTTCACCGCCAACCTGAACTTCTGTACCTGACCATTTGCCGAAAAGAACGATGTCGCCTTTTTTCACGTCAAGTTCCACAAGTGCACCCGCTTCATTGCGTGCACCAGAACCAACAGCCACAACTTCACCTTCAGAAGGTTTTTCTTGCGCTGAATCAGGAAGAATAATGCCACCTGCTGTTTTTTCTTCAGCATTTACGCGACGTACGACCACACGGTCATGCAGAGGACGAAATTTCATTTTTGCCATGTTAATTTACCCATTATAATGTGCGCGAAATTGCGCAATTAACGTTTGAAACAAATTAGCACTCATATTTGGAGAGTGCTAACGATAGTTGAGATAGGGAGTCTGTGGATAAGAGTCAAGAGTTTGAGAGATAACAAAAGCATAAAATCTGCTGTTGTCACTGCATGAGTGATGTGGCAATTGAAGTGATATATTCAATATCCTGAAAGTAACATTATAATGACACTTGCCTCCCATGCGGTTCCTCACGCAGAAGGTCTCTCCAAAATTATTGATAATTACGATTGTATCCTGTGCGATGTATGGGGCGTTTTGCATAACGGCAAGGAAATCTGGCAGGATGCAGCAATAGCATTGACGAAAGCGCGTGAGGCTGGCGTACCGGTCATCATGATTACCAATGCCCCTCGCCCGCAAGGCCCGGTACTTGAGCAGCTTGCATACATGAATTGTCCTGAAGGTGTGTTTGATGATCTGGTAACCTCAGGTGATGTGACCCGCGAGCTCATAAAAGCACTTGATGGTAGTGTCTTTCATATTGGCCCTGAACGTGATTACGCGCTTTATGAGGGTCTTGACGTAGAGTTTTCACAGGCAGAAGACGCAGCCGGCATTGTCTGCACGGGGCTGTTTGATGATTATAACGAGCACCCGGATGATTATATCGAGCGCTTCAAGCAATATGTTGATCTGAAATTGCCCTTCATCTGCGCCAATCCCGATATCGTGGTTGAGGTCGTTGACAAGCTTTTATGGTGCGCAGGAGCCTTGGCGCGTGAATACGACAAGCTTGGCGGCGAAACGCAAATTGTCGGTAAACCCTATAACCCGATTTATGATGTGGCAATTGAACGAGGTGAAAAAGTCCTGGGTCGCAAGCTGGACAAGGCACGTATTCTTGGCATTGGCGATGGGCTTCCAACGGACGTATTGGGTGCACATGATAATGGCATAGACGGTCTTTTCATAACCAATGGCATCCATGCGGCTGACTATACAACAGGCGAAGTTGACAACGCAAAATTACAGGCATTTTTGAAGGACAATAATGCAAAGCCAACTTATTGGATAAAAAGCCTTGTCTGGTGAGCGCGTTTACGGCATTTATTTGCGATGAATTTCATGCGTATCAATCATCCGAAAGATTTTCCCGAAAGCCTAAGGGGCGGCATTGTTGCCATTGGCAATTTTGACGGTGTGCATCGTGGGCATCAGGCGGTCTTGCAAACGGCTGTAAAACTCGCAGAACTTGCTGGTGTATCAGCGACAGTTCTGACCTTTGAGCCGCATCCACGAACCGTCTTCGCACCGCACGCTCCTGTGCCTCGCCTAACACCTGCGCCGTGCAAGGCCGAGCTGATTGAACATCTGGGGTTTAACTGCGTGGTTGAGCATAAATTTGACAGGGATTTTGCCAGCACAAACGCGATTGATTTTGTTGAAAAAACCTTGATGGAAACCCTGGGCGCTTCACATGTCGTGACAGGTTATGATTTTCATTTTGGCAAGGGGCGTGAGGGCAGTCCCCAATTTCTGGCTGCAAATGGCGAACGTTTGGGCTTTGCAACAACCATCGTTCAGGCTTTCAATGATGAAGGCGGGAGCGTGGTTTCCTCAAGCCGTATTCGCGAATGTTTGGCACAAGGTGAAATCGCAGAAGCCAATGGCTTGCTGGGTTATGCCTATCGCTACAGTGGGGTTGTACAAAAAGGCAAGCAAATTGGGCGCACCTTAAATTACCCAACTGCCAACCTGATGATGCCGGCAGAAAGTACGCTAAAACACGGCATATACGCAGTGCGCGCAAAACTGGCTGATGGCACACTCCACGATGGCGTGGCAAGCTATGGCCGCAGGCCTACATTTGATAACGGCGAAGCATTGCTTGAAACGTTTATCTTTGATTTTGAAGGTGATCTGTATGATCAGGAACTCACCATCTATTTATACGGCTGGATACGCGGAGAAGAAAAATTCGGTAGCGTCGAGGCATTGATTGAGCAAATGGATAAGGATAGCATGGAAGCCAGGGCGATGTTATCAGCCTTGGGCCCGGAACAGGGGCTTTGGCCTATTGTGGTTTAATTAAAGTATCCTTTTTCCTTCCCTCACAAGGGGAGAGGAAAAATCAAACGTAAAACCGTTCATCCAGCAAATTATCATAAACCCCAACAATCTCATGGTTTGCATGTTCCTCGTGATCTGGATTTAACAAATAATGATATGCTTGGGGCATAATCACGGATGGTACTTTTAAAATTGCAGCGGTGTTCCTTTCACAAAACCTTTCCCAGATGGTTTGTGTCATATCAGGTTTTTGCTTCCAGTTTTTCGGCAGTTTAACTTCTTCGGTTTTGGCATTTTCAGAAAGCCTGATTTCCAGCAGTTTGTAATTTCTGGGAGTAAACCTTGGATTGAATCGTATTAACAGTTCCAGCATGCAAGTTGCAGGATGATCTGAACAATAGACGATTTTGGTTCCAAGCCTGTTCCAGCGACCGGCTGAAAATGTTCCTCCCGAGCCTGAAAGATTATCAAATTGCGATATGCGCCAAACAGTTTGTATCAAGCATACATACCGTATTGTATTGCATAAAGCTGTTGCTTGACTGTGTCTGCGCCAGTCTCTGACATCAGCAGATCAATAGGCTTATTGCCGTGTAAGGCACGGTTTTTATCTCTAAGCCATTCTTGCGCCAAGTCCCTTGCCCCAAAGACGCGCGTTGCATGTTCGATTATTCTTTCCAGCCGTTCAACCTTGTCAGACTCTTCCAATGAGAGTTTGTCCTTGCGTCTGGCTAATGTTCTTTGCGGCGCCACGATTTGATAGATTTCCGATTTGCTGAAGCCAAGATCCAACAAGCCGTTGATACGCTTGGCATCAATTTGAAAATCTGCAGCTTTTGTTTGGATGTTCATAATAATCCTCAATATGCCATTTGCCGAATAATATAGCGCATTTGGCTAAAATATACAAATCTATGCCATATTGGAAGAATTACCCGGTTGATTAATTACGCCCAATCCGTTTAATAAGGCCTTATGAACCAATTTTATAATTTTCGAATAACAGTCCGAATTATATACCCGGACTTCAGCTAATCTGAGGTGCCGGGAAAAGCCACTGCCCTTGGCTTATTACAGACATGACAATGTCTGGCGAACAGGGTAAATCTCCAAACACAAGATTCTTTATTGAGTACACGCGAAGCAAATTCTATTGATTTGTTCGCTAACTAAGAAGCAAATTCTATTGATTTGTTCGACAACAAAAAAGTTAAACTTATGACCGACGAAAATACTTCCGAACGCGATTATTCACAGACGCTTAATCTCCCGAAAACAGAATTTCCAATGCGGGCAGGCCTTCCAAAAAAAGAGCCGGAACTAATCGCCAAATGGGATGAGATGAAGCTTTATAAAAAGCTGCGCGAGCAATCAAAGGGGCGCCCGAAATACGTGCTCCATGATGGCCCGCCTTACGCAAACGGCACGCTGCACATCGGCCATGCGCTTAACAAGATTTTGAAAGATACCATCACGCGCTCATTCCAGATGCGCGGATTTGATTCAAACTATGTGCCGGGTTGGGATTGTCACGGCCTTCCAATCGAATGGAAAATCGAAGAGCAATACCGCGCCAAGGGCAAGAACAAGGACGAAGTGCCAATCAACGAATTCCGTCAGGAATGCCGCGAGTTTGCGGATCATTGGATTGGCGTACAGTCCGAAGAGTTCAGACGCCTGGGCGTGGAAGGTGATTTCGTAACACCATACAAAACCATGAATTTTCCAGCTGAGGCAAAGATTGCAGGTGAGCTAATGAAGTTTGCCAAATCAGGACAACTCTATCGCGGCTCAAAGCCGATCATGTGGTCAGTGGTGGAACGTACTGCACTGGCAGAAGCCGAGATCGAATATGAAATGTATGAGTCTGATACGGTCTGGGTTAAGTTTCC